>JAVWEY010000035.1:0-16770 GCA_036641395.1 Erysipelotrichaceae bacterium
TCACTTTTCAAAGAACTTAAGAAACTTCTATAATTCCTTCAATTTTCTCTTGACTTAACTATAGTTGGCTCCTAGTAATAAAAAAGCCGATTTCTTCTACGTTAAAAAAACGTAGAAGTCATCAGCATAAATGCGGTTTAGGTAATTAACCATGGGAGAACCTCATTCCCAACTAGTCTAGATTACCATAATTATTAGTAGATAACAAGATAAAATTATTTCAAAAGATTTAAAATAACAATAATTATTAAAGAGGGTAACATATTACCTACTTTTAGTTTAGTTCCAAATGCCATATTTACACCAAGGGCAAATATTAGAATTGATCCAATAAAGGATAAACTGGATATCATTGCTGCATTCATAATCGGCGATAGGATCGTAGCAAATAAAGTGATACTTCCTTGATAGATGCCTAAAGGAAGGGCAGCAAACATGACGCCAATGCCAAGCGTTGAGGAAAAGATTAATACAGTAATAAAGTCTAGACTAGCCTTGATGTAAAGCATACTTGGGTCTCCATATAAACCATCTTGAAGGGGACCGACAATTGCCATGGCACCAACACAGGTAATCAGGGAAGTCGTAACAAAACCTTCAACAAAATGATCATTGCCTAAGCGCTTTACTTTTAATTGAAGCCATTCACCAAAATGTTGGGTTCGCTTTTCAATATCAATCCATTCACCTAGTAAGGATCCAATGACTAAAGATAGAATCATCATAAGTGTTCCTTGGGTTGTTAGGACTTGTTTGTTAATCACAAACATTTCTTTTAATGCACCAGAAATACCAATAAAGATAACGGATAATCCTAATACTTGCATTAATATTTTTTGATACTTTTCTTTTAAACCGCCATGAAATAAGATACCAATAATGGAACCTATAACAATTGATATCATATTGACTAGGGTACCAATACCAATCATAACTTCAACTCCCAACTTATATACTTTCTATATCATAATGCAAAATGACATTTTATTCTAGTGTTCATTTAGTTTTTTTAGTTTATATGAATTAACCTATCCACTATTAAATTAAATACATAAAATGTATTGAATAAAGAATGCTTCCTAATTGTTTATTCAAATGCGAGAGGAGGTTAAACTATATGAGTATGCCCGTTATTAAACCAGGTACGATTACTCGTGGAGAATCAATCGGTGATATTTTAGAATCGATTGCGAATCAAGAATCAGGAATTTCTCATATCCTGAATGCAGAAAGTGAGAAATTAAATAAAATTATTAATTCACCTAATGTTAGCGCAGAACAATTACTTGCTGCTAATAAATCAGTAAAGAATACGGTTGATAGTATTATTAGTTTAGAAATGAATCTTAAAAATAAACTAAGTTTATTTCAAGAAACAATTTGTCAAACAAATTAGATAGGAGGGATTTATATGTCATTTGTTTACGCAAACGGTGGTTCAGGACCTAGTTCTGGAGGCATTGGTTGGTTTGATTTTGGAAATTTAGTTTTAAACCCAGGAGATGTGAAAACGGGATTGAGTGGAACTTTAAGTGATGGAACGAAGATTACCTTTGATATGAAATCTTTGCCAGCATCGATTATTCCTTTCACAGCCGTGCCAACCCCACTTTTATATTCCTATTTTGGGAATTCAGGTTATACAGGATTACTTGGTAATACCGCATTATTTGCGCCTTTATTACCTTCTTATTCAGGACCATCTACAATTGTTGTTAGTAACATAGTCGCAAAAGATGTGAATGGGAATGTCATTACAAACTTTACTGGCGTAGTAGCGGATGCTGAAAGTACGAATAAGTTTCCTCAGTATACGGAATATTTAAAGTTTGATACAACTGGAGGCCCATGGAATCTATTAACAACGCTTGGACCAAATCCTCCAACGCTTGCTGGAGTTGGTAGTAACAGCGTTACCATTACTGGTACCAATCAATCAAGTCAAGCCGCTTATGTTTTCACAAGTCTATCACCTAATAGTTTAACGTTTGAAGTATATGGACGTGAGGCAGTTGCATTTGGTTTTGCGACGACACGTGTTTCGTTGCGTAAAAGAATTGGTTCAAGAATTAATAGCGCGGATCAATTTGATTTGAATCTTGCGGGCACTCCAAGTAATCAAGTATTCACAACTGGTGCGAATAGTGGAATTCAAAATGAAATTGCAACGGTTTATGCACTACCTGGTAATACGTATACACTAAATGAAGCAATGGCACCAGGCTCAATTAGTTCTTTAGGGAATTATACGATTGCCACAACAGGTGTTAACTTGACACCAGGAGGACAAACACCACCGGTAGGAGCGTTACCAATTAATGTAACTCCTCAATTAGGTGATAATATCCTTTATACGATTACCAATGCAGCTCCAGAAACATTTGAAAAAACGGTAGATAAACAATTTGCGGATTTAGGAGATATCTTAACTTATAAAGTGACGATTCATAATCCTAATGAATTTGCGGTTGATAATGTTTTAATGAGCGACCCAATTCCAAGTGGGACTAGTTATGCAGGTAATTTAATTGTTAACTTACCTTATACAGGTACAAGTCCAGCTAGTGGTATTACAATTACTTCACTTCCAGGAAATAGTGATGCGATTATATCTTGGCAAGTAAAAGTAGATGCAGCAACTTCCATTGCCCAAGTAAATAATGTGGCATCGATTAGTATTCCAAATGGAACATCAGGCAATACTAATATTGTTAAGACGATGATTAACAATGCCGATTTGAATTCATCAGGTAATTTTATTAAAACTGTGGATAAAACAGTAGCGCAACCAGGCGATATTTTAACGTATAACTTATCTTTGCACAATACCGGAAATGTATCAGCTAATAATGTTGTCGTAAGTGATATCATTCCTGCTGGTACAACGTATGTTGCTGGTTCTACAATCGCTAGTTTGCCATTTAGTGGGGATCCAACAACTAATATCACACTTACTGCTCCAATTGTCGCAAATTCAACGGCAACAATTAGTTTCAAGGTAAAAGTAGGAAATAGTGTACCAGTTGTTAACCCAATTCCAAATAAAGCTGATGTAAATTATGCTTATACCGTTGACCCTGCACTTCCTAATGGTACAAAGGAAACAGGAACAAGCAATACGGTGAATACAAATATTGTGAAAGCACAACTTAGTTTAAATAAAACAAGTGATAAAGGTATTTCTTATCTAGGGGATACGATTACGTATCAAGTTCTAGTTAAGAACACAGGAAATGTAGCACTTGACCAAGTAGATATAAGTGATGCAATTCCAAATGGTACAAGTTATATCCCCGGTTCACTTAGCGTAAGTGCACCATTTAGTGGAACCCCAGCAGGTGGTATTATGTTAAGTAATTCACTTGCACCAGGAGCCAGCGTTGTGATTAGTTTCCAAGTAAAAGTAATTTCCATGCCAGTCCCTAATCCAATTGAAAACCAAGCAAAAGCGGATTATAAATATACGTTAAATCCTTTAAGCCCAAATGGGGCAAGTGGAAGTTCTTTAAGTAATAAAGCTACAACACTTGTCTTTAAGAATAATTATCAACAACAGATTAATGATTTAATTGAATCGGTAGCTTTAGAAGAAGCAGCATTAGCGGCCATTGCCAATAGTGAAGGAGCTAAGATTCAAGCAGCACTAGCTATACATGACATTACACCAGAAGAGTTATTATGTATTAATAAGAGTGTACAAGATATGATGGACTCATTAACAATGTTAGAGGCAATATTAAAACAAAAACTTAATATTGTAAACTGCCAAATTAATGGTGAAAAGAGCTGTTAATTGAAAAAGCAAGGGTGACCTTGCTTTTTATTTGCTTTCATATGCGTAAACAAAGGGAGTAATATTTTTTTCTTGTTTTATGATAGATTCATTTAATTGGGCATTGGATAACATTAGTTTTAAACGATTATCTTGATTTACTTTGGTTGCACTTGAATCATAATCAACGGATACGATATTTGCTTGTGGATAATGGTTTTTAATCTTTCGCATCATTCCTTTCGCAACGATATGATTTGGTAAACAACCAAAGGGCTGACAACAAACAATGTTATTGATATTGTTTTTAATTAAGGATACCATTTCACTGGTTAGTAACCATCCTTCTCCCATCTTAGCGCCGCGATTAATTATTCCATTACTGCAAGTTTGAACTTCTTTAAAGGTATCAAAGGGGCGGAATTTACCTTGTTTTATAATTGCTTGATAACCAATGTGTTGTAAGTGTTGAATATAAGCATCTACCCATTTAATTAAACGATAAGTATACTTATTACGATTATAATATTTATGATCTAGAATAGCGTTTTCCAGGCAATATAAACCAAAATCAAGAACGGGAGAAAGAATTGGTTCGCAACCTTCTGCAATTAAGAAGTCTTCTAAGTTATTGTTACCTAAGGGAGAATATTTCATATAGATTTCCCCAACAATTCCAACTTGTATTTTAGGGCGAACATCAAGTTTTAAACAAGCAAAATCATTTAGCATTGTTTTATAGTTTTTAGAAAGGTTCATAAACTTTAAAGAATCAAATTGATCTGTAATCTTATGAATCCAAGTATTTACTAATTGATCACTTTCCCCAATATTTTTTTCATAAGGTTTACATTGATTCTTAATCCACATCAACATATCTCCATATAAGAATCCATATAATAAACGAACTATATTTTTTGGGGTTAGTTTAAAGCCACTTTGTTTTTCTAAAGATAAAAAATTTACCGATATCACCGGAATTTGTGGTAAGCCTGCTTGAATTAAGGCTTTTCGTAGTAGATGAATATAATTAGAAGCACGACAACCACCGCCGGTTTGGGTAATCGCTAATGCTACATGTTGCAAATCATAATTGCCATATTTTAAAGCAGAAATCATTTGTCCAATAACCAGTGTTGCTGGATAACAGGTATCGTTATGAACATTCTTAATTCCTTCATCAATTACTCTTTGATCTTGATTCATAAGCAGTTCTATTTTATATCCATCTTTATTTAAGATATTTTGAAGAAAATGGAAATGAATTGGTAACATATAAGGAACTAGTATTTTATGAGTCTTTTTCATTGTTTTTGTGAATTCAACATGTTCCATTATTTTCACTCCTTTCTTCCATTGCCGCAAGTAAACTACGGCAGCGAATATTAATTGCTCCTAGATTATCAATTTCATCGATTTTAATCTGCGTATATAATTTATGATGACTTCTTAGTATACTTTTTACTTCATCACTACTAATAGCATCAATACCACAACCAAAACTAACAAGTTGTATCAACTCCATATTTTCATGGTGACTTACAAACGTAGCAGCATTGTACATTCGAGCATGAAAGGTCCATTGATTTAAAGTATGAAGTGTTGGTTTCTCTATTTGTTTTTCAATTGCATCTTCACTGACTACTACAAAACCTAGGTTATTTAAAAGACGATCAATTCCATGATTTATAAGTGGATCAATATGATAAGGTCTTCCACATAATAGAATGGTTTTTAGATTATGTTGCTTGGCATATTGAACTGCTTCTTTTCCTTTTGAAGTGATCATTTGTTTATAATGGTGATATGCTTGATAAGCGTTTTTACTTGCGGATTGGATTTCAAGATAAGATATTTCAATTCCTTTTTCTTCAAAAAAAGTAAACATCTTTTTATTGAAATTATGTTTATCATCTAAATATATATAAGGATATAGAAAATTAGTGGATTCAAAATCCATGTTACTTTCAATAACTTCTGGATAATAAGCAACAATTGGGCAATTAAAATGATTATCACTCATATGTTCATCTAGATTATAAGTCATACAAGGATAAAAAATAGCCGGTATTTTTTTGTTGATTAAGGATTGAATTGCTCCATGAACTAGCTTTGCGGGATAACAGATTGTATCACTTGATATACTTTGTTGCCCTAATCCATAAAGTTCTTTACTAGAAACATCGCTTAGGACAACTTCAAAGCCTAAATAATCAAGGAAGGCATGCCAAAAAGGAAGTTGATCAAACATATTTAAAACTAAGGGAATGCCAATTTTACCTCTTTTAGAATGTTTACTTTTTAAACTACGTAAATAATTATATTTGAATTCATATAAATTTGGTAAGTTGTTTTTATGAGTTTTACCACTTGAAACACGATCACATTTATTACCAGCAATATGTTTACTTCCATCATGAAAATCATTGATCGTTAAATTACAATGATTACCACATAATCCACAGTTGGTAGCAATTGAGGAATGCGTAAAGTTTCGTAGTGCATCATAAGTCAAGATACTACTAGATGTTTGATGTTTTGACTTTGCGATTAGAGCAGCACCATAGGCTCCCATTAAATGAGCAATACTAGGTCGAATTACATTTCTTCCTAATTCTAGTTCAAAACTTCTTAACACGGCATCATTGAGAAAGGTACCACCTTGTACAACAATCTCTTTCCCAATATCATCAACACTTTTAGCACGGATTACTTTATACAAAGCATTCTTTACAACACTGATACATAAACCAGCAGCAATATCTTCGATTGTGGCACCATTCTTTTGTGCCTGTTTTACTGATGAATTCATAAAGACAGTACAACGTGTTCCTAAATCATAAGGATGAGGGGCAGATAGTCCTAAATGTGTGAAGGTAGCAATATCATAGCCCATACTTTTGGCAAAGGTTTCAATAAAACTTCCACAACCACTTGAACATGCTTCATTTAATAAAATATCATCAATCGAATGATCTTTAATCTTAAAACATTTCATATCTTGACCACCAATATCAATAATGAAATCAACGTTGGGGTTAAAGTACTTTGCTGCTTGATAATGAGCGATTGTTTCCACTATGCCACAATCTATTTTAAAAGCTTTTTGAATTAATGCTTCACCATATCCCGTTACTCCACTATGTACGATATGAATATGATCTTTACATAAAGCATATAGATCAAGCAATTCTTTCTTTACAACATCTAGAGGATTTCCTAAGTTATTATGGTAACTTTCATATAAAAGATGATTTTCTTCATCAATTAAAACAAGTTTTGTTGTTGTACTACCTGCATCAATTCCTAAATACGCATTGCCATGATAGGCTAAAATATCATGTGTTTCAACCTTAGTTTGATGATGGCGCTCTTTAAATTCTAAATATTCTTTATCATTTTTAAATAAAGGTGGAAGGCCTTTGATATCTTTTTTCATATGTTCCATTTTTATCATCAGGTTAAGTATTTGATCATATGAAAAGGTTTGTTTCTCATTACTTGCGAAAATAGCACTTCCCAATGCAACGAAATATAGAGATAATTTAGGAAAGACTGCTTCATCTTTATTCAAATGCAGCGTTTCAACAAAACGATTTTGTAATTCTTTTAAGAAATATAATGGACCACCTAAAAATATTACATTACCTTCAATTTTTCGGCCTTGAGCAAGCCCGGTAATGCATTGATCAACGACCGCCTGAAAGATACTTGCGGCTAAATTACTTTTTTCACAGCCTTGATTAATAAGTGGTTGGACATCACTTTTCGCAAAGACACCACAGCGAGATGCAATCGGATAAAGTTTATTATGTTGAAGTGCTAATTGATCCATGGTTTCTAAATCAACATTTAATAAAGAAGCCATTTGATCAATGAAAGCTCCCGTACCACCAGCACAAGTTGAATTCATTCTCTCTTCTAAAGCACCTTTTAGAAAGATAATCTTAGCATCTTCACCACCTAATTCAATTACCACATCGCTGTTAGGGTAATAGTGTTTCACACTTTCGGCAGTAGCAAATACCTCTTGAACAAAGGGAAAACCAGTATCATTTGCAATTCCTAGTCCAGCGCTTCCACTTATTGCGATTGAAATATCATGAGTAGAAAGTAAAGGTTCTAATTCTTTTATTTTAGAAATACTCATTTCTCTAACTTTGGATTTATGACGTTCATAACTCTTATATATAATTTGGTCAATGTCATTTAAAATAACTACTTTTAATGTTGTTGAACCAACATCAATTCCACATTTATAGGTCATAATAATTACTTCACTTCCCATCAATATTTATTTTATATATAATCATAATCATATGATATCTTATTAGGATATACCTTTCTTTGATGTTGGTCAAGTAAAAATAAGAGCGAGATTCTTCTTAAAAGATTCGCCCTTATATATAATTATTTATTTGTTTTATGTGCTTTTTTTTCTGTGTAAAAAAGTACAAATAAACTTATCACACTCATGAAAACAAAAATGTAATTGTAACTAGTGTCTGCTGTATTTGGTTTACGAACTAATATTAGAATTAATATCTTTAATTCTAATTAATTTACTACCAACTTTTTGGGCAAATCCTTCATCGTGAGTTATGATTAAGATTGCCATGTTACTTGATAAATCTTTGATTATATTGGCAACATGATCAATGGATTCGATGTCCAGTGCACTGGTTGGCTCATCAAAACATAAGATAGAGGGTCGTAAGATACAAGCACGGGCAATCGCAACTCGTTGCTTTTCACCACCACTTAGAAAACTAGGATAACAGTCTTGCTTATCGCTTATTTTAAGTTTTTCTAAGATGATTTTTGCTTCCTGAAGCGCTTCTTCTTTATTTAAATATTTGTGGTAAAGGCTAGCATCCATGATGTTTTGGATGACGGTGCGGTGAGGAAATAATTGATAGTTTTGAAATACCAAACCGATGTCTTTTCGAATAAGTTGTTTCTCTTTTTTATTAGCGTAAATCGGTTTGCCGTTATCATTTCTTACTAAATAGCGATTGTTAATTATTATTTCTCCTGAATCAATGGTTTCTAAATCGCATAAACATCGTAGCAGAGTTGTTTTACCACTTCCACTCAAGCCCATTAATACAGTTACTTCATTTTCATTTATGGTTAAATTAATATCATTTAATACTTTTTGTTTACCAAATGATTTATATAGATGTTTTATTTGAATTCGCATGTTTTCACCTCTACTTATAGTAATTGAGTCGTTTTTCTACATAATTAAGACCACGCGAAATTGGAATATTTAATAATAGATAAATGATTCCTACATAGATGAAAGGTAAACCAGTCGCATAGGTTCCTGCCGCAATTTTCGCATATCGTAATAATTCATCGATTCCTAAGATAGAAATTAAACAAGTATCTTTTAATAGGGTTAAGCTTTCATTGCTGAAAGATGGAATACAGTTTCTAAGTGCTTGTGGGAGTAAAATTCTTATAAAGGTTGTTCGATTATTATATCCAAGTAAGATAGCTGCTTCACTTTGACCTTCATCAATCGATTGAATACCACCACGCAGAATCTCAGTGAAATAAGCTGTGTAGTTTAAAATGAAAGTTAATAAAGCGGCACTGGTTCGATCTAGGCTTATCCCTAAATAGGGAAGACCAAAGTAGACAAACATTAATTGAAGTAAAAGTGGGGTACCTCGCATAATATAAATATAGAAATGAATTAAGTTTGAAATGATTTTATTCTTAGAAAGCAATAAATATACATTGGGTAAGGATAATAGAAAAGAGGCTATTAATGTGATAATCCAAAAGAATAAGGTTATTTCTAAGCCAGTTAAAAAAGCCGGAAGTAATTGGATAAAGAAATCCATTACTTAAACCATTTATCTTTTATCTTATCAAAGGTACCATCTTCTTTTAGTTCTTCTAATGCCTTGTTGATGCTCTTACAAAGCTTGCTATCGCTCTTTCTCATACCAACAGCATAATCCTCAGTTCCAAAGTTTTCATCTAGTACAACATAGTTTATGTCGTTATCTTGTTGCATCATATAATAACGAGCTAGTGTCTCATCAACGACAATGACATCACTTCTACCTGCTTCTAAATCCATAAAACAATCATTATTTGTTTCAAATTGAATTGGAGCAGAACCTTTAAGTCCTTCCACAAAAGTTGTTTCTTTCATAACTGCTTCATATGCACTTGAGTTCTTTTGAACAGATAAGGATTTACCAGCAATATCGGCTTTTGATTGAATACCGGTTTTATCAGTTGTGATAATAATTTGACGATTCTTTAGATAAGCATCCGAAAATAAAACCATTTTTTTACGTTTAGGAGTTACAGAATAACCATTCCAAATTAAATCTATATTACCGGTTTCCAATTCTGTTTCCTTTAAATCCCAATCAATATTTTGAAAACTAATTTTCTTATCAATTTTCTTTGCGACCTCTTTCGCAACATCTACATCAAAGCCAACAATTTTCCCTTCGTCATTCTTAAATCCCATTGGTGCAAAGGTATTATCAATACCAATAACAAGCGATTTTTTATCTTGTTCTTCTCCCTTATTGGAACAAGCATTTAATGAGATGACACATACAAGTGACAACATACAGAGTAATATCTTTTTCATTTTTAAATCCTCCTTTTTAAATTCATTTCATCATCAACTAAAAAAACTCTCATCCTCTTGATACTACAGAGGACGAAAGTTATTAAACTTGCGTGGTTCCACCTCGATTTATCAATATCTCACAATATTGACCTCGACGAGTAATTACTTACTCAATATGTTTAACGGGTATTAACCGGTAAAGACTACTGAATTCGCCCTTACAGCTCCAAGATGTGTTCTCTATATCTGATATGTCTTCTTTCAGCAAATGAAGACTCTCTTTGATATCATTTATAGATACTATTTCTTATCTTAGCTGATGAAATGTTAACCATAGTATAGTCGATATGAAAATACATGTCAACAAGTTTCTGAAATATTATGTAAACAAATGGAAATATATGAAAATAATCTACCAAATATAAGCCGGTTCTTCATTATTAATGATTGCTTGGCGTAATGCTTCAACACTAACTGTTTTAAACCCCTTCTTTATTTCATCTTGAACTGCATAACTTGGATCAATATAATGGTAAGATTGTATTTGATCTTCTAATAAATCATAACCAATGATTAAAATCATATGATTGGCTATATTTAATTTTGGGTATAAGATATTTTGATTAATTGCGACTAAAATAGGGTCACCAGTTTTAATATCCATTTTTATACGTTGTTGCAAATCAATCATAATTTGTGGATTTTGATCTTTAATTCCAATCGTTTGAATTCGATAACCTGGTTCATTACCTTTTATCTCACTCTTGTTAAATAGGTATTTATTTAAGACTTTGGCAGTATCAATATACTCACTTCCAGTAATTGGATGGGTATTCATTTCAGTTGCTAAGCGTTCCTGACTAACTTCAATGTTGTGATATCGTAAAATCATTTGAACACAGGCAGGAACACAATAATAATTATTCTCTTGAACGCTTTGAATTAAATCTAATTGCATTGTAATTCTTTCAGGTTCTTTGATTATAATTTCTTGATTTTCTTTGTCTTCTTCATGTTTATTATCTTTCGGTTTATTTACTTCGGTAGGTTTTGGATTATTAGGTTGTTTATCTTCTTTTCCAAAATTAAAATGAAGAAAGATGAAAATTGCAAAGCAGACTAGTATAAAAAAGCAGATGGCAAATAGAAGTTTAAGTCGTTTACTTGAATTCATGGTGACACCTCCATTTATTCTATAGCCTTACTTTATAATAATAACGTCATTATTTCAATCTATATTTGTAAAAGAAAAAGCGATGATCTAGTAAGAGAACGATTCATTCTCATCACTTGTCATAGCTTTTTTAATGTTGATTGTTAGGAAAGGTTATGATTATGCAAGCGCCGTTATCCTTATTGAGCAGGTTCTTCTGTTTCTGGAGTTTCGGCTGCTTCTTGTTCTGCATCTTGAGCTGCTTCTTGTTCCTTTTCAAGTCTTTCTTGTTCTTTTTCTTGTTGTTCTTTTAATTTTTCTTGTTCTTTCTTAGCTTTATCTTTTTCTTTTTCTGCTTTTTCTTTTGCTTTATCTGCTTCGTCTTCTGCTTTTTCTTCTTCTTTTTCTTTTGCTTCTTCAGCATCTTCTATTTTATCTTCTTCTGCATCTTGTAAATCATCTAATAAATCTTCCGCATCATCCGTATCCTGCGTATCAATATCATCGACTTTTAACTTGTTTTCATTCATAAAACCAACGATATCTTTAATATTCATTTTTGCTAATTGTTCAAAAGTTAGATTTGAACTCTTCGCTAATATTTTTTCAATTAAAGAAGCTTTTCCAACTGAAATTTTATACTTTTCAGATAGTTTTTTAGTAGATTCATTTAAAGCATCTTTTTGAGCAAGAATAATTCCTGAAGTCTTATTCTCATTTAAGATACCTTTTAGCATCTTAACATATTTAAATTCTAATTCTTTTGTTTTTGCTTTATCTTTATTAGAAATACTTAATAATACATCATTATCTTTTGTTTTTTCATCAAAGTAACCATTCTTATATAAAGATCCAACAATTGCATTTAAAGCAACATCTGATTTAACATCTTTTAAATCCATATTAGCAATGATCTTTTCAGCATCTTTATTCTTAGCTTCAACTTTGATTACTTTTTCATTTTTATTAAGTGCTAATTCAATGGAAGGGTTAATATCCAAAGAAAGGGTAATATCTTCTTTATCTCCAAGTGATGTAATGGCAAAGAATCCTAGACAACAAACAGCGATAGAAGCGGTAGCAAACATAAGCATTGATCTTTTGTTCGATTTTTTTTCTACTTGTGTATTCATTGAGAATACCTCCTTTTTTATGATGGGAACTTCAACGATGGAGTCTAATAGAGGGGGTACTTGTTTTGAAACAGCTGTGTTTAATAATTCTTTTATTTTATTTGTTTTCATTCTATTATCTCCTTCAAAATACTTTTAAGCTTGAAAATGCCTCGATGGTAACTAGCCAACACGGTTCCTAATGGAATTTCTAAATATTCTGCAATTTCTCTGAATTTATATCCATTAATGGCGTTGAGAATAATGATAGTTCTCTCTTTTTGATTAAGTTTTTGTAATGCTGTTTGTAATACGATAGAATCAAGTCCGTCTTTTTCAACTGAGAAATTACTCATATCATATAAAACTTCATCGTTGTATTCACTTGTCACTTTTTGTTTACGAAAATAAGAGTAAACATGATTCCTAGCAATTCGAAAGATCCATGCCATTGGTTTTTGTAATGGCTGATATTGTGAGATGTTCTTTCTAATTGAGATGTAAGTATCCTGTGTGAAATCTTCAGCTAGATCACAATCTCTTACGAGTGCTAGAATATAAGAATATACGGATTTACTCGTATTGTTATACAATACGATAAATGCCTCTTCGTCTCCACAAGCGATTTTATCCATTAATAATTCGTTTATTGCGAGTTGGCTTTCTGTACGAATCCCCTTAATATGCATATTCATATTTCCTTTCTGATAATATAACGTTATAGAATGTCATTTTATTGCATTAATTTAAAATTATTTTTAATTCTTATTATAAAACAAGAGAATGATAAGTTATCATAAGTTTTTTTGATTGCCCATGAACCTATTATCATTCTCTTAGAATGGATACTTTGATGTACGATGTTTCTTTTTTTAAGTATAGCAATTAAAGTTAAAAAAGGCTAGTAAAACTTACAGAGAGATTCAGAATAATCGAGACAGGTATGCCTATGTTTATAATTTCAAGGATGAATTATCTAATCAAAAAACTCTCAATCTATGAATAAGAGTTTGAGAGTTTTTTTATGAATGTCTTAGGCGAACAATAAAGATGCCAGCTGTTTTTGAGCAAGCAAAGAATTTAAGTATTACAATTTTTTATATTTTCATATCCTTTGTAAGCTTTCTTTTGATTTGCGCAACGAAAGGATTCATCCGTTTATATGCAAGCATTGATAATTCCAGATGGTATTCTATTTCTTTTTTTACTTCGGCATGAATGTGAATTGCATTTCATGTTTCATAAATGCTATTCAGTTCGTTACGAAAGTTTATCAATTCACGCTCTGCATCGTCCTCTTTTATCCTCTTGCGCTAAGTAAATGATTCAATTAAACCGATTTCTTCTGCTACTTTGCATTTCTCATCGAATCGAATTTTTGATAAATCTTGTGTTAGATAGACTGATTTGCTGTTCCATATGCACTAATTGCTGTTTCATCTCTTTGAGCTGCTTTCGTTGAGCTCTTGGCAATAAAAGGGTAAGAACTTCGATTGATTGCATATCTGACTTAAGTTTATTTAAACTGTTAAGATTATTCTCCATAGCAAATTCACCTCAAATCGCTGCACTATGTATGCTACATGGTATATTCTGTCTAAATCGCTTTGCAACAATGTGCTTTTAGTCGCTTGCCATTGGTAGTTTTTTTGAATCCCTCATCTTTTCTGCCTCATCCAAAACCGTCAGCTGATACCTTGCGATTCCAAGCAGAATCTCAAATCGTTCTACCTTGCTTTTGCCACTCTTTATAAGCTCCGATTGTGTGTCTCCAAATTTGACATTACCGTCAACTCGTTAATCGTTGCAAAATCTCGCACATTACTTTTCTTTGCAAGCTCCGGATTTGTCTCTCGCCACTGCTTTGCTGTGAAGCCAAACAGTGCAACGTTTAGTAAATCCGCCTCGTCGGCATAGGCGAGCCATTCCGTTTGCTTGGTATAATCGCTATTTGGCAGCACATAATTTTTGATGGCATCCGTATGGATCAAGTAATTTGCCTTCGACAAAAAACGTTTTGCCGTCCATTCCAACTTTGTTCGGTCGTTTTCAATGTCCTTGAGCCGTTGATATTCCTTAATCAGATACAATTTGAACACAGGGCTAATGGCAGAACCAAATTCAAAGGCGATGTCTTTGTGGGCGTAAGTACCACCATATCTGCCCGCCTGCACATAAATACCAATCGCATTCGTCTGCTCAATCCACTGTTTGGTACTCAAAGTAAAGGTAGGAAGTCCCGCTTGCATTTTAAAGTGGTCGAATTCGACCACTTTAAAATCGGTGTTGTACAGCGTTTCCCATGTCCCCAAAAATTCAAGCGTAGAGCGGTTTCTGAGCCAGTTTTTTATTACATCTGCGGCTCTTGATTCGCCGGATTTTGCTTTCGCCATATCTGTGATGCAAATGTAATCGTCTTCGTGAAATGAGGCGATTGAAACTGAAACGTCCTGCACCGAAATGATATTGGTCTTTTTACTCATGTTGCCACCTCGCTTTCACTCGCTTGCATTCTACACTGCCGCACCATCTCCAACATCACTTCCAGAAACAGCCACGCCCGAAAGGTATCCGCAATCTCGAAATGTGCCAGCGTTCCGTTGTATTTCATTGCTTTGGAGGTGATGTCAATCGCCTTGGTGGTGCTGACCCACATTTTCGGCGTAAGGGTAATCGGGGTTGTACGAATGACTTTTAGCAGTTTGTCGCACTCGTCATCAAGAAATTCTGGATTGTTGAGCTTCTCCCACAGCCGAAAATACTGGACCGTGTTGCTGCTGCGCATCCAGCACTGCACGAGGTAGCCGGGCGATTTCGGATCTTTCTCACGGACAATATCGGTCAGCGAAACAAATACGTTAAAACTTGATTCCAGCGACCTCATTTTTCTGCCGATTGAGGACAGCCGAAAGCCGGGGTTTTTATCGGGATTGAGTTGCTGAAACAGCATTTCGGAGTATTCATCCGCCTGCTCCTGCGTAAAAATATCCTTTGATACCAATTGTTTTAGGATTTTTTCAATGGAGATTTCTTAAGTCCATATTGCTTCCGCACGCTCTTCTGTTTCTGCCATCGTAATCCCCTTAGCTCAATTTTACTTATATGAATATTATATCACTGCAAAATGGATTTAAACAGCCCAAATATCCCATTATTTGCATCGGTTCAACCTTATATTCTACATCAAGGCTGCCATCGGATTGAATGCAAACTGCTTCAATGTTATTTCTGACAATTTTCTCGTCAAATTCAGCCATATCCAAAAGCTCGCAGAGCATTGCTTTGTCCGCTTTGTCGCTGACCGTTGATGAATGTTTGCAAGCAGATTTGGCCGCCTCAACTTTGCTCGCACATCGCCAAACAACCTCGCCGTACGGTTTGGTAATTCTTCGATAATTTGCACCACACTCTGGGCAAATTAAAAGACCACTCAGTACATTCTGCGAATTGTACCTTGTGATCTTTCTCGTGTTAGCGTTCTCATCTATATTACTGTGGGCTGTCCACTGAAATTGCACCTTTGTGAAGTTCTCCATTGAGATACTCAGCGATTTTTTTAAGTATAGCAATTAAAGTTAAAAAAGGCTAGTAAAACTTGCCAAATATAAATACTTCAATCATCAATCGTAAATATGTTATTGGTTATTTGAATTTACAATTGATATTTTTACCATAAAATAATTTATTGAATAGTCATAATTAATCATTCCATTATTTTTGTTTACAATCATTTCAACTGATTTTAAGCCAATGCCATGATTTGATGTATTAAGTTTTGTTGTATTGAATTTAGGGTTATCTAATAAGGGATTATTCAAGCAAGTATTTTTACATGTTATAAAAAGCGTGTTATTTTCTTCATATATATCACATAAAATTTTCTTGTTTGTAGTAGAAGAACAATTCTCAATTGCATTATCTATTAAATTACCTAATAGCGTATAAAAATCAATCTTGTCTATTTTAATTTCTCCATCAAAGTGATTCGTTATAAATTCAATATGATTCTTTTCAAAAGCCTTAATATAGGATGTGAAAATCAGATCAAGAGATTGATTTCCAGTATTTATAATTTTTTCTACATTATTAACGATCTCAAGTTGAGATGCCAAAGTATCATGAATTT
>JAVWEY010000036.1:0-16621 GCA_036641395.1 Erysipelotrichaceae bacterium
TTCAGAATTATGAAAACGGACTTTGAAGCACGTCCTATCTATTTACAGAGAGAAGACAGAATCAAAGCACATTTCTTAATATGTTTCCTATCTTTACTTATTTATCGACTATTAGAATCAAAATTAGAAAATGAATATACCGTTGAATCTACTTTAACTGCATTAAGAGATATGAATGTATGTTCCATCGATGGTTATGGTTATATTCCCACCTATAAAAGGACAGACTTAACAGACAAACTACATGACCTATTCGATTTTCATACAGATACACAGATTATTAAAAAATCTAAAATAAGATCTATTATTCGAAAAACAAAAGAAAGATAAAATATTACTATATATCGGTACATAACAGAAAACCTCAAAATATCCCTTAACTAAGGCGTTATTTGAGGTTTTTTTGTCTATTGACTGTCAAAGACAGGAGTATATTTCCTTATTGCTGAATTGTCAAGTTTTTGACTTTGAAGTCAAAAACATGGTAATAAAAAGAAGTTTTCGACTTCAAAGTCAAAAACTTTTATTAGGAACAAATTAGTAGATGATTAGGTTTCAATTAGTAGTTATCAATGTATTTTTGTAGTTTACGATAAAGAGTAGAAATTGGTAAGCCCATTACATTATAGTAATCACCATTAATACGCTCAACTAAGAAGGCACCTTTACCTTGAATCCCATAGGCTCCCGCTTTATCAAGTGGTTCTTTACTATTTACATAACGAAGTATTTCTTCTTCGCTTAATGGAAAGAAAGTAACTTCTGTTTCCACATGGAATGTTTCATTTCCAATTGGCGATAAAATCGATACCGCAGTAATTACTTTATGAGTACGGCCTGATAGTCTTCGTAACATGTTGATGGCAACTTCTGGTTCATGGGGTTTTCCTAATACTTCGTTGTCGATGACAACGACGGTATCAGCACCAATAATAATCTCTTGAGGAAAGTTTTCTAATACTACTTTTGCTTTTTGTAAAGCAATTGCTTCAATTGCTTCACTAATCGCAATTTGATCATTAAAATATTCTTCACAATGAGATGGCTTTGTCGTAAAAGGAATATCCATCATCATCATTAATTCTCTTCGTCTTGGTGATTCACTTGCTAAAATAATTCGTTTCATAAGTAATGCTCCTTTGTTGAGTTAATATCCTCAATGTTTGCTTTACGCCATTTCTTTAAATATATTTTACTTACAATAAATAAGCTTCCAAAGAGGATGGAAAAGGTAATGGTAATTCTAAATACCATGTGGAAGAAGAAATCTTGGGGAAACATATTAATCATTAAATCAGTTGCAGGATTTAGTAACCATAAATCATTGGTAAAGAATAAGCGATGAAATCCAGTCCAAAAACTATAGAAATCACAAAGTGCCCATATTGCTATAGCAGCGATAACGAGTAAAAAGATTGTGGCTACTTTATTAAAATATATACTTAGCGTTAAGAATGCCTTTTTACGATAAGCAATAAATAAATAAACAAGAGAAATCGCACAACCTATGATTGCCATTTTTCTTAAACTTAATACATTTTGATATAAATTCTTTACATCCACCATATGCATCGTTTCTCGATCATTAAAGACTTCACGATCTACTCCATATACGGATTCGCTTACTTTTATATCATTTCGCTCATCATGTAGATAGTCTAATAAAGTACTGGTAGCACTCATTAAACCATTCTGGCTCATGCCCATTGATTGTGCTGTATGCATATCTTTATATTCACTTTCATAAAAAGAGCGGTTAAAAGCATGGAAATCAATGCTTGTGATTAGAATAATCAAAATGATTGATAGCGAAGCAATAACAGCGAAAACGTTTTTAATATGTTCTTTCATAAGTGTACCTCGATTTTCAAACCGGTTATATTTTAACATAAATTGATAGGGAATAAAACAAAGGAATGTTAAATAATTTGTCATAACATAGGTACAAATACTTACAATTAGTTTATAATAGAAGGAATGTAAGGAGTTGATAAGAATGGTTAAAGATATGACAAGAGGAAATCCAACAAAGTTATTATTATCCTTTTCAATTCCGCTTTTAATAGGAAATATCTTTCAACAATTATATGGTATGGTCGATACGATTATTGTTGGTCGAGGAATTGGGGTAAATGCACTTGCAGCAGTTGGTTCAACCGGTTCCATTAACTTTCTTATCCTAGGCTTTGTAATTGGTCTTGCCCAAGGCTTTGCGATTATGGTCTCCCATGCTTTTGGGGCAAATGACTATCAAAAGATGCGTAAGATTTATACAATGTCAATTTATCTATCCTTATTGATTGGTATTCTTATATCTATGTTAAGTGTCCTTGGAGCTTATGATTTATTAAGAATTATGAATACACCTAATAATATAATTAATCAGGCAACACATTATATTCAAATTATCTTTGGAGGAATGATCATTACCATTTTCTTTAACTTATTTTCAAGTATATTAAGAGCCTTAGGTGATTCTAAAACACCTTTGTATGCGATGATAGCGGCTACGGTTGTGAATATCGTATTAGATATTGTCTTTGTAATTGGTTTTAAAATGGGAGTGGAAGGAGCTGCATGGGCAACCCTTATTGCCCAACTGTGTGCGATGTTATTCTGCTTTTTTATGATAAAGAAAATTGATTTTATTCAACCAAATAAAAGCGATTGGGTATTTCATAAACAAATATCATTTGATTTAATTAAATTAGGTTTACCAGTAGCATGTATGAACTCGGTTACCGCAAGTGGGGTGATGATTCTACAATTAATGGTAAATGGATTTGGTTCTACATATGTTGCTGCATACTCTGCCGCTTCTAGAATTATGATGGTAATTGAACAACCAGGGGTTACATTTGGCTTTGCTATGGCTGCTTATATTGGTCAAAACCTTGGGGCAAATCGAATTGATCGGATCCGCGATGGAATTCATAAATGTATTCGTTTATCTTTAATCTTATATGCTTTTATAACACTTGTTCTAATTGTATTTGGAAAAGATTTTATCTCAATCATCGTATCATCAAGTGAAACTAAAGTAATTTCAATTGCTTATGAATATATCTTCATTACAAGTCTATTTCTATGGGTTCTATCCTTATTGTTTATCTATCGCTCATCCCTACAAGGAATGGGGGATACCTTTATTCCAATGATATCTGGTATTGTTGAACTAGTTTGTCGAATTCTTGTAGCACTGTGTATTCCGACATTATTAGGCTTTAAAGGGATCGCTTTTGCGGAAGCAGGGGCATGGATTGGTGCAGAATTATTATTAATGATTGCTTTCTATTACAAACTAAATAAAAAGGAATCCAACCATGTGGTTGGATTACCAGATTAATTAATCTATTTTTGTGAATAATAACAATTTGCTTCTTGAGCAGGGGGAAATCTTTTTCCCTTTTCAACTTCTACATCAGAAATTACTAGTTTACCTTTTTCATCATATTCATTGTATTTACCACTTTTCTCACAATTCATTCCTGGGCGAAATTTTTTCTGTGACATGTTTAACACCTCCTGTTTTTATTATGTGAAAGAGGAGTACTTCTATGTATTGATTGTATCGGTAAATAATGGATATCGATACGCTACTCAATGTTGTTTTAGTTGTATTTGCTCATAAATCTGGTAAAATAGAAACGTTAAGAAGAGAGGTTATGATGAAATTATTAGCGAGTGATTATGATGGAACATTAAGAATTAATAAACGAGTTGACGAAGATGAGAAAAAAGCTATTAAAGCATTTCGAAAACAAGGAAATTTATTTGTATTAGTAACAGGAAGAAGCATTGAATCAATTCGTGAAGAAGTAGCAATCAATCAATTTGAGTTTGATTATATCATTGGGAATAATGGTGGTGTTGTATACGATCATAATTTTACTAAGATGAAAGAGAACTTTATTGATTTTAATGCTGCAACTGGCTGCGTTGAATATATAAAAACAGTTAACTGTATCGCTTATGTTTTAAATAATGGAGTTCAAAGATCTAAAACAGTTGTAAATACAAAAGCGAATGATTCTAAGTATGGCTATATGGCTGCAAGCATTAGTGAAGAAGAAATACGCAAGGAAAAGAAAATTGCGCAAATTGTAATTTCACTTGAAAATAATAATGAATCGCATGATATTGCTGCTTATATAAATGAAAACTTTAAGGATTATATTAATGCTTATGTTAATGTAAACTGTATTGATATTGTACCTAATGGAGTATCTAAAGCAACCGGACTTACTTATCTAATTGATAAAATTGGTTTTGATGAAAAACAAGTTTATAGTATTGGTGATTCTTATAATGATATTTCTATGATTTCTTATTTTCATGGATTTTGTATGGAAAGCTCACCCGATGAAATTCAAAAAATCGCAAAGAATGAGTTTAAGTCAGTTGGAAATTGTATTAAGTATATAATGGAATAAGATACATCCTTACTTAAATAAAATTATGAGTAATGGTTTTATGTTTATGATATAATGTAGAAAGCGAAAGGAGTGGACGTATGTTCGATTACTTAACGATAAACAACATCATTGCACTACTTAGATTGGTATTAGATATAAGTATTGTTTGGGTTGTCATATATTATTGTATTAAAATTGTTAGAAACAATTCACGTACCATTCAGATTTTTAAAGGTATTTTATTAATATTTATTATTCATTTCTTTGCGACAATCCTTGGCTTAAAAACAGTAGAAGCCTTAGCAAATTTATTTGTCACATGGGGATTTCTTGCTATCATTATTATTTTCCAACCAGAAATTCGTGCTTTACTAGAAAAACTAGGAAAAACGAGTGTCTTTTCACGTATTTCAACGCTTACGATTAATGAGCGTGAGCGGCTAGTTGATGAACTGGTAAAGGCTTGTACTGCTATGTCAAAAACAAAGACTGGTGCGCTTATTTCATTGGAACAAGGTCATTCATTATCGGATTTCATTAAAACTGGTACGCAGATGAATTCCGTTGTCACAAGTGAATTATTATGTTCTATCTTTGTTCCAGGAACACCACTTCATGATGGTGCCGTTATTATTCAAGGAGTTAAGATTGCTTGTGCTGCGGCTTATTTCCCACCAACGACTAAGGATTTCCCGTCAAGTTATGGGGCAAGACATCGGGCTGCGGTTGGTATTTCTGAAATCACGGATTCGGTTACAATTGTTGTTTCGGAAGAAACTGGAAATATTTCAATTGCGGAAGCTGGTAATTTAACGATTGTTAGTGAAAAAGCTTTACGTGAGTACTTATTAATGATTATTTGTCAGACTCAAAATGAAGTCTTAAGTAATAAAATTAGTAAACAAAGTGATTTAGAACTTATTGAAAACGTTGAAAAAGCAGAACCAGCTAAATCTAAAACAAGTATCTTCGCTAATTATTTTAAAGGTAAAAATAAAAAAGTGGAGAAAGAAGATGGGGAAAAGAGTAAACGTTTTGTGAGAAAGAAGAAAGAAAAAGAAGTAGAAACACCTGTCGAAGTAAAAGAAGAAACAAAAGAAGAAGTAAAGATTGAAGTTAAGGAAAAGAAACCTAGAATATTGAAGTCTAAGAAAAAAGAAGCGGAAGTAAAGATTGAAGAGGAACCAATACCACAGATTATGAATCCGGTTGGCGAAGATATCGATAGTTTATTTACTGCTATTCTTGATGATAATAAAATCGATGTATTATTAGATGAAGAAGTAAAAGATGATTTTATCTTTAAACCAGAGAAAAAGAAAAGAGTCAAAAAGAGTGAAACAGAAGAAAAACCTGTTAAAAAAGCTAAAGCTAAAGTAAAAGTAGAAGCTAAAGTTGAAGAGGAAGAAGAAAAAGAAAAGGTACATGTGAGTTATACAAAATCGAAGAAGAAAAAAGATACCCTAAACGATGATCGTGAAGGGAGGGATTCATAATGGCAAAGAAAAAACGTTCCGAGTTAAGCCGTGAAGGTAAAACAGAATTAGCGAAATCAATTGCGGAAAAAGGTCAAAAGTTTGCGAAGACTTACGCAAGCATTGAAATTTCAATGGCGAAATCATTTCGTTGGTTAAGTAGTTGGATTGATAAAGTATTATTCTCTCAAAAACATGGAAAGATTGTTGCTTTATTTCTGGCAATCTTAATTTATGCGGTTATTAATGTCGGAAATGGCAGTGAAAATGTATTTATTTCAAAGAGTAGTGCGATTACTTTAGAGAATATCCCAGTTACGGCTACGGTAAGTACAGAAGTATATGAAGTAAGTGGATTGCCGGAAACCGTAAATGTGAAAGTAGTTGGGGAAGCGAGTGATATTGCGCTTGTGAACTCACAGAAGAGCACGTATGGGGTTGTTGCTGATTTGAGTGATCTATCAGAAGGAAGCCATGAAGTTACTTTAAAACCAAATAACTTTTCACAACGATTAGATGTAATTATTGAACCAAGTAGTGTTGTTGTGAAAATATCACGTAAAACAACTAAGGTATTTAATTTAGGTTATGACTTTGTTAATACGGATAAAATGGATCAAATTTATTCATTGAGCAAACCTGAATTTGAAACAAGTGAAGTTATTGTCCATGCATCACAAGAAACAGTTGATAAGATTGCATTTGTGAAAGCACTTATTGATGTTAGTGGTGTTGATAAGACATTTGAGCGAGATGCGCAAATTGTTGCCTATGATCAAAAAGGAAATCGAGTTGAAGTTGATATTCTACCAACAACAATGAAAACAAAGGTAGAAGTAACAACACCAACGAAGAATGTTCCAATTACGATTGTACCAGTTGGTAAAATACCAAATGGTAAGGCAATCACTTCGGTTAAACTTGATACGCAAGCACTAACTATTTATGGACCTGAAAGTGTTCTAGCGGATATTAATGAGATTATTATTCAATTACCAGCTAGTACCTTTGAAGGTGATAAGAGTGTTACGATGCCAATTATTGCACCAAACGGGGTAACAAAAACAAGTGTTCAACGTGTTAATATTGAAGTTAAATTAGCGGATAGTAGTGAACGGGTTATTTCTAATGTACCGGTAAAATATAAGAATAATAAAAAAGGATTTAAAATTTCAAGTGATGAAGCAGCTAAATTTGCAGAAGTTAAAATAACTGGCGCAAAGAATATTCTCGATGAAATTAAAATTGAAGATTTAGAAGTTTATTTTGATTTAGGAAAAGTGAATGAAGCAGGTTCTATGGAATTACCTTTGAGTGTAAAAGGTAAACAAAAACTTGCAAATTATTCATTATCAAAGGCTACAATTCGTGTTACATTAGTTAATCCAAATTAATAAAGGAGCTTTTATGGGAAAATATTTTGGTACAGATGGTGTTAGAGGTAGAGCAAATGATTCTTTAACATTAGATATGGCATTAAGAATTGGAAAATTTATTGGATCTTACTACGGTGAAGATCATCATGCGAAGATTTTAATTGGTAAAGATACACGCCTTTCTGGAAGTATGTTTGAAATGGCTTTGGCAGCAGGAGCAAGTGCTAGTGGTGCTCAAGTTTATTTATTAGGTGTATGTCCAACGCCAAGTGTTTCCTATCTTGTCCAAAAAGAAGGCTTTGATTGTGGTGTAATGATTTCCGCATCGCATAATCCTTACTATGACAATGGTATTAAATTGTTTAATTATGAAGGCAAGAAAATGAATGAAGAAGTGTTGGATTTGATTGAAGCCTACATGGATGGTGAAGGTGAAATTGAATTAGCAATTAATGATGCAATTGGTTGTGCGATTGAGTGGAGCGATGGATTAGAACTCTATGAGAGCTATTTAAAAGACTGTGTTGATATTGATTTATCAGGAATGAAGATTGCATTAGATCTTGCCAATGGTTCTGCAACTGCAACCGCTGCCCAAGTTTTAAGTTCCTTAGGAGCAACCCTTGAAGTATTCCATAATGCCCCAAATGGCATTAACATCAATACGAAATGTGGTTCAACTCATCCAGAAGGTATACAAGCGTTCATGAAGAGTGAAGACTACGACTGTGGCTTTGCCTTTGATGGTGATGCTGATCGTTTAATCGCAATTGATGAAGATGGTAATCTAATTACTGGAGATCATACCTTATATATCTGTGGTAAATATATGCATGAACAACAAACATTAACTGATAATAAAGTCGTAACAACAATTATGGCTAACTTAGGTTTATACCGTGCCTTTGATCGTGCTGGTATTGATTATGAACAAACCGCAGTTGGTGATAAGTATGTATTTGAATGCATGGAAAATCATAATTATTCGATTGGTGGAGAACAAAGTGGTCATATTATATTTTATGAACATGCCAATACTGGAGATGGTTTATTATCAGCACTTAAACTATTACAGATTATGAAGGAAAGAAATAAGAGCTTAAAGGAATTGAGTGAAGATTTATTTATTTTCCCTCAGTTATTAATAAATGTACCGGTTAAAGATAAACATAAAGCTTTAGAAGATAAAGAATTGTTAGCTTTAATTGAAGAAGTTTCAAATAAATTAGGTGAAGATGGTCGAATTTTAGTAAGACCAAGTGGAACTGAACCACTAGTACGGGTTATGGTTGAAGCAAAAAGTGATGAATTATGTGATTCGTATGTCAATCAAGTAGTAAATTTTGTAAAAGAGAAGGGACTTTAAGAAAGTCCTTTTTTTTTCACATAATTTAAGATACAATGGTGATATGAGGTGAGTATATGAAAAAAGTGATATGCGTTGTCGAAGATGAAAAAAATCTTAACGATCTTGTGAAACAATATTTAAAAAAAGAAGGTTATGAAGTACGTTCTTATTATACTTATGAAGAAGCAAGTGTTCATGTATCTGATGATGATGTTCATCTATGGTTATTAGATATTATGTTAGATGATAAAAGTGGCTTTGATTTAATTGAAGAAATTCGTCTTCAAGTAGGTGAAGTTCCAGTTATTTTTATGTCGGCACGTGATAAGGAATTTGATCGTATCATCGGCCTTGAAAAAGGCAGTGATGATTATATTACGAAACCTTTCTCAATGAAAGAATTAGTGTTACGGGTAAATAATGTATTAAAACGTACCTATAAAACTGAGAATAAACGGGTTAGTATTGATACTTATGAATTAGATGAAGAACAACGTAAGATATTTGATAATGATGAAGAGATTGATCTTACGACAAAAGAATTTGATTTATTAATGTTATTTATTAAAAACAAAGGCATTGCTTTCTCACGTGAAGTTATCTTGGAAAAAGTATGGGAGGATAACTATTTTGGAAGTGATCGAGTGGTGGATGACACATTACGTCGTTTACGTAAGAAACTCCCTAAACTTAATATTCATACCATCTATGGTTATGGATACCGTCTTGGTTAATGAAGAAATTTAAATCATGGATTGAACAGCTATCTTTATCCCAACAACTGTTTGGTTTAATCTTATTCTTTGTTACTTTCTTTTGTGTATTCTTTTTTGTGTATATTAATGGAAATGTAAATAAAGTAATAGAAAATCAAATGTTCTCAACAATCACAAGAGTTCAAAGTACTTTACTTGAATCTCCTGAGATTTTTTCATCGCTTAAACCAAACAATTATCTACAAATTGCCAGTGATCCTTCTTTAAAAAACATTTTAATTGATCGCTCAGACATGAGTGTTTATATGAATAAAGATGAATTAGATAAAGACAGTCGTTTGTTTAGAGATATTTTATTCAATGCAACACGGTTGGATGAAGGTAGTAAGGCATATAAATTTCATTATGAAAAAACTTCAACTTATTATAAGATTACCTATGTAAACCAAAACTTAATGTTAGTTACGATGATGGATTCTGGTTATCAAGAACAATATAAAGAAGCAATTACTAGTAGTGTAATTAATGTTACAGTTGTCGTTGTTGGTTTATTCTTTATTATTGTAATGATATGGATGGCATCTTTAATTCATCCATTGAATCAAATACGAGCTTTTATTGAAAAGGTAAAAGACGGCGATGATGCTGAATTAAAAGTATCACGAAAAGATGAAATTGGTGAAGTTGCGGAAGCATTAGTCAATATGAGAGAAGAATTAAAGCGTCAAGAGAAGACCAAAGAAGAAATGATTCATAATATATCCCATGATTTAAAAACACCAATCGCAACGATTAAATCATATGGAGAGAGTATCAAAGATGGAATTTATCCTTACGATACATTAGAGAAAAGTGTTGATGTCATTATTAATAATGCGGATCGATTAGAAAAGAAAGTCCATTCACTTTTATATTTAAATCGTGTTGAATATTTAATTTCACAAGATAATGAAGGTGCTATTACTGATATGCGACAAGTAATTGAGAATGTTGTATTATCAATTAAAGTAATTCGTAATGATATTGAATTAAAAACGATTTTAGATGATGATATATTCTTTGATGGTTTAGAAGAATCTTGGCGAGTTACCGTTGAAAATATTATGGAAAACGCCCTTCGTTATGCTCGAACTTATATAAAAATTGAACTTCATCAAGATGAATTGACGATTGTTAATGATGGACCTAGTATGAGTGAAGAACGTTTGTTAGCTCTGTTTAAACCTTATGAAAAAGGTCAAGGTGGTCAATTTGGCTTAGGACTATCAATTGTCTCAAAGGTAGTGAAAGCAAATGGTTATGAAGTAGCTGGAGAAAATACAAGTGATGGCGTAATCTTTAGAATTTGGCGAAGACCAGTAAAAGAAAAGAAAGAAATACGTAAACGCTAATAAAGGAGATATGGTATTTTATATCATATCTTTTTTGTACACGTCTTTTTTATAAAAATGACTCATATATTAAATAGTAGGAGGAGTTTTTATGATACGTATTGATCATTTAAATATTAACATAATGGTTGAAGGTCAAGGTGAGCCAATGATTCTGTTACATGGTTGGGGTTGTGATATGTCATTACTTTTACCGATTATGGAATATTATAAAGATCGCTATCAAGTTTTTCTATTTGATTTACCAGGTTTTGGCAAAAGTGATACACCACATACAATATGGGAAATAGAGGACTATGTTTCTTTAATTGAAAGCATCTTATTATATTATAATGTGAGTCAAGTACCGATTATTATTGCCCATTCCTTTGGCGCAAGAATCGCAATTCGATTTGCCTTGAAACATCAAGTAAAACAAATGATCTTAACTGGTGCTGCGGGTATTAAAGATCATCATCGTGGTAGTTATTATTTAAAGATTATTCATTATAAAATAGCGAAGCGTTGCCATTTTGCTTATGCCTCTAGAATGGGGAGTGAGGATTACCTACAAAGTGATGGAATCATTCGAGGTATTTTAGTAAGTGCGCTTCATGATGATCTTAGTAAAGAATTAAATAAGATAAGTTGCCCTACGTTACTAGTTTGGGGAAATAAGGATCAACAAACACCATTATGGATGGCTAAAAGAATGGAAAGGACAATGAAGAATGCTTGTTTAATCATATTTCAAGGGGAGGATCACTTTGCCTATTTTCATCAAATGCGACGTTTTTTAGAAGTCTGTGATTGTTTTTTAGTGAGCGATAAATCATGTTAGTAAAGTTAATAAATATAGTATGTCTTTTATTATTTATGATGATTCCAACAATTCATGCGATGCACGTTTATCAACAACAACATTACCAAATTGATCGCTATGTAGTGTGGCTTCATCAACAAGTAAGATGGAATCGTTTATCGCTTAAAAACTTATTTTACTATATTCCTTTCTTAGGAATTTCAATTAGTTCAAATTTATTATTATTTAATCTATTAATATTAATCGATACTTACCTTGCTTTTAAAGTTGAACATTTAAAGATATATAGTAAAAATATTGTTTATACAAACCGAATCAAACGTTTATTCATCTTCATGTTACTAATTGAATTCTTACTTGCATTTTTATCCTTTACTTTTTTAACACCTACCTTTATCATCTTAATTGCTCCACTAAGTTATTTATTACCTTGGGGATTATTATTAATTGCAGCATCCAGTTTAATGCCGCTTGAAGAGGGAATTCGTGATTATTATCGAAAGGATGCACAAGCCTTATTAGAAGCTAATAAACAGTGTAAAGTGATTGGTATTACCGGTAGTTATGGAAAGACTTCAACTAAGAATATGGCTTATCATATCTTATCAAATAAATATCATTGTTTAATGACCCAAGCATCTT
Source organism: Erysipelotrichaceae bacterium (assembly GCA_036641395.1). Classification (GTDB taxonomy): domain Bacteria; phylum Bacillota_I; class Bacilli_A; order Erysipelotrichales; family Erysipelotrichaceae; genus JAVXTH01. The sequence goes on from JAVWEY010000036.1 coordinate 12,166, forward strand.
ACAATAATAAGATGGGGATTACTTTGAGTATTCGTAACTACTTAAAACCATATCACGAATGTTTTATATGTGAAATTGGTGGCGATCATATGTTTGAGATAGAAGATCTAGCCCGGTTTGTAAATCCAAGCATTGCGATTATTACTTCTGTTGGTCCTCAGCACTTACAAACTTTTGGTAGTATACAAAATATTCTAGAAGAAAAAATGAAATTAGTTGAACACTTACCTAAATCAGGTATTGCGATATGTAATCGTGATAACGATTATATTCGTAATTATCGAATTAAGAATAACTGTCGTAAAATATGGTTTGGTATATATAACTTGGAAGTTGATTATCGTGCTTGTAATATTAAATATAGTGAAACAGGTACATCTTTTGATGTTGTGACACACCTTAAAACCTATTCATTTAAGACAAAGTTATTAGGGGAACATAATGTACTGAATCTATTAGCTGGTATTGCATTAGGAGATTTACTAACAATACCATTTGAAGAAATGATAGAAACAGTAAAACGAATCCCCTATGTTCTTCATCGTTTAGAAGTGATTAAGAATAAAGATTATACGATTCTTGATAACTCCTATAATTCAAATCCAGTATCGGCAAAATATGCACTGGATGTATTATCAAGAATGCAAGGAAGAAAGATTATCATAACCCCTGGTTTTATTGATTTAGGAGAAGATGAGAATTATGAAAATCGTAAACTTGGAAGAATGATTGCAGTGATATGTGATGAAGTTATATTAGTTGGAAAACATCAAAGTCATTTTATAATGAAAGGTTTAATTGATGAACAAATGGCTTATGAAAAAGTTCATGTAGTAAATAATCGTAATGAAGCATTTAATGAATTAATAAAGATCAGTAAAAAGGGTGATTATATTTTAGTTGAAAATGATTTACCAGATGCTTATGTGAATTAAAACGAGAGGGAAAATATAGATGAAAATAAGAGTAGCAGTTATGTATGGTGGAAAGTCGGTGGAACATGAAATATCGATTCTATCTGCCTTACAAGTGATGCATGCGTTAGATAAAAACAAATACCAAGTGATACCTATATATATTGCGAAAAATCATTGTATGTATCAAGGAGATGCCCTGTGGGATATCGATACGTATCAAGACGAAGATAGGATAGCGAATAAAGTAACAAATATTAATTTAATAAAAAAAGGTAATATGGTAATGTTACAACCGACAAAGCATAGTATTCATAAGAAACAAATCATTGATCTAGTATTACCAATCATCCATGGAACTAATGGGGAAGATGGAACGATTCAAGGATATTTAGAAATGTTAGATTTACCTTATTGTGGAAGTAGTATAATCGGTGCTGCAATTAATCAAGATAAAGTAATTATGAAACAAGTGATGAAGCAACAAGGAATTCCAACCGTAGATTTCTTTTATACGACCGCGTATGAAAGTGAAACAAGTTATTTAAAGAAAGCTGACAAACTCGGTTATCCACTTATTATGAAACCTGCCAATTTAGGTTCTTCGATTGGTATCCATATTGCGAAGAATCAAGCGGAGTTAAAGGATAAAATAAAAGATTCATTTTTATATGATGAAAAAGTAATGATAGAAAAAGTAGTAGAACATCTGCGAGAAGTCAATATTTCGGTTATGGGGAATATGATTCATAGCGAATGTTCATTAATGGAAGAAGTGATTAAAAGCAAGGATATCTTATCGTATGAAGATAAATATCAAAATAGTCAAACAAGTAAAGGCATGTTATCAACAAAACGCATCCTACCGGCTAATTTTGATCAAGAAACTCAGACAAAGATAAAAAACTTGGCACTACAATCGTTTCACGAATTATGTAGTGATGGAGTGGTACGGATTGATTTTCTTATCGATGATGAAACAAAGAATATATATGTAAATGAGATAAATACGATACCTGGTTCTTTAGCTTTTTATCTATGGAAAGATAGTGGTTATTTATTTCATGAACTATTAGATCGAGTGATTGAACTTGGTTTGGATAAGATGCGACGAAAGAAACAAAAGATTATGTCGTATGATACTAATATATTAAATATTCAAAAGGGTAAAAAACTTTCTTAAACATCAGAATTCTGATGTTTTACATAATTCTTTTGCTTGTATTAAACCACTTTAATAGAGTACAATTAATAAGGAAAGGATGTGAGAACATGGATTATAAATTTGATATGACAATACAAGATTTAGAAACACTCATCACAAATAAAAAGGTTACAGCCTTAAGGGAATTATTTGATGATCATAATGTTGTAGATATGAGTGAATTGGTTGGGAATTTAACTTTACAGGAAGCTTTATTCATATTTAAAACATTAAAAAAAGACGTTAGTGCTGAAGTGTTTTCTTATTTAAGTCATGATAAACAAGAGGATTTAATTCAAGCATTTACTGGTCCGCAAATTAAAGAAATGTTAGATGAATTATATGATGATGATATTTTAGATTTTATTGAAGAAATGCCAGCTAATATCGTTCAACACGTATTAAAGAATGCTTCACCCCAACAAAGAGTCGAGATTAATAAGTTATTAAGTTATGAAGAGAATAGTGCTGGTTCGATAATGACAACTAATTTTGTTGTTTTAAAAGAAAAAGATCGAGTTCCAGAAGCAATTGAAAAGATTCGTAAACAAGGTCAAAAAGCAGAAACAATTAATTATTGTTATATTATAGATGCGAAGAAAACCTTAGTCGGGGTTACATCTTTGCGTGATATTTTATTATGCCAACAAGATGAAATAATGGAAGATTTAATGGATACTGATTTAATCTTTGCGACAACGAATGAGGATCAAGAAGAAGTCGCTAAGTTGATTGAAAAGTACGATATTACAGTTGTTCCAGTTGTGAATGATCAACAGTGTTTGGTTGGTATTATCACCGTCGATGATATTATCGATGTCATCCATGAAGAAGCTACCGAAGATATTCATAAGATGAATGCCATTTCACCAATTAATAAAACTTACTTAGAAACAAGTGTTATGGAAATGAGTAAATCAAGAATTGTTTGGTTACTAGTTTTAATGATATCCGCTACCTTTACAGGTTCAATCATGGATAATTATGAACATATACTTTCAACCAATGTTACCCTATCTTTCTTTATTCCAATGTTAATGGATGCTGCTGGTAATGCTGGTAGTCAATCAGCAACGATGGTTATACGAGCACTTGCAGTTGGTGAATTACATACAAAAGATATGTTAAAGATTTGGTGGAAAGAGGGAAGAGTTGCCTTAATATGTGGAACGATTATGGGTGTAGTAAATTTCTTAAGAGTCTTGATTACTATGCAAACCGTTGATTTTCAAACAACTTGGATAGTGTCAGTAACGGTATTCTTAGCAGTTATGCTTGCGAAACTAGTTGGTTGTACTTTACCGGTTGTTGCGGAGAAATTACATCAAGATCCAGCTGTTATGGCCGGACCACTCATTACTACGCTAGTCGATGCAACTACTTTATTTATATATTTCCAGTTAGCAACTCATTTTTTAATATAAGATGAAAGAAGGTATTATATGAAAATCGAAGGAATTAAAAGTATCGTATTTTCTCCAACAGATTCAACAATGAAAGTGATGAAACTAATTCATAAACAATTACCGTTATCTCTTGAATTAATTGATATTACGCTTAAACGTGATGAAGTAATCAATGTTGAAGAAAATGAATTATGTTTGATTGGTGTACCAGTTTATGGTGGTAGAATTCCAAGTCCAGTTGCTGATTATTTTACGAAAATCAAAGGGAATCATACGCCAATTGTTTTAGTTGCTACTTATGGCAATCGTGATTATGATGATGCCTTATTAGAATTAAATGATTTAGCAATCCAACAAGGGTTTGTAGTAGTTGGTGCAGCTGCATTTATTTGTGAGCATTCGATTATGCATAGCGTTGGCAAAGGTCGTATTGATGCAGCGGATGAAACGAAAATAATTGCTTTCGCAAAGCAAGTTTATGATAAAATTATAGCTTTGCATTCAATTGATCAGTGTGGAGTATTATCGATTAAGGGCAATCGCCCCTATAAACAATATAGTGGTATTCCTTTAAAACCACATGCGAATAAAACATGTACGAATTGTGGTATATGTGCTAGTAATTGCCCAGTAAGCGCAATCGACAAAGAAAACGGACAAGTAAGCGATAAGCAACTTTGTATCTCTTGTATGCGTTGTATGAAGGTTTGTCCAATTCAAGCTCGCACCTTAAATAAAGTTATGTTAAGTGTAAGTGAAAAAGCTTTTGCGAATAAATGTAAGATAAGAAAAGAGCCAGAAATATTCATCTAAAAATGACCGTGCAAGAGGATAAACTCAAGCATGGTCATTTTCTAAGTGTGCCAGGCATGGCATCTATCTAACTGGTGAAAGTCCAGTCGTGGGTATTTACCACCAAGCGTAGTGAACCA
>JAVWEY010000037.1:0-14652 GCA_036641395.1 Erysipelotrichaceae bacterium
TTGACTATTAAAGCCCAGTTGAATATAGAGAATCACTGCTTATAAAATTTATCTAAAAAAGGGTTGCCTTACCATTGTAAAACTAATTATAAAAAAAGCAGAGATTCTCCCTGCTTATAATCACATTTCTCTTGAATTTTTCTTCTGTCTATTTTTTTCTTTATCCATTTCTAGAAAATCTCGTATCCGAATCATTTCTTTTTCTTGTAATTGTTTAAACATATTACATAATCCAAGAATATCATTATCTTCCATCATTTTTAAATATTGACTTCTTTTTTCAAATGGAATCACAATAGGTACTTGATTATTCAACATCAAAAAATAATTGATTAATAATCTCCCTGTTCTACCATTTCCATCAGGATAAGGATGAATATTTTCATATTTTAAATGCATTTCTGCTAATCCCATCATATCTACATCTAATTCAAACTTCTTATTAAATTCATCATAGAATAAATTCATTTTATCATTAAGATGTTGTGGAAGTGGAAATTCTTTCTCTGATCCTCTAATACGAATTTTCCCAAGTCTATAACCACCAACAAAGATAATATTCTTGTTAATTGTCTGATTAATACTTGTCAAAAATTCTTCATCCATAGTTGAAATATTATTATCAATTCTATCAATTATTAAATTAAGAGCATATTTATGATTGAGTGCCTCATGAATTTCTTTTGCATCTGCATTTGTGATATTACTATATTTGCTATCAAATAACAGCGCATATGTTTCTGCAAAACTCAAAGTACTTCCTTCAATTGCATTACTATGATATGTACTTCTTGATATAAAATCTTCGAAATAGCTCTTAGAGTCTTTTAAAATATCTAAAATGTTTAGTTTATCTTCCAAGAAAGACACCTTCTTTCTATAGTTTATCTTTTTCTAATTATATCATATACGATAAGGACTTTCAGCATATTTGTATCGCAAAAGAGTTTAACGTGATTGCATCCATATCACTTGTACTTTTGACATATTGCATTTATCCATTTATAGTTACATAATGCACATTTCTTATCTTGCTGACACAGTTCTTTTGTATCACATTAGAAATCAACGAAGGTATTATTGCATTTCCCAATACATAGGGACACTATATCATCAACAATTGTATTATTTGTTTAAATTGGTACATATTTATAATGTATCTAAAATATATCAACGATTTCTAACATCAATAATATTACTTCTTTTTAAAGTTATTCGATATGAGCAGAACTGTACTATAATATCTGCCTTGAACTAATCAATTATACTAGTTTAGACCATTTCATTTTACGTGAAACCACTGCTCTTCTTTTTGATGATTTTCTACCAATTGGTAACCAATCGAATAATTCTCTCCACTTTTATCCAATTCGAAAAGCACAAAAAAACCCTTTGAATAAAGGGTTTCTGATGTCCTGAGATTTCCTGAGAAGTCCTAAGATGTTCCAAAAAGATAATCTTCTTATCTCTTTGAATATTGTGGAGCACGACGTGCTGATTTTAAACCGTATTTCTTACGTTCTTTCGCACGTGGATCACGTGTTACGAAACCTGCAGCCTTAAGCGCAGGACGGTAATCAAGACTAGCTTCCATTAATGCTCTTGTGATACCATGACGCATTGCACCGGCTTGACCAGTGTATCCGCCACCGTTTACATTGATTTTAATATCGAACTGAGTAAGTGTCTCTGTTAAATCAAGTGGTGAACGTACTACCATACGTAGAGTTTCTAATGGTAGGTATTCGTCTAATGTCTTACCATTAACAACGATGTTCCCTTTACCCGGAGTCATAAAGACGCGAGCAACAGAGGTCTTACGGCGACCAGTGCCGATGTAAGTAACTGTAGTTTTCTTAGCTGCCATCTCTTATTCCTCCTTAACCTTTGATAACCAGTTCAACTGGTTGTTGTGCTACATGTGGATGTTCGCTACCTTTGTATACAAATAAATGTGTACGTTGTACATCTCCAAGTTTTGTATGAGGAAGCATTCCGTAAATGGCTTTTTCAACCCATTCAATCGTGTATTGTTCCTTCATCACCTTAGCAGTACGCGTACGTAATCCACCTGGGTGCATAGAGTGTGAGTAGTATTTTTTGTTTTCCATTTTGTTTCCTGTAAGTTCAATTTGATCCGCGTTAAGAACGATAACAAAATCTCCACAGTCAACGTTTGGCGTGTACGTAGGTTTGTTTTTCCCACGAAGAACACTAGCTACCTCCGTAGCAAGACGTCCTAAAGTTTTTCCAGATCCATCGACAACATACCAAGTACGTTGCACTTCTGCTGGTTTAATAAAAGTTGTTTGGCGCATAATAATTCTTCCTTTCCGATGTAGTTTCCGGGGCTACAAAGGCATAAACGTGCCTTTTATTATTCTATCGTTTTAATACTAATAAGTCAATATAAATTAATATTTTTATACTTATTTCTCACAATTTAAGTTAAGTTACTTAAATTGAAGTCCTTTAAATCTATTTCTTCCTCAATAACACAACCCAAACTACTTAAAAATTGCTCCGCTTGATCTCTTCGCTTACTGTTTTCAAGATCTTTATTATCATGGGCATCAACACCAATTATGATTCGATTTCCTACTTTAGCGGCAATTTCCCAAAACATAGGATGCGGATATTCAGCTACATGCATCATTTCATTATAAGCAACACCGGACAAATTATATTCAAGTGGAATATTATATTGCTTAGCTGCTTCACATAGGCGATAACTTATCATTTCACAATACTCGTCAAAAGATGGATAAGCTCGCATAAATAAATCAGGATGGGCTAAATATGAATATAAATTTGTTTTCATTCCTTTAATACATTCATCTACATAAACATTCAACATTTTCTTTGTTTCACATGCCCTACCAAAATAAACATGCTTTTCATCACTTTGATAATAATGATTACCAAATATAATATAATCAATTTTCTTTTCAATAATAAAGGACTTTAACCATGGCATATATTCTTCAAAGTATTCACATTCTAAACCAATCAATATCTTAATTTGATTTTGATACTTAATTTTTAAGTTATAAATACTATTATAATAATCATCAAATTGATCTAATGCCATTCGCATATTAGCTACAAAACTACTCTTATAATTCCAAGGTGTATGATCCGAGAACCCTAAAACATCATATCCAGCTTTAATAGCTGATAAAACATATTCTTCATCACTGCCAATTGCATGATAACATCTTCTTGTATGGGTATGATAATTTGCTCTCATATACGTTCCTCATAAAATACTTTCATTAAATATAATCCATTACTTTCCGCTTTATAACGATTAATATCTTTATCCTTTGCTTCTAACATATAAACTAAATCATCTTTACTTAATGCATGTTTACCTGCTTCAATTAAAACCTGAGCAATCATCCGTACCATATATCTTAAGAAACCATTTCCAATAAATATCAAACGAATATAATCTTTCTCCTCAATAACTTCAATCTTATCAATGGTGCGAATTCTTGATTTACGAGGATCTATTTTATTACTTGTGAAACTAGTGAAATCATGGGTTCCAACAAATACATTCGCACATTGTCTGATAGCTTCAAGATCTAGATTCATCCAATCTAATTTCATATAGTTTTGAATAAAAGGATCCTTTGTTTTATTGCTTATTAAATAATCATATTGTTTCGCAGTACTACTAAAACGAGCATGGAAATCATCACTTACTTGATCCACCGATTGAATTCTAATATCCTTTGGTAACAAAGAGTTTAACCCTCTTGTATAATGCTCGCTATCAATTACTTTATCACTATCAAAATGAAATACTTGACCATAAGCATGAACCCCACCATCGGTTCTACCTGCCCCCACAATATTAATTTGACATTTATGCATCGTACTCAATGCTTTTTCAATTGTTTCTTCAATTGAATCGCCACGTTTTTGGGTTTGCCATCCACAATAATTACTCCCATCATAGGCAACAATTGCTTTATATCTCATAATCCAATCACCGCAACAAAGCTCACAGAAACAAGCACTAAGCCACAAACAATCAAAAGGGAATAATCCCTTGCATGCATCTTTAAAACCTTGTAGCGAGTCCTTGTGCCCCCTGGGTTATATCCTCTTGCTTCCATAGCATTCGCTAAATCATCAGCACGTTGAAAAGCCGATAAGAATAAAGGAATAATTAGTGATAAAATTGCTTTTACTTTACTAAATAAAGAACCTTCTTCTAAATCAACACCTCGCGAACTCTGTGCTTTCATAATCCGTTGTGTTTCTTCAATTAAAGTTGGAATAAAGCGTAAGGCAATTGAAATTACCATTGCAATTTCATGAGCAGGTACGTGGAATCTTTTGAAAGGTGATAAAAGATCTTCAATACCCAGTGTCATATCAAGCGGTTTTGTTGTGGCAGTTAAAATAGTAGTTACAACAATCATCATCATTAGACGAATCACAATATATAAAGTTTGAGATATCGCATCACTATATATCTTAAAACCACCAATATCGAGTAAAACATAACCCGTTTTCACAACCAAAACATTAATAACTAACAAAAACACCAACATAAACAACATCGGTTTCATAGCTCTCCAGATAAAATCAAGTTTCAACTTCGCAAGTAAAGTACAAAGCAATACACTAATACCAATAATCACATAACCATAATATCCAGAGGGAATAAAGATTGCAACGACAAAGATTAACATCGCACATATCTTTGCTCTTGGATCCATACGATGAATTAATGAATCTAAGGGAAGATAACGTCCTAAGGCAAAGTTCTTCATACTTTCACCTCTTTCGAAACCGCTCTTGCTAGATCATCAACACTTAAAATATGATCATCTAAATGAAAGCCATTCATCTTTAAATCTTCTCTTAAACGAATAATTGCTGGAGGTGTAATCTTTAATTCATGAAGTAAATCAACTTGCGCAAAAAAATCATGAACGCTACATTGCTTCATTCGTTTTCCATCATGAATCACAATAACCTCTTCACAATAATTTAATACATGTTCCATATCATGTGTTACAATAAGTACTGTTTTATGAAATTCTTTATTCATTGTTTTAAATAAATTCATCATCTCTAATGCACCTTGTGGATCTAAGCCAGCCGTTGGTTCATCTAAAACTAAAACCTCAGGCTCCATCGCTAAGATACCTGCAATTGCAATTCTACGTTTTTGTCCACCTGATAAATTAAAAGGTGATTTTTCTAAATAACTATCATCTAAACCAACAATTTTTAATACTTTAGAAGCTCTTTCAATTGCTGCTTCATCACTTACACCAAAATTTTTAGGTCCAAAACAAATATCTTTTAAAATCGTCTCTTCGAATAATTGATATTCAGGGAATTGAAATACTAAGCCAACTCGATGACGTAATTCTTTTAAGTGCTTTGGTTTTACTCCACCAACTATTGTACGATCTAATACTTCAACGGTTCCTTTACTAGGTAACAATAACGCATTCAAATGCTGAACAAGCGTTGTTTTCCCACTTCCTGTTTCGCCAATAATAGCAGTAAAGGATCCTTCTTTAATATCAAGTGAAATGTTATCTAAAGCGATATAGGAAAAAGGACTATTTTCATTATAAATATGACTTACTTCTTTAAATGTAATTGGCATACTTCATCCACCGCCCTTTCCAATGTCGTACAAGGTGGTACATCAACTCCATAAGTATGAAGTGCTTTACAAAATTTAAGCGCAAAAGGTATATCTAATTTCAAATTTATTAATTCACGTTCACGTTGCAAGATTTCATCAGGCACACCCTGCATTACAATATGGCCTTGATCCATTACTAAAACATAATCTGATTTTGCCACTTCTTCAATATCATGGGTAATACTAATAATTGTTAAATTAGATACATCATGGATTGTTTGAATCAACTTATTAATTTCTTCTTTTCCTTGTGGATCTAACATACTTGTCGCTTCATCAAAAATGATAATTTCAGGAGACATAGCCAAAACACCAGCAATCGCTACCCGCTGTTTTTGTCCCCCTGATAAACGAGTTGGTTCACTTTGAAGATATTTACTCATATTGACTTGCTTTGCAAACTTCTGAATTATTTCTTCCATCTGATTTTGTGGAACTTGATGATTTTCCAAACCGAATGCAATATCATCGGCAACACTCGAACCAATAAATTGATTATCGGGATTTTGAAATACAATTCCTACTTTATCGCGGATTGCATATTCGTTTTCTTCATTTAATAATAAACCATCTAATAAAATAGTTCCTTCATCTCTAACTAAAAGATTAATTAACAACTTCGCAATCGTCGACTTTCCACTTCCGTTATGACCAATGATTGTCGTATAACTTCCTGCTTCGATTGAAAAGGATACATGATCGACAGCTTTTTCCTCACCATCATAGGAATAAGTTAAATCCTTTACTTCAATTGTCTTCATCCTTTTCACCTCGTATTTTCCTATATAAGTTTGTTCCCAATTTCTAATTATAAACATCATCGACTATTTATACAAGCATTACTAATTATGAAACCCTTATCACTCGCTTTTTATATGTTTATCGTTATCTTTTTCTAACTCTTTAATATCTTTCTTAGTGTATAACTTTCTAGCAATTACAAAACTTTTTTCACTCATAAATTGCTTGTTTAAAAAATCATAATATGACCCAGGAGAAATAATACCGGATAAATCAACTAAATTTAAACCAACACATTCAATTAAATTTCCTACAAAAGAAACACAGTTTGTATATAATACAAAAAATGTATGAAATTTACCTTTCTTTATTTTATAATAATGAGCATTTTCACAATTTCTTGTGACCCGTGAAATATAATCATCACATTCTCCTACATAAGCTAATCCTTTTCTTTTCAATTCTTCATCACTTTGAAAATCAACGAAACTTGAAAACACTTGTTTTATTCTTTCATCTAATAATAATTTTTGGTGCTCCACTAAATTTAATCCAAAACCAACTAATATTTTATTTTCGTTCTTTAAACAGTTAATTAAATAATCCCTTCGATTTGCGACAATTACAACTCCATCACCAAGTGTTCCATTTACTTTACGATGATGGGGATCATAACACCCATAAGAAATAACAATATCTCGATAGATTAAATCAACATGGCCAAACATTGCAGGCCCACTAGGAGCTAAATGTACCATGACTTCTAAATCGATTGGAATATCTTTTTTAATAGCTTCAAATTCTTCTTTAATAACATCTTCTTCTTTTTTATTTAAGATAAGATTCATTAATCTTCCTGGTATTAAAGCGGCTAAAAAGGGTGGAATCGCTAGTTGTATCTTCTTAACTATTTTAGTTCCACTATTATTAGGAACAATTTCACGAATAAAATCAAGGACTAAATTACCACCATATATCATAAAGTAACAACCCACAGCATAGGAGATTAACGTATAATAGTGATTAGGATCAATTAATAGAATAAAAGACATAATTATATCAAATAATAAACCAATAAAAGAAGTTAAAATACCTTTTAAATGATCACGACGTTTCACGTTTAATACAAAACATTTACTTATTGCATGTAGCAAAATCCAACAACCAATAATTCGTGGAAAGATATTTGTAAATAAGACTGGATTAGCCCAAGCGAAGATTAATAAAATAATCCATAATATCATATCCATTATTTGAGAAAATCGATGTTCTATTTTTTTAAAGTTAATAATAATATTTAATAAACGAATACCTACCATCACTAATAATCCAAAGACTAAAGTAAGATATAACCAGTTCCATATTTCCAAACGATTCGTAAAAAAGCATACACCAAGGACAAAGAAAAAAAGACCGGTACTAACAATAGTAAGATAATTAATTTGTTTTTTCAGCATCTTTTTCCCCTCCTTGCATTAACCAATATTATATAGCAGAAATCATAGAAAAAAAAGACCCTAAGGTCTTAATATGATACTTTAGCTTGCCATCCTTTATATGATCCATGACATGCATATGCTTCATCTGCAATATATAATACATGAGTCATCATCTTAATTGGGTCAATATCAGAAATATGAAGAACTTCAAGTGATAGTTCATCGATTCCTTCTGTAATAACAAAACCTTTATTAATTAATTTATTACGGAATACTTCTGCATCTTCCTTTGTTTTAAAAGTAACGATATGTTGAATTGGACGTTCATTTTCTTTCACGTCCCCTTCCGCTGCAAGATCGTTCATTGTTTCTTCATTTTTCTCTTTGATTTCTTCAATCATTTCATCTGATAAATTAGGGTATTCAGGATTAGAATAAGTAGCATCTTCACTTACTTTACATTCTTCTTCATGACACTCACACTCATTACCACAAGTGCATTCATCATCCGCTTCACAACAATCTTCATCTTTTAATAAATCTTGATCTAATTCCATAATTTTACGTTGTTCATCTTTTTTTAATTTGTAGATAGCGAATGCTACTGCACTACCTAATACTGCCAATGCAGGAATTAATTTTTTCATTATCTTCACCACTTTCTTTTTCTTATTGTACCATAAAATTTATTAATTTAAACTAATTATGAATCAATTATTTCTTTTTACTAATTGCAATTCCATCACCTATTTCAAAAAAAACGGTCTCGAATTCAGGATTGTTCTTTAAATAATCAATATAGTTACGAATCTTTCTTACCAATGCCCTTAATCCTCTTGATTTTATTTCTGTATCACTTTGAACAAAACCATGAAATGCTAAATTATCACTAAACACAACCCCACCTTGTTTTAAATAAGGAGTGAATCGTTCAAAGAACTTAATATATTGAGCTTTTGCCGCATCAATAAAAATCAAATCAAATTCTCCTTCTACCTCTACATCAAATGCATCACCTTGAATTACTTTTATTTGATGATCAAGGTTAAAATCTTTAATATTATTAATTGCTTCAAGATATCGTTCTTGATCTCTTTCAATGCTGACAATATGAATATTTTCATTCATCAATGCCATCCGAATTGCGGAATAACCTATTGCAGTACCAATTTCTAAAATAGTTATGATTGAATGTTCTTTAACATAATCACAGAGAAACTGGATGCCATCGATTTGCATAATTGGAACATTATGATTCTTTGCATATGCTTCTATCTCACTAATTTCCTTCATAATTAATTTTTCAACCATTTAGGATTAATCACTGCTTTGGTACGTTCCATTAAATTATCAATTTGTACACTTTGTCCTTCATAATTATTTAAACCATGTGCTGCTGCCATTTTGTCAGAATAATCACTTAAACGATATATTTTATAGTTATTACGAGATTCCATAATATTAGCTGCATCTCCGTTATAATGAGTTACTAATGGAATCCATTTAACATTCTTAACCCTAATTTCCTTAGTCTTTTGATTCTTAACAAAATCAAAATTGATTTCACCACCTAATACATTTCCAACATCAAGCATACCACTTAAGAAATTACCTAATGAATAAACCACTAATGTTTCATTTCCAGTTGTACCCTTTATCCATTCAATCGGTTGAATTACATGGGGATGAGTTCCAATCACAACATCTACTTTTAAATCGGCAAATAATTGTGCATAATGCTGTTGCATTTCATTTGCTTGATTTGTGTCCTCATCGCCCCAATGAGCAGAAACAATAACCACATCACTAACTGCTTTTGCCGCTTGTACATCGCTTGTAATTCTTGCATCATCAAATAAAGCAACACAATAATCATTGGGTAGAGCAACTCCATTGGTACCATAGGTATATGCTAGAAAAGAAAAGGTTACACCCTTTCGCTTGATGAGCGGAATGTTATTTCGATCTTCGTTTGAAGTATAGGTCCCTGCCGTAATCATATTCTTCTCTTTGCTCCAAGTTGCCTTTGCATTTTCAATTCCTAACATACCTTTATCTAAAGCATGGTTGCTTGCGGTATTAACTAAGTCAAATCCGACTTTATTTAATTGTGATGCAATGATACTTGGAGAGTTAAAAGTAGGATAACCAGATAATCCTAAATCATCTCCTCCTAAAATCGTTTCTTGGTTGATAAAAGCCAAATCCGCTTTTTTAATATCAGCTTTTATCGGTTCATACATTCCAGTAAAATCATAATCCCCATCGCCTACTGTTCCTGCTAATTTATCTGCTTCTTTATAAATAGAGTCATGGATTAAATTATCACCAACCCCCATAAAAGAAATAACCGTATCCTTATTGACCGGTTTCCTTACCGCTTCTTTAGGAGAAGTAGAACAGGCAACTAATAATATTGATAGTAGTAATAATGATAATTTCTTCATAGTTTACATCGCCTTTCTTGCATAGTATTCTTCAAGTGTCCAATTATTCATTTCTAATACTTTGGCACAAGTCTTTCCAACATAACGCAAATGCCAAGATTCATGAGAGAATCCAGTTACCGTTTCTTTATCTTTAGGATAGCGAAGAACAAACCCATAATCACTTATTTGATCGATTAGCCAACGATATTTTGGATGTGATTCAATCGTCGTATAATCCATTCCATCTAAGGTAATATCAATCGCTAATCCACTATTATGTTCACTTTGCCCAGGTCTTGCGAAATAGCGATCCGCATATTCAAGTCCATTTGCATTTAGATAATAATTATATAAATTCATCTGATAAGCATAATCTCTAAGTGATGCAATTGCTGTTATTTTTACACCTTCTTGATTTGCTAAATCGATTAATTTTTGAAAAGAATCGCCTGCCTCTTTTACAATATACTGATTATTAGGAAAACATGAATATTCATTTGTACATGCATTTGGTGTAGCAACCAAATTTTCTGGTTGATAATCATCCGGTAATTTATGATACTTATTAATTAACATCGTTACATCTTTTGTATCATCAATTGTTTCAACTACTTCATATGGTTTTAAATCTTTATTAAGATTAACGTTTAAAACAATTTTTGACTTACTTAATTTTTGATCTTTATAAGCTAAATAGCGATCAATATTTTTAATATGTAGATTCTTAAGTTTCGCATATTCTTTAATATCAGATAAAGCAACTTTCTTATCAAACAAAGTATTAACGGCAATCGCATTGTTTACTTTTGGTAAATTACAATATTGATCACCATATGATTTATTAAAATCATCCTTCAACATTTTCTTAAGTGATATTGGATACTTACATTGATCAATATCAATATTTTCTTGTTCTAACTGCTTTAATTCTTCCTCATTGAATAAAGATTTATTTTGTGATTCTTTAGAATCACTCGTACATCCCGATAAAAATGAAAGGATGATTAACATAACTGTAAGTTTTTTCATAGGTACCTCTTTCAAAATAATATCTCTTAACATTATATGTTAATTATCAATATAAATACAACTATATTGTCTCATTAATATCTTTTATTACTAATTTACTACTAAATTTATACTAGTTTATTACTAATCCTACAACATAATAAAAAAACGGTATTTCTACCGTTTTAATTGATTCGATTAAACTAATTCAATGATTGCCATTGTAGCATTATCACCACGACGGTTATAAGATTTCACTACACGAGTGTAACCTCCGTTACGGTCTGCATATTTTGGACCAATTTCATTAAATAGTTTCTGTAAAGCAGTTTGTCCGCTTACTTCATCTACGACAACATCACGTACAAAGCTAGCTGCTTGACGACGAGCATGCAAATCTCCACGTTTCGCTAATGTAATTAATTCATCCATTACCGTACGCATTTCTTTTGCTTTCATTTCAGTCGTTTCAATTTGGCCTTTTGCGATTAAGCTAGTTGCCATATTACGGAACATTGCTTTTCTATGATCAGCAGTACGTCCTAATTTACGATTCCACATTGGTTGAGTCCTCCTTTACTTACTATTCGTATGATTTGAAGCTCAGCCCCAAGTCATAAATCTTATCTTTTACTTCTTTTAATGATTTCTTTCCTAGGTTACGAACTCTCATCATCTCATCTTCTGTACGTTGTGTTAACTCTTCAACGGTCTGGATACCAGCACGTTTTAAACAGTTATAACTACGAACAGAAAGGTCAAGATCTTCAATCATCATAACAAGTCCTTTATTCTGGACTTCGCCTTGGGCTTCCTTCATTAATGAATCCATATCATTGACTGCTTCATGAACATTCGTTAGAAGTTCTAAGTGGTCAATTAATATTTTTGCGGCAAGTGCCACAGATTCCTGAGGGGTAATCGAACCATTTGTCCAGATTTCTAAGAGAACCTTGTCGTATTTAGCATTTTGCCCAACACGCGTTGGTTCAACATTGTAAGATACTTTTTCAACCGGTGTATAGATTGAATCCGTATAAATTGTTCCTAATGGTTGATTAGGTGATTGATACAATGATTTATTAGTATCTGCGCTAACATAGCCACGGCCAATGCGTGCTTGTAGTTCCATTTCTAAAGAACCACCTTCTTCTAAAGTGCAGATATATAAATCTTCACTTAGAATTTCAACACCATCAGGGCAAACAATATCAGCACCGGTAACAATACCAGGACCTTGTTTCGAAATACGTAGTGTATAGATTTCATCGTCTTGAATATCAATAATTAAACTTTTAATATTTAAAATGATAGCAGTAACGTCTTCCACAACACCTTTCATTGCGGTAAATTCGTGATACACACTGTCTACTTTGATGGAAAAAACAGCGCCTCCGGGAAGGGAAGAAAGTAAAACACGACGAAGTGCATTACCAAGTGTCGTTCCAAATCCACGTTCAAGTGGTTCAATAACGAACTTACCATAATTTTCAGAATCTACAAATTCTTTTACTTCAAAATGTGCACGTTCAAACTTTTGCATACGATACCTCCTCAATAAGGTTTAACATTATCCACGTGGTCGTTTTGGCGGACGACAACCATTGTGAGGAATAGGAGTTACATCATTGATCATTGTAATTTCTAATCCTGCAACTTGCAATGCTCTTACGGCAGCTTCACGTCCGGGACCCGGACCTTTAACATTAACCGAAATTGTTTTCATACCGTTATCGATCGCAGCTTTACCAGCGGCTTCACCTGCTAATTGCGCAGCAAACGGAGTTGATTTACGAGAACCTTTGAAACCTAAAGCACCAGCACTTGACCATGCAATAGCATTTCCATTTTCATCCGAAATCGTAACAATCGTGTTATTGAAAGTTGAATGAATATGAGCATAACCGCGGGCGATATTCTTACGAACCTTGCGCTTACGTGTAGCTTTATTAGTATTTGCCATTATTCTTTCCTCCTATCATCCTATTTCTTCTTGCCTTGAATCGCACGTCTAGGACCTTTGCGAGTACGAGCATTTGTTTTAGTACGTTGTCCGCGAACTGGTAAACCTTTACGGTGTCTTACTCCACGGTAACATCCAATTTCCATTAGACGTTTGATGTTAAGGGATACTTCACGACGAAGATCTCCTTCAACTTTGATTTTGTCAATTTCTAAACGAATTGCATTTTCTTGATCTTCGCTTAGATCTTTGACACGTATGTCTTCACTGATACCACAGTTCTTCAAAATTTCACTTGAAGTAGTGCGGCCAATTCCATAAATATATGTCAGTGACACTACCACACGCTTATCGCGAGGGATGTCAATTCCTGCTATACGAGCCATTAGTTAATTACCTCCATTAGTTTCCTTGTCTTTGTTTGTGTTTCGGATTTTCACAAATAACCATGACGCGACCTTTACGCTTGATGACGCGGCATTTATCGCATATTGGTTTCACAGACGGTCTTACTTTCATGCGTTTTCCTCCTTATTCGCGGCTTATTTTTGCCGGAATGTTATGCGCCCACGTGTTAAATCATATGGTGAAATTTCTACTGTAACACGATCACCTGGTAAAATGCGAATGTAGTGCATGCGGATTTTACCAGAAACGTGAGCTAATATCTCATGTCCGTTTGCTAATTTCACTTTAAACATTGCGTTCGGTAGAGTGTCTTCGACAACTCCTTCGATTTCAATAACATCTTGCTTAGCCATTATGTGGAAGTTCCTCCTTATCCCTTAATATTGTTAGTATTTCATACCCATCTTTTGTAATTGCAATCGTATGTTCATAATGGGCACTTGCGCTTCCGTCCTTCGTGACAACAGTCCAGCCGTCTTTAAGCGTACGCGTTTGTGCCTTTCCCATATGAACCATCGGTTCAATGGCAATAGTCATGCCTTCAAATAAACGCATTCCCTTGCCCGGTGGGCCAAAATTAGGAACGATCGGATTCTCATGTACTGAGGTACCTATACCATGACCACTGAAATCCTGTGGGATACTATATCCATGTGCATAGACATAATCTGCTATCGCATGTGATATATCACTTACACGATTCCCAGGCTTGGCATGTTTCATACCTTCATACAATGATTGCTTGGTTACTTCCATCAAATCATGAATTTCTACACTAACTTCGCCGACGGCATAAGTCCATGCGGAGTCTCCATGATAGCCATGATAGCAAGCACCGATGTCAACTGATACAATGTCACCTTGATGCAAGATTGTATCATCAGGGATACCATGCACCAAGACATTATTGATTGAAATGCAAGTCGCAGCAGGGAATCCATACAATCCTTTAAAGGATGGTGTGGCATTGTGTTCAAGAAT
>JAVWEY010000038.1:0-14142 GCA_036641395.1 Erysipelotrichaceae bacterium
TTCTTAGTTTTACCCCTCATACATTAAATAATTTCTATTTCTTTTTTTTAAAATATTGATACACGAATACATTTGAACTTAATGAGATAATCACTAAAATAATCAATGTAATATTTATAATTTGATTCTTTTCTTGTTCATTAACAAGTGCTTCATAAGTGGTTTGTGTTAGTGGTGCTGACATTGAAAATGGTTGTAATGTTTTTGATTCCTTTTCATACTGATATAACATTGCTTTTCCATCACCATCAATTAAGTACAATAAATAATAATTTTTAAAATACTGATCCTTAAATCTCCATCCCTCAATCTCTTGTTTATCTATAGATATTTTTTTGTATTCATATCCTTTCATATTTTTTAATTCATTAGGAATGCTTAGTATCGTATAAATTTTTCCATTGATTGTAATTTGTTGATAAATAGAAGTTATTTTATTACTTTTTTCATCAATAAGATAAAAGTTCTTTTCTCCTTTTTCATCTTCTAAATAGACAATTGTTTTATCCTTATTTTTCCATCCATTTACATCTATTCCTTGATATTTTAAAACTGTTTTAGTGAAACCAGAAGGGGCAACGACAGCATCTAAATTGTTTACAAATCCTAATTTTTCTTCGTCAAATTTAATGAAGGTAGTTGGTTTCTCATCAACATAAACATCAATTAAGTATGTTTTTATTGCTTTGTTTTCTGCCATACAAATAATCTCTATGACATTATTTCCTACTTTAAGAGAATGCTTACCATTTCCCTTTATACTTGCCTTGTTATCTTCAGCTTTTGCACTTATTTCTATTTCCTTTATTCCTGCTGAAAGTTTTACTTTATAATTTGTTTCATTAGGATGAAATATAGGATTGAGTGAACCGCTCGAGAGTATCAGTGTTGATAGATTGTTATTAGTAGATCTTTTATCATTAGGATTAACAACCTCCGGTAGTGGTTTACTTGGATTTGGTTTTACAGTTGTACCTCCTCCAGTATTACCACCTTGATTTGAACCAGTATTACCACCTGTATTTGTATCTCCACCAGTTGATGGTGCAATGATTGTAACACTACCAGAACCAATCACACGTCCACTAGCATCAACAGGAGGTACGACACTTGTATCAACAGTGTCCATTCCAATAAAGGTAATACTAGCAGTTCCACTTGCTCCTGCCTTTGCGGTTGCGCTAACACTTCGACCTCGATCACAAAAATTGCTTGCACTAATAATGGTTGCATTGCTTGCGGTAGAGCGAACAGTCCCTTCAATACTTCCACATGCTACCTCAATTGTAAAATTACTATTTGGCGCTACATCCCCGGCATGAACATTAAAGCCAAACAAACCAAATAACATAGCAGTTGTAAGATAAATCCCTTTTGTTTTTGTTTTCATTTCTACTCCTCTATTGAATAATTTTAGTTATATTCAAAATATCATTTTTTATTAATGCGTAATCCATTGATTTAATCGTATTACTTTCATCTACATCCCCGGCAACTTCACTTGCTCCTTTGAGTTTAGTAATGTTTAAAATATCATTTTTAACTAAAGCATAATCCATGGAAGAGATTTTCCCATCCCCATTAACATCACCTTTAATTACTACGGTATATCGATAAACAGCATGATTTGTTCCTTTAGTAGAAACAAAGATAACATCACCTGTTTTCAACATTGTTTGATTATCTACCTTAATTAAATTACCGTTTTCATCATATAGATTTACACTGTAAGTATTTTTACAAGCAAGTGCATCCATTGCCTTAACTACTTTATTTTCTTCTTTTAATGTAAACCCGGTTAAGTAAAGATCTTTCATTTTAATCTTATTAGTGTTCATTGCAGTTTTCATATCACTTGGCATATTTTTTTGATCATTATTCTTAATCAAAACAAATTCAATCGCCGTTATATAATCGCTTGCACTTCCAGCAATTTCTCCATCAAACTTCCATTCTTGCCATCCAACCGTATTATTATAAACGCGGTACATAAGCGAATAATCAGATACCCCTTTAATAGAGAAAGTCACTTGCTTCATCTGTTTTCCTTCCGTACCTAAAGTCGTTGTATTCTTAATATTTGAATAAGTTATCCAATTATCATCAATCAACATTTTCCCATTCAAAACAGAGCTTGTTGGTACGTTTTTTAAATTAATTTTTAATTGATCCAAACGTAAATTCGATTGAACGGTTCCTGACGTATTTCCTTCACTTATAATGTTTTGCCAATCTTTAGTCTGTGGTTTTGATTGATAAGTAATGGTTGCTTCATCTATCGCTTTTCCACTTTGATAATCGGTTGTGAAGTCTTTTCCACTCACACTTACCTTAACTTCAATTGGCATCACACGACTACCTATTTGAATCCCAACTATCATTTGTGTTTCACCCGCTTGTTTGCCAGTTACTTTCTTTGAAGAGTCATCATATGCAGCAATACTTTTATCTTTAAATTCAACTGTACTTTTATATTTATCGTTTAAAGGTAAGGATACAATTGGTAGATTAGCATTTTCAAATCCATCTAGTTTTAGTGAGATATCACCTGTTTTTTTATATCCAGTAATCCCCTTTAAATCCTGATTATTTAATGCTTTAGTTTGTCCTGTTTTATTAATATCGAAAGCACAGTTTTCAATCAGAGTTGAAGATTGAAAATCTTCTCCAATAAAGGCACCGATGTGATTAGTAGCACCACTTACTTTACCATTAACAAAACTATCAATATAAGTTCCTTTTTGATTTAGTCCAACCATTCCGCCAACATTGTAACCACCACTAACATCGACACTTATTGCGCAGTTCTCGACAATGGCCACATCACCAACGGTACCTGCAAAACCTCCGACTCCTTGAAAAGTGTAGGCACCGCTTGTACCTTTTACTTTTCCATTAACAGTGATATTTGTTGCTTTTCCAGAAAAATTTCCTGCAAGGGAACCGGTATGTCCATCGGTTAAACTAATAACATTAATATTTTCTAATGTAAAATCTTTTAATTCTGCTGTTGAATCAATTGAGTCAAAAAATCCACCACCATTTTTCACAGTTACATTACTCACTACTTTATTATTTCCATCCAATTTTCCTTTAAAAATTGGAATAGGAATAAAATCAACACCAGTAAAATCTATATTTGCTCCTAGCTTATAATATTTATCAGGATTATTACGCATGATTTGAAAATCATTCACACTATTCATAATATAGGGATCTACTTGCGTACCTGAACCAATTGTACTTGGCACTATTACATCAAATGTAATCGAATCGTTTGTTGCTTCTTTAATTGTTAGTTTAATCCCACTATTACTGCCATCACTATAAAACAATGTATTATTATCCCACCCCGCATTTGCTTCACTGATGGTTTTACCATATGTATTTCCCTTGTTTGGTAAGATAACTGCGTTACTAAGTGTTCCTTTCCCTTGACCAAGTTTTACTTCATCTGGTCGAAAGATATACATATAATCTTCAAGCCCATCCTCTTTACCAGTAATATTTGAACTACTTACATTATCATTGATACGATATGCAATTAAACCATCAGAACGTCCAACATTTGTACCAATTTCTTTTGTTTTTTCATAAAACTCAATCACAAAATATTCTCCGTTATGTAATGGGCTCTTGATCTTAACCGCATTTTTCTCATTTGGATCCTCGTATTTTGCTTTGTTTAAGGTAATTGTACTACTCGTGGTTTTTTCTTCGATTGGACTAGCCCATCGCAACATATCTCGACTCATTACCGCTGTTAATCCTTGTGGATTTCCAGCATTTGTGTCTGCCATAATATCGTAGAATCCAACTGGCGCACCCTTATCATAACCTCGATATAAATCAGGTAAGCCAAGTGTATGTAAATATTCATGTTGAATTACCGCATAATTTGCGCGGGCTACTTGAAACTTTCCGTTCAAATTAGAATAAGAAAACGGACTACCTGGTTTTGAAGTATCACTTACACTGATTAAATTGTATGAATTTAAACTTTTCCCTAATATTTTTGTGGAAGAGGAACTATCTGCTTTATGTGACCATAACAACTCACTCCACCCAACATCATCACGACTTGGTGCTTCCATAAAGAAAGTAATCGCATCAATATAACTATCGTTACCTGAATCAATTTGACTTGCTGTTAAGTTTTTTTCAATAGATGGCTTAACACCCAACAAGATTTCTTCAATTAATTCATTCTCTCTTGTTCCCATTTGTCCATATACATAACCATTTGGGTTTGTTGCACTTTGTTTTTTATAATAAGAACGGGGTTTACTAGACATATATGATATAACTTTACCATCCTCATTCTTAGGAAAAAAACTTGTCGTTACATCTAATTTTTTATAACTATACTTATTGATATATTCTTTTAAAGGAATTATAGGTCTTACAACGGATGCAGAGGCAAGTAGTTCGCCACCTGTATTCATTATCATATCCGCTGCTTTTAAAGTGTTTTCATCATCTAAATGAGTTCCTATCTCATCTGGAAATTCAACAAAAACAGAAATATAGGCAAGATTTTGAGTTGCTGATCTAGAACGCTTATTTAAAACAATTTGTTTACTAGTTGCCCTAGGTGTTATTCCATACAATTCGCTATAATCTGGCAAATGCGTTATTAAATTCATATCAGTTGTTTCTTCATTAGAATGAACTTGATCTGTTTCATTTTCAGTTTTCGCAAACGTAGGCACAGGTAAAAGTGTTAACATTAAACTACCAATTAACAAGAATGCACGAATTCGTTTTTTCATAAAAATATCTCCTTCATATATTAAGCCCCTTAAATGTTCTTAATTGTGGACCTATATTATCAAAGAGAAATGCGTATGTAAAATAAAAAGATTGAAATAAGGCTCGTCCTGTTTCAATTGTGGTATTCACATGTCTGAGTGTAAGATAGAAATGTCTAAAATTATTTTTTTGAGAAAAGATGTAAATATAATTTTTTATAATCATTCAAACAATCAAATTCAGCCATTAAAACAAGGAAGATTGCTTTTATATCAGCTCTATGTTAAATGTTAGATAAGAATCATTGATTAAAAATTCTAATCAGGTATTTATATGATTTAAAAGTCATTACATATTCTGTATGTATTTATTCAATCATCTATTAAATAGAAATTTTTATATTTAATATCTTGTTACTTTTAATCACAATTTGGATTTATTTAATTTTAGAATGATTAAAAATAAGAAGACAATAAAGGCTTAAAATAATTATTTAGTAGTTTTAAAAGTAATCGTACATAACCTCGAATAATTGCTGGTAATCTCAATTATTAGTATTAATATTTCCAATATATAAAAATTTTTTAAGAAAATATTATGAGTGCATATGAATAGACAAAGCGCTTACATTGTCGTTATGATATACAAGTAATATGGATTTGTTATATAGAAGGAGGGATAACTTTTATAGAGAAGCATCATAATCATTGTCATAAAATAATAGAAGGAGGATTATGCAAATGAATTATGCTACGACCCAACAACAAGAACAAATACGTTTAAAAATTAGAGAATTCGCGGAAACAGAGATAAAACCAATTGCTTTTATGTTAGATCAAGAAAATGAATTTCCTAGTGAAGCAATTAAAAAACTAGGAAAAATGGGTTACATGGGAATCCCTTTTCCAAAAAAATATGGAGGAGCTGGATTAGATGTTAATTCTTATGCCATTGCCGTAGAAGAATTAAGTCGTGTTGATGGTGGAACTGGTGTTATTCTATCAGCTCATGTTTCCTTAGGCAGTTGGCCAATCTTTGCTTATGGTAGCGAAGAACAAAAACAAAAATACTTAGTCCCACTTGCGAAAGGTGAGAAAATTGGTGCTTTTGGCTTAACCGAGCAAAATGCAGGAAGTGATGCAGGTGGTACAGAAACAACTGCTGAATTAAAGGGTGATTATTATCTTTTAAATGGTGGTAAAATTTTTATCACAAATGCACCTGTTGCTGATACTTATGTTATATTTGCCGTAACAACACCAAATATTGGTGTAAAGGGCATCAGTGCTTTCATTGTGGAAAAAGGATGGAAAGGCTTTAGTTTTGGTGATCATTACGACAAAATGGGAATTCGCTCTTCTTCTACAGCTGAATTAATCTTTAATGATGTGAAAGTCCCAAAAGAAAACTTATTAGGAAAAGAAGGAAAAGGCTTTAATATTGCTATGGCTACCCTTGATGGAGGAAGAATTGGTATCGCATCTCAAGCACTAGGAATTGCCCAAGGTGCCTATGAACATGCTTTGGAATATGCGAAAGAAAGAGTTCAATTCGGAAAACCAATTGCGCAACAACAAATCATTTCATTTAAATTAGCTGATATGGCTACTAAACTTAGAGCTGCTCGCTTATTGATTTATAGTTCTGCTGAATTAAAAGAGAACCATGAACCTTATGGAATGGAATCAGCAATGGCAAAACAATATGCTTCGGATGTTTGTTTAGAAATTGTCAATGAAGCCTTACAAATCTTTGGTGGAAGCGGTTATCTAAAAGGTATGGAAGTTGAGCGTGCTTATCGCGATGCGAAAATCTGTACGATTTATGAAGGAACAAATGAAATACAACGAGTTGTTATCGCATCTCATATCATCGGAAAGGCACCAAAAGAAACAGGTAATCCTTTAAAAACTGGACATTTACCAATTACTGGCATCCGTAAAAAAATGATTTTTAAAGAAGGCAGTCCACAAGAGCGTGTTACAAAACTTGTTGAAGCATTAAAGGGTGATGGTTATGACTTTAGTGTTGGCATTGATATTAATACCCCAATTGTCAATGCAGAGCGCGTTGTAAGTGCCGGCAAAGGTATTGGTGATAAGGCGAATATGAAACTAATGGAAACATTGGCAATTCAATCAGGTTCAGCTCTTGGTTCTAGTCGACCAGTTGCGGAAACTTTGAAATATTTACCAATTGATCGCTATGTAGGTATGTCTGGACAGAAATTCAAAGGTAATTTGTATTTTGCTTGTGGTATCTCTGGAGCTAGTCAACATTTAAAAGGTATTAAGGATGCTACTACGATAGTCGCAATCAATTCAAATGGAAATGCTCCCATCTTTAAAAATACAGATTATGGTATTGTTGGTGATTTAAAAGAAATACTGCCATTACTAAGTGCTGCCCTAGATAATGGATTACCAAAACAACCTGCTCCACCGATGATCAAAATGAAGAAACCTTTTATAAAAAAAGAAGCACCATCCTACACACGTTATATTTGTAACGGTTGTGGTTATGAGTATGATTTAAATATTGGCGATATAGAAAATGAAGTAACTCCAGGTACGACATTTGAATCTTTAGATGAAGAATGGACTTGCCCAGAATGTGGTGAAGCTAAAACTTCATTTATCGAAGAATAGGAGGCAATTATATGCATTGTACAAGAAAAGTAGTTGATGATTTATATTGGGTTGGAGGTAATGATCATCGATTAGCATTATTTGAAAATATCCATCCCATCCCCCGTGGTGTATCTTATAATTCTTACCTATTAATGGATGAAAAAACTGTATTATTTGATACTGTTGATTGGTCAATTGGTCGTCAATTTTTAGAAAATATTAAATATGTATTAGATGGTAAACCACTTGATTATCTAATTATTAATCATATGGAACCTGATCATTGTTCCGCAATTGAAGAAATTGTCCTACGCTATCCAAACGTTAAAGTAATCAGCACTGAAAAAGGTTTCTTATTTATGAGACAATTTGGTTTTGATGTTGATGATCGCGCTGAAGTTGTAAAAGAAGGCGATGTAAGAAACTTTGGAAGTCATACAATTACATTTGTTGAAGCACCAATGGTACATTGGCCTGAGGCAATGGTTAGTTTTGATGTTAGTAACGGTGTCTTATTCTCCGCAGATGCCTTCGGCTCCTTCGGTGCATTAGATGGTAAGTTATTCAATGATGAAATTAATTTTGATCGTGATTGGATTGATGATGCAAGACGTTATTATACAAACATTGTTGGTAAATATGGTCCTCACGTTCAAACTTTACTTAAGAAAGCCGGAACAATTGATATCAAAGTTATCTGTCCATTACATGGACCAGTATGGCGTAGTGATTTAGGATATTTATTAGATAAATATCAACATTGGAGCACCTATGACCCGGAAGAAAATGGTATCTTAATTGCTTATTCTTCAATGTATGGTAATACTGAATCAGCAATCAATGTCCTTGCTTGTAAGTTAGTTGAAAAAGGTATGACTAATTTTGCGATGTACGATGTTTCCAATACCCATGTTTCTCAACTAATCTCTGAAACATTTAAATACAGTCATATGGTTTTGGCTAGTGTTACCTATAACTTAGGAATATATCCAATTATGCATAATTTCTTAATGGACATGAAGGCACTGCATGTACAAAAACGTACAGTTGCAATCATTGAAAATGGTTCATGGGCAACTAAGTCTGGTTCTTTAATGAAAGATGAACTAAACGAAATGAAGCAAATGAGTATTCTTAATGAAGAACTATCTTTAGTATCCAGTATGCAAGAGAATAACAAAAATGATATGGATACCCTAGTAGATAGTATCTTAGATTCAATGAAATAACTATTTCGACCTAATTAATAATATAATATTTTAATGAAAGATAAAAAAGCAAACAAACTAATTCCTATCAAATTGGAAAATAGATTTAAGACTCCCTAACCTTAATCTCCTTTTTTGCTCAATCTAAAATTAAAATAGATTAGGTAATGTATAATTACGAGTAAACTAACCCCTTTGTTTATTCGTAAGGAAAAAAGGTAAGAAATTTTCTTACCTTTTTATATGCTTCTATTTTCGTTGTGATTGATAAGGGATAAAACATGCACCATCGTATAATTTATAACCATTTTTACCAATCTTTTTCATTGCATAAAGAGCTGTATCTGCATTGTTATACAATTCTCCAAAGGTAACGCCATCCTTAGGTGCAAGTGCGATACCAACACTTGCTGTTAACGAAACACTAACACCTTCACTCTTGTAAGTAACTCGAAATGCAGAACATATCTGTTCTCCACGTTCACAAACAATTTTATTTTGTCCACCATTTTTCATATAAACAATATATTCATCGCCACCAATCCGTCCGACAATATCTTCATTTGGAAAGATATAAGATAACTTCCTACTCAAATCACATAGAACTTTATCTCCATATACATGTCCTAAATGATCGTTAATATCTTTAAAATTATCGACATCAATCATGAATAATGCGGCATTCGCATGAGATTGTGTAAATAATAAATGTTCATTGATAAGTTTTGCAGTAATCACTTTATTATATAGACCAGTTAATGGGTCACGTTCTGCTTTATACAATAATTCCATCTGATTTCGTTTTTCTTCATCAATATTATTCACATAAGTGAAACCAAGAATATTACCGCTTTTGCTGTCTTTTATTAAATTTGTAATTGCTCGGCACCAAACATAATTACCATCCAGTGATTTGCGTCGATAATCAACACTTATTGTACTCTTTCCCCTTGCTACCTCTTTTCGTATATAAGAAGGTGCTACATGCTCTGCAAAAGCTTCTACATCATCTGGATGAATGTATCGATGTGCTCGATCAGCTAACATATCACTATAACGATAAATTTTATCGCCTAGTTTAATTTTAGAATCTTCAAATCCCGAGAGAATTGCATCTTTATTTAAATCAAATTCGTAACTTATTATCGCATCTTTTATAATTGAACTACGATATTCTTGTTCCTTTGAAACCGTTATTTCAAGTTCAACATTCTTTTCTTTATATCCTAATAACTTACCTGTTTTCATTGCAAAGTTTAGCATAATATAAGTACCAAGTAGTATAACACATGGGGCTACGACTTGGTTCTCTACCATTCCAATATGATGAATTCTATTTTGGGCAACCACTGAATTAAATATTAAATATATAATATTCACCACCATCCACAGAATTATAAATAATTGTTGATCGTGATGCTCATTAACAATTCTAACTTGATCCAACGGAAGTAGTTTTATAACTAAAACAATCGCAATATTTAAGGATAAAAATATTATAATATTTGAAAAGACTAGTAATCCAGGATTATTTACAATGACATAAATAGATAAACCTGAACTTAATGAAAATAAGCCAGTTATAATTGAACGAATGACTAAAACATGGATAAAACATGCCGTACTACAAAACAAGTTCTTTAAAAATATATCTTTATAGAATAATTTAAATTCTACAAATAAAATAATAAAAATGATTAAATATGAAATGAGTGTTTTATTAATCATTCCTGAAAAAAATAAAATTATAACCGCATTTAACATACCTACTAAAATTCTCATAACTTTAGTAAGTTTTGGCTCTTTAAGTAGGTAGTCAACTAATTCAAATATCCAATACCAATAGCCAACTAAAAGTAAATATAAAAGTGCTATTGGTATTATAAGTTTGTCTACAATCATATCATAGCCCCCTTATTTTATGGATTAAATATCCCCATCTAATCCTTTTAAACTTTTATGATGATTACAAAATTTGTATAATAAACAATGCTTATTACAAATCTTGTACACTATATCCTATTTAAAATGAAGAACTAAAAGAATGATTCTATCTTACTTAATTATTATTTAATACAATATCCAACAGTTTCATAAAGCCATCTATAAATTTTTGATCATCTCCACTTGTGCGTTTCGCAATATGAGAATATTTATGATGTTTACGTTGTACTTGATTCATTGCTCTTTTTGTTAGTAATTCGTTTATATTACCTTCATGATACTCTTGCCCATACTGATTGATTGCATAACCTTGTTTACTTAGCACTAGTGCAGCTAAACCATAATCTTGCGTTACAACTACATCTCCTGCCTTACACCTTGCTAGTAATGCATAATCGACGTTATCGCGTCCTGTATCAACTAAGATAACTTCAGCATCCCGGTTTTGATAGACATGAGCATAATCACAAACAATCGTTACTTTGATTCCATAATAAAGGGCTAGTTCAATCGTTTCATTTACGACTGGGCACCCATCTCCATCAATCCAAATGTTCATTAATTTTCTCAGTTACAACATTTGGCTCATATCCATTGTCTTTAAGTTTTTGAATCACTAAATCAATATGCTCATGATTAAAAGTTTCAATCACTAAACCAACACGACATTTATTAAACAAAGCATTTTCAAAGATACGATTATGGTTAACTGAAACAATATTAGCCCCCGTACTTCCAATAAGTTCAATAACTTTACTTAAGTTACCTGGCTTATCAATTACTTCTAAACTAAGTACCGCTTTTCTTCCTGTTTTAACTAATCCTAAATCAATGATTTTTGACAAGAAATTAACATCAATATTACCGCCGGATAAAACGGCTACACATTTCATATTTTCAATATCAATTTTATGAAACATCGCCGCTGCAACGGCACTAGCTCCTGCTCCTTCTCCAATCATTTTCATCTTTTCAACTAACATCAAAATTGCTGCGGCAATTTCTTCTTCACTAACACAAACCACTCCATCTAAATACTTTTTGCAATATTCAAAAGTAATATCGCCTGGAGCTTTAACCGCAATCCCATCCGCAATCGTTGTTACCTTATCTAAAGTTATTATTTTACCTGCTTCCAAACTATCTTTCATACTTGATGCATTACCTGCTTCAACACCATATACTTTACAAGTTGGTTTCAAAGCCTTGATAGCAAAAGCAATACCACTAGCAAGTCCGCCTCCACCAATTGGAACAATAACACATTCCACTTCTGGCATTTTTTCAATTATTTCTAGGCCTATCGTTCCTTGACCAGCAAGAATATCTTCATCATTAAATGGTTCAATAAAGATAGCACCACTAATTTCTTGAAGATGTTTAGCATATTCATAAGCATCATTGAACGTATCACCTTGAAGTACTACTTCAACTCCATAACTACGTGTTGCCTCTATCTTTGATAAGGGAGCACTCTTAGGCATAACAATCGTACCTTTAATATGCATATCTTGACATGCATAAGCAACCCCTTGTGCATGATTCCCTGCACTTGCGGCAATCACCCCTTTTGCTCGTTGTTCTGTGTTTAGTCTTGATAGTTTATAATATGCACCGCGTAATTTAAAAGCACCGGTACTTTGAAGATTTTCAGCTTTAATATATAAATTACGATGAATTTTATCTGCTTTCACAATTGGTGTTTTACTTATCACACCAGTTAATACTTCTCTTGCTTCTTCAATCTGTTTAAGTTCCATAAAATAACCTCCAATAACTCTCAGTACTATTATAATAACGCTATCGTTATCAAATGAAAAGGTTAAATGTCTTTTATTTAAACACATATATAAATATATGTCTATAACATACAGGTGTATCTAATCTGTATATATGAGAAAGGTCAAACCCAATTGAGTTTGACCTTCTGCATTCTTTACTGAAATGCTTCTTGTTTCTTATTTAATTCTTCTTTTTGATCTTCTAAATCTTTAAGTTTCTTTGATTGATTATGCCAAGTAATTAAGGCAACGACTAATACTAATGCGCCAATCAATAGAACGATTAAATCAAGATCACAGAAACCAAAGAAATATAAGACAACCATAGCAACCGCAAAGAGTGCAGATATTACATAGTCGATTGTTTTCATATAGCTTGTCCCTCCATTTCTTTATTCATTTCATTTACTTCTTTTTTATTCTTATGATTTGTATGTCCACGGCCATAAATTCTTACTGCTGCGTAAATACCATATATGAATGTAAGAAGAAGCATTAACCAATGAATCCAACATCCTTCATGATTTGCTAAAGGTGTTTTATCATCTTTAACTGTTTCAGGTTTAGGTTTAGCCTCTGGTGTTACTTCATTTGGTACTACTTCAGGATTAAGCACTGGAGTAGGGTTAAGTGGAGTAACTGGTGTTGTTGGAAGAATTGGCGTTACTGGTGTTACTGGTGTATTTGGTGTTACAGGATTCTCTGGAGTAGGAATAATTGGCGTAACTACTTTTGCATATTGAGCAACATACGTAACTGTTGATTTAGGTGTACCTTCTACATAAGTAGGAAGTACTGGAGTATAGCCAGTAAATTCATATCCTTCATTTACGATTGGTGTAGGTGCTGTTGGCAACTTATCAAAACCACTTAATAAGTTTTCAAACTTAGTTTGTGTACCTTCTGTAAAGGTACCATTTGTTCCTTGTTCAAACACAACACTTAAATATTCTTCAATATCTGGAATTTCATTAATATTTTTATCTTCAGCATATTGAGCAGTGAATGTCATGTCTTTAACAACTTCTTTGTCAACTGTATATCCATTATCCCAATTTTCTCTAGCAACGATCCATCCTTGATCTGGAGTGATACGAGGTGCTGTAATTTCATTGTCTGATAATTTAGATCCAATTAACACTTCAATGCTTATAACATTTCCATTTACATCTTCATTTGCTAATGTACCATGAGTTCCTTTATTGAAAGTTACTGTAGTCCATTTTGTAGCATCTTTTACATAATAAACATTAACTTCTGTATCAGTAGAAATCTTTGTAGGTATTGTTCCTGTTGCTTTTGTATCTAAATCATAACCTACATACATATTATCTTTTGCTTCAATAGCTGGATAGATTGCTTTATCTGCATCATTAATCCACATTGTGAATTTATGTGTGTAACTATCTTTTTCTACTTTCTTGTTATCGATGAAATAGTTTACCGTTAACAATGCATCCTTTGTTTGTTTTTCATCTTTTACATAATAAACATAATAATCTGATTGAGCTTTAATTGAAGTTGGTGCTTCTTTTGTTGCATCTTTATCTAATTTATATCCAACATATTTTTCATTATCTAATACAATCGCTGGATTAACTTTTGCTGTATCATTTCCAACCCATGTTGAATATTCCTTTAATTCCTTTTCAAATAATACATTATCTTTATAATAATGAATTCTTAACTCAAGATTCTTTCTTTGTTTTTCATCTTTTACATAATGAACTTTAATGATTGCATTATTTTCAACTGCATCTGGTAAATTCTTTGGATTCGTTTCCTTAAATACATATCCTTTAAATTTATCATTTGCAACATCAATCT
>JAVWEY010000039.1:0-13819 GCA_036641395.1 Erysipelotrichaceae bacterium
ATTTAATGATTCTAGTTAATAATTTCAATGTTTTTCACCTATCTTGCTTTATTATATGATTTCTATATTTCATTCATCTCAAAATATGATAAAATAAGTACTGTGTTTAGTAGAGAAGGTGGACCTATGAATTGGGATACTATTATAAAGGCAGAGACAATGCAGCCGTATTATCAAACTATGATGAAACGATTGGATGAGGAATATAAAGAGAAAGTCATTTATCCACCAAAGGATGAATTATTTACCTGTTTTAAGGAATGTCCTTATGATAATTTAAAAGTTATTATTCTTGGGCAAGATCCTTATCATCAAAAAGGACAAGCACATGGATTAGCGTTTTCCGTTAAAGAAGGTATGAAACTACCACCATCTTTACGTAATATATATCAAGAATTACAAGAAGATATGAATATAAAAACATCGACTAGTGGTTATTTACTACCTTGGGCTAAACAAGGAGTATTAATGATGAATGCAATTATGAGTGTAGAAGATAGTCATCCTGCAAGTCATAAAGATATCGGTTGGAATATCTTTACCGATCATATTCTAATGAAATTAAATAATTATGATCAACCACTTGTATTCTTTTTGTGGGGGAACTTTGCGATTGAAAAAGCTAAAGTGATTACAAATCCAAAGCATTTATGTATAAAAAGTGCTCATCCTTCACCATTATCCGCTTATCGTGGCTTTTTTCATTCCCATCCTTTTTCTCAGGCAAATAAGTTTTTAGAAGAAAATGGAAGAGAAAGTATTGATTGGGAGATAAACAAATGAAACCATTTAATGATATTAAGAGTGCTATTGATGCGATTGAAACTCGAAGAAATAGAAATCACGGAGTTTTACCTCTAAAAGCACTAATGAAAGAATTAGGTAATCCACAATTAGATATTGCGAGTATCCATGTAGGGGGGACGAATGGAAAAGGGAGTACCTTAAATTATATTCGCTCGGTTCTTCAAAGTGCCGGTTATCGTGTTGCAACCTTTACATCCCCTTATTTGATTCATCATCAGGACCGAATAAGAATCAATGATGAAGATATTAAAGATGATGATTTATTAGAACTTATTAATGAATATTATGATAAGTTTATTGAATATGATTTAGGTATGTTTGAGATTGATATGGTGATAGCAAGTTTATATTTCAAACTACAAAAAGTTGATTATGCTATTTATGAAGTAGGTATTGGCGGTAGATTAGATCCAACGAATTTAATTTATCCGATTTGTAGTGTTATAACCAATATTGGGATGGATCATATGCAAATGCTTGGGGATACCTATCCTAAGATTGCTTATGAAAAAGCCGGTATTATTAAAGAAGGAGTTCCTTTAATTAGTGCTGAAACAAAGGAAGAGTGTTTAACTGTATTTGATCAAGTTTGTTTAGAAAAGCATACAAGAAGAATTATCTTAGATGAAGTAAGTCATGTAAATAAAAATGAAAAGATTGTTTTTGATTATGGAACAATTAAAAATATTGTGTTAAATACACAGGCATATTATCAGGTTAATAATGCGATATTAGCAATTGAGGTAATTCGTTTATTAAATAATAAACAAGAAGATAAGATAAAGGATGATATAATAAAACAGGGATTAATGAATACATTCTGGAAAGGGCGTTTTGAAATTATGAGTCAAGATCCCTATGTGATTATTGATGGAGCTCATAATCCCGAGGGAATTGAAGCTTTGGTTCAATCGATGAAGTCATTTCAAAATATTCATGTTATATTTTCGGTATTAAAAGATAAGTCGTATGAAGCGATGATTCAAGATTTATGTGCAATAAGTGATGATGTAACGGTGTGTGATTTTGAAAATGAACGTTCACTCAATGGTGAATTATTAGCTATGCATCATCATGTATCAGTGGATCATAACTATATTCATGCAATCGATGTGGGATTAAAAAAAGAGGGAACCTTATTGATTACCGGTTCACTATTATTTATTTCCATGGTACGTGAATATTTTATGAATATATAAGAAAGGAGAGTCTACTCTCATTGTTTAGAATGTACGGGATATCCCGGAATTAACGCCTGTGGAGTTTAAGTTAATTAAACGTTGAACCAGGAACATTGAAACAGTTTACAGTAGCACAAGTTTAAGTTATGTTAGCACAAATTATTTCAGCAGTTGTTTTAGGTCTTTTGTTTTTTATACTCATCAAGAAATATCCGTTAGAGATAAAGACACGGCCAATGGTATTAGTTGCCTTTGTGGTGATTCTATCAACGATTCTTTCCTCTTTATCGATTATGGTCCCCTTATTTGGTTTTCCTAGTGTTCGAGTTGGGTTTGCCCAATTAGCATTAGTTATTGGTGGATCTATGTTATCACCTTCCTGGGCGTTTGTATGTGGGGTATCGGCAGATATTATTGGGGTGATGTTAGCACCTAGTGGTCCACCCTTTTTAGGATTTACCCTAAATAGTGCCTTAGCATGTTTGATTCCATCGCTATGGTATCAATATAAAGGTAAAATAAATGACAATAAAATGATGAAAATTGTCACAGTAACGCTTATTGTACTAGGTACCTTAGCGATTGGCTACATTTTAGGTTTATCTTCGGTAACAATAAAAAGTAATGAATTCATGATTACAACAACATTAAAAATTTCCCTTACTTTATTGATTATATTTATGGTTACAATGATGATTGTTGTCTTATATTGGATGAGAAATCATATGGAACGATCCAATGCACACAGTTTTGCCATGTGGATTATGTGTGTTATTTTAATTGAAGTATCAATCAATTTTGCTTTAACACCGATTTGGATGCAAGTAATGTATGGAATTCCGTGGATTATGTCCTTGTTTGTTCGTATTTTGAAATCTTGTATTATTATCCCATTGAATGCATTTGTCGGATTTAGTGTTTTAAAGATTATGTATAAAATCACTTTTTTTCAAAAAAGTTATCATTAATATTTTGCATTGATCTATATCGGGTGTATAATGTAAATTAATATGAAAGAGAGGATAATCAAATCATGTTAGAAAAATTAATGAAAAAAATTGAAGGTAAAAATAAGCGAATCGTATTTCCGGAAGGTTGCGATCCAAGAATTTTGAATGCTGCGTCACGTTTACATAAAGAAGGAATTGTAACACCAATCTTATTAGGTAATCCAAGTGAAATAAAAGCAGCAGCTGATAAATATAAGGAAAATATTGAAGGTATTGAACTTGTTGATCATTTGAATTTTGAGAAACGTGATGCGATGATTCAAAAGATGGTTGAATTACGTCGTGGTAAAATGGATGCACAAGCATGTAATGAAGCATTAGAAAAAACAAATTACTTTGGTACGATGTATGTCAAGATGGGCTATGCAGATGGTTTACTTGGTGGTGCTACTTATTCTACAGCAGATACGGTTCGACCAGCTTTGCAACTTATTAAAACAAAACCGAATAATAATATCGTATCAAGTTGTTTCATCATGGTTCGAGGTGAAGAAAGACTTGTTATGGGAGATTGCTCGATTAATATCGATCCAAGTGAAGATGATTTAGTTGAGATTGCATTAGAAACAGCACGTACGGCTCGTTTCTTTGAAGTTGAACCAGTTATGGCTATGTTATCCTATTCAACGCTAGGTTCAGGTAAAGGGGCAAGTGTTGATAAAGTTAAGAATGCTAGTTTACGTATTAAAAATATTAAACCAGATTTTGACTTTGATGGTGAATTCCAATTTGATGCAGCCTATGACAAAGGTGTAAGCCAAGTAAAAGCTCCATTATCACCTATTGGTGGTCGTGCAAATACATTTATTTTCCCTAATATCGATGCCGCTAATATTGGCTATAAAATAGCTCAACGCTTAGGTGGATTTGAAGCAGTAGGACCAGTTCTACAAGGATTAAATGCTCCAATCAATGATTTATCAAGAGGTTGTAGTGCCGAAGAAGTTTATAAAATGGCAATTATTACCGCTTTAGCAACGGACATGTAAGAAGAATAAAGATAGTTGATTAATTTAATGAACTATCTTTTTTTTAAAATATTAGCATATATATTTTTTGTATAACATAAGATAGAATGATTCTATTATTTCTATATAATTTGGAAGATTAGGGTAAAAGGATTAAAAAATGCAAAGATTATGCAAATAAAGACACGGAATATGTAAACGCATACATAAATTTTACTTTTATCCCTAATTCACTGGAAATTTGTATTAGAAAACAGTATAATCAAAGTATAAAACATACCCAGGGGGGTTACATTATGAGACAGGATAATATGTTGGCTATGATATTAGCCGGAGGTCGAGGTTCTCGTTTACATGCCTTGACTAAAAAAGTAGCAAAACCAGCCGTATTTTACGGAGGGAAGTATCGAATTGTTGATTTTCCACTGAGCAATTGTGCCAATAGTGGAGTTAATGTCGTTGGTGTTTTAACACAATATGAATCAGTATTATTGAATTCATATGTTGCGGCAGGCTCACGTTGGGGCTTAGATGCTAAAAACAGTGGTGTTTACGTTTTACCACCGCGTGAAAAAGAGGATACAGATTTTGATATTTATCGTGGAACAGCCGATGCTATTTCACAGAATATTGATTTTATTGACACTTTTTCTCCGGAATACGTTTTAATTCTTTCAGGAGATCATATTTATAAAATGGATTACTCAAAGATGCTTGCTCATCATAAAGCATGTGGTGCGGATGCAACGATTGCAGTAATTGGGGTTCCTGAAGATGAAGCAAGTCGTTTCGGAATTATGAATTGTGATGATACGGATCGTATTATTGAATTTGAAGAAAAACCAGAACATCCAAAGAGCAATTTAGCTTCAATGGGAATTTATATCTTTGATTGGAAATCACTGCGTAAGATGTTGACGGCAGATAGTGAAAATCCAGATTCTTCCCATGATTTTGGTAAGGATATTATTCCAAATATGTTAGCAGAACATAAAAAACTTTATGCTTGGAAATATAAAGGATATTGGAAAGATGTAGGAACTTTAGATTCTTTATGGCAAGCCAATATGGATTTATTAGATAAGAATAATGAATTAGATTTAAATGATCCTAATTGGAAAATCTATACAGAAGATGTTGCGGCAATGCCTCACTATGTTGGAAAACATGGAGAAATTAAGCGTTCTTTTGTGAATCAAGGTTGTGTTGTTGATGGTAAAGTTAAAAACTCAATTTTATTTACAAATGTTAAAATAGCTACCGATGCGATTATAAATGATGCAGTTATTATGCCTGAGGCTGAAGTTGGTGAAGGTGCCATTATTAATCGAGTTATTATTTCAGAAGGTGTGAAGATTGCACCAGGTGCGATTGTTGGTAGTGCAGATAGTGAACATATCGAATTAATTTCGAAACGTGTAAAGTGAGGTGACTATGATGTGTAATGCATTTGGAATTGTTAATTTCGAAGGAACTAATGTAAATGTTTCAGGGTTACAAGATCATCGTCCGGTGGGAGCTTTCTCATTTTTAGGAAGATATCGTTTAATTGATTTCCCAATTTCTAATATGAGTAATTCAGGGGTGAATCATATTCAAGTTTATGTAAAACGTAAACCTCGTTCTTTAATTGAACATTTAGGAACTGGTCGTCATTACAATATTAATTCAAAGCGTGGTAAGCTTCATATTTTATATGGAGAACATACAGTTGAATCGAGTTTTTATAATCATGATATTGCTGCTTTTAGAGCAAACATGAATGCAATTGAAGAAGTGAATTATCCTTATGTAATTATTGTTCCAAGTTATATGATATATACAATGGATTATAGTGAATTACTAGAGAAGCATATTAGTAGTGGAGCTGATATTTCAATGGTATATCATAGTGTTGATAATGCGAAGGAAGCGTTTATTAATTGTGATGTATTAAATGTTAATAAACAAAAAGGTGTTTTATCAATTGATAAGAATCGTGGTAACTATAAATCACGTAATATTTCATTAGAAACTTATGTACTAAGCAAAGAGTTATTTATTGAATTAGTAAATAAAGCAGCAAATACAAGTTCACTTTATAGTTTCCGTGATATTGTGAATGAAGAGTGTAGTGAACTAGATATTCGTGGTGTATTACATCGTGGTTATTTAGCGGCAATCAATGATTTCAAGAGTTACTATAATGCAAACATGGGTTTAATTGAATATGATACCATTATGGAACTATTTGATGAAGATTGGCCAATTTATACACGTACTAATGATTCTCCACCAACTCAATACTTTGAATCAAGCAAGGTTAGCCATAGTGTTGTATCAAATGGTTGTGCAATTGAAGGTGAAATAGAGAATTCAGTGATTGGCCGAGGTTGCATTGTGAAAAAAGGTGCCGTTATTAAAAATAGTGTTATCTTACCAGGTGTATATATTGGCGAAGATGTACAAGTTGATGGCGTTGTTGTTGATAAGAAAGCTAAGATTACGAGAATGAAAGAACTAAAAGCAGATAAGAATAACCCGATGTATGTAAAGCGAAACGATCGTATCTAATGCAGATATTATTTGCGGCAGCAGAAGGCTTACCATTTGTAAAGAGTGGTGGGCTTGCTGATGTTATCGGATCACTTCCACATGAATTAGCAAATAAGGGACATGATGTTCGGGTTGTTATGCCTCTATATTTGAAAATTGCACAACTTCATCATCAAAATTTTACGTTTGAAAAAGAATTTGCAATTTCAATCACTTATCGTGATGTACCAGTAAGAATCTTTTCAACAATGGTTAAGAATGTAAAATATTATTTTATTGAACATAAAGATTATTTTGAACGTGATGCATTATATGGATATTATGATGATGGTGAGCGTTTTGCTTTCTTTCAAAAAGCGGTTGTGGAAATGTTGAATCAGATGAATTATTTCCCTGATATTCTACATAGTCATGATTGGCATACTGGAATGATACCGGCATTATGTAAAGAGTGTCATATGTATGATGAACGTTATCGTCGTATATCGCATGTCTATACGATTCATAATCTAGCATATCAAGGTAACTTTGGTCCAGAGATGTTAGATTCTTGTTTAGGCTTACCTCATTATGTTTATGATAATGGTAATGTACGTTATGATGGCGGCATCAGTTTCATGAAATCAGGAATTATTTATGCGGATAAGGTGACAACGGTTTCCCCAAGTTATGCACAGGAAATTCTAACTCCTCAATATGGAGAACATTTAGAACTAGTACTACAAATGCGTAAATATGATTTATGGGGTATTACAAATGGAATTGATATTGAATATTGGAACCCTAAAACAGATCCAGAATTACCTTATAACTACAATAAAGTAAATGTTAAAGTTATGAAACAAAAGAATAAAATGGAACTACAAAAAGAGTTAGGTTTAGCAGTTGATGAAAATGTTCTATTGGTTGGCATTGTTTCACGCTTAACTTGGCAAAAAGGTATCTATTTATTAATTGAACAATTAAATGCATTATGTGCATTACCAATTCAATTGGTGATTCTAGGTAATGGCGAAGGTGCACTAGAAGATAAAATGAGCCAATTAGCAGGAGGAAATCAAGGTAAGATTGCTTTCTATAAAGGCTACAATGAATCGCTTGCTCACCGCATCTATGCCGCTACAGACCTATTCTTTATGCCGTCTTTATTTGAACCTTGTGGTATTTCACAATTAATCTCAATGAGATATGGTACTTTACCACTTGTACGTGAAACTGGTGGACTAAAAGACACTGTACAACCATTTAATGAATTTGAAAAGACAGGAAATGGCTTTAGCTTTGCCAACTACAACAGTGGTGAAATGATGCATGTATTACAAAGAGCATGTGATATATACTACAATCAAAACGATGATTGGAAGAAACTTGTTCGTAATGCGATGAATACGGATGTAAGTTGGGAAAAGAGTGCAAATGATTATATGAATTTATATTCAGGTTTAAAATAATAACTAAGGTAGAAGCAGAGGTAAACATGCTTCTACCTTTTTTCATTAGATAAACAAAATAAGATTGAATACTTTTGTTATGTTTCATCAGATAACATGATATAATTTTAGAAAAGGCGGCGAAATGATGGATAAAGATAAGTCAATCAAATTATTTGAACAAAAGAGCATTCGGACGCATTGGGATGAAGAGCAAGGGGAATGGTATTTTTCTATTGTAGATGTGGTGCAAATTCTGACAGATAGTTTGGCAGGAAGAAAATATTGGAATAAACTAAAACAGCGATTAAAGGAAGAGGGAAATGAAACGGTGACAAATTGTCACCAGTTGAAAATGCTTGCTGCTGATGGAAAAATGCGCCTGACTGATGTGGCAGATACGCAGCAGCTTTTAAGAGTAATTCAGTCAATTCCCTCTCCAAAAGCAGAACCTTTTAAAATGTGGCTTGCACAGGTTGGAAGTGAGCGAATTGATGAAACCGCAGACCCTGAGCTTACTATAGAACGGGCCTTGGAAACCTATCTCAAAAAGGGATATTCACAAGATTGGATAAATCAAAGGCTTAAATCTATCGAGGTTCGTAAAACGCTGACTGACGAGTGGGATTTGCGTGGAGTATCAAAAGGTTTGGAATATGCGATTTTGACAGATGAAATCACACAAGCATGGTCAGGTAAAACGACAAAGCAGTACAAAGCAGTACAAAGCATTAAAAGGGCTTAAAAAAGAGAATTTGCGTGATAATATGAGCAATGTGGAGCTTATCCTTAATATGCTTGCGGAAGCATCTACCACCGAGATTTCACAACAAGTACAACCTGAAACTTTAGAAACTAACAAAGAGGTAGCCCAAAAGGGTGGGGAAGTTGCGAAAGCGGCACGAGTACAACTTGAAGAAACTACTGGAAAGAGTGTTGTCACAAGCAAAAACGCAAAAAATTTCATTACTCTAGGATCAAAAACAGATGATGAGCCACAAACTTAATTATGTTTAAACTGAAAGCCGTTTGTATAAATACAAGCGGCCTTTTTGAATATCTAGATTCGATATAATAAATTTGTATAGTTATGATAGGTGTAATCAAATAATTGATAGTTAACACCAGATGCAGCGATAGGACTTGTGGCAACACTATTAAAAGATTCAACCACTTTATCCCATGTAGCTTTACCAACAATACCATCAACGCTTAAGTTGTTGATACGTTGAAATTCTCGTACTGCTTTATCGGTTGCATTACCAAAGATACCATCGACATTTATGATCATAGCGGAACCATATGAGAAATTAATTGTGTTTAAATAATATTGAAGGGCACGTACATTTTCACCTCTTGAACCGATTTTTAATGGTGTTCCAGGATAAGGAGGAACCGGTGGTATAATCGGACTTGCAACGCTAAGGGTATCTAAATACGCTTTGTAAAGGATATCCCAAGTTTGTTTACCTACAATACCATCCGGTGTAATACGAGCGAGTCGTTGAAATTCAATAACAGAAGCATAAGTTCCTCTTCCAAAATTACTATCGACTTTAACCGGTGAAACATGGGGTGTGAAATCGGATAGTTTTAATAGATAAAACTGTAGTTCTTGAACAGCGACACCTTTTGAACCTTGTCTTAAAATACCAGGGAAAACACCACTTGGTTTTTGCTGGTTTCCTTCAGAAGTAAGCTCTGCAAGTTTTTTAACGGCGACAAAGATATAAGATATTTTATACCAAGTACCCTTACCAATAATTCCATCACTTGTTAAGTTAAACTGTTTTTGAAATACTTTAACACTTTTCTCGGTTGTCGCTCCAAAGATTCCATCAACTGGATAAATGGGAGGAATATTTGGGTAATTAACGGATATACGATTTAATTGATTTTGAATCATCGCAACCGCATCATTCTTAACTCCAAGTCTTAGATTAAAACCAGGGAAAGAACCAGATACTCCTTGGATTCGATCTGATTCAATGATTTCTATTTTATCTCCATAGTAATATTGAAGTATTTGAAAATTATTATAGCCTTTTAAAGCTAAGTCTTTTGATCCCCATTGTTTTAATCCTGGACATTGTGCTTGTTTTCCATCACAATACTCTGCATAGAATGGTTCAATATAATCAAACTTACGAATGTATTCATTAAATATTTCATCGACTAATTTTGATATATTCGTAAAGATATCACGACCATTTACATAAGCTTGATCAAATGCGGTACTGTTTGTAATTTGATAGTTATATCCTTTACTTAAATACCATTCAGTATAAACACGGTTTAATGCGAGTGATATTTGACAATAAATATTAGC
Organism: Erysipelotrichaceae bacterium; assembly: GCA_036641395.1. Classification (GTDB taxonomy): domain Bacteria; phylum Bacillota_I; class Bacilli_A; order Erysipelotrichales; family Erysipelotrichaceae; genus JAVXTH01. Next base: position 10,261 of record JAVWEY010000039.1, read on the forward strand.
TCTTAAACATTCTTCTGGCCAAGTCGGATAAATCTCACTTGAAGCAACATTTTTAATATAATCTTTAAAAGATATCGTTACGTTGGCAGCACTTGCAGTCGGTCTTCCTAAGTGCACGGTAATGAATTCAGGTATAATTGGAAAAGCTAATACAAAAGTTCCAAAACCCTCATCTGGGGCATTTCCTGAATTTGTGCCATCATTTTTGATTAGTGAATGTTCAGGAATAATAATTGAATCTTCACTTATATTACTTCTTGCACTTGGGAATAATTCAATTTGTTGAAGTGCTTGTTCACCCGCAAAGATTTGTATTCCATTAATATTAACCATGGCATATCCCTCGAATGATATCTCTATATTGTAAGTACTATAAGGTAAACCAGTATATGTCTCATCGAGTGATAAGGAGCGATCTGGTGCCATTAACCATATTTCAGCGGTTTTACCGGTATCATCAGTTTGAAGATTATCAACAAATTGATAATCGTTAGAACATATTAATACGTTAACACCACTTAAGGGTAATGCTTGTGAAGCGGTGGTTATTTCTGCTATGAAAGAACCATATTGCATGGGCAAAACACCTCCTAGCCTATTATAGGCAGAAACTTATTATTGGAATAGGCACATATTGTGAAATCGATGAAGTTCGTATCTTGTAAATGGATAATGTAAATGCTAGAATGAAATAAATAAGGAACGATAATAGGAGGAATCCACCATGCAATTAAGAGTGCTTGTTGATAATCATACGTATGTTGATCAGTATTATTTAGGAGAACCAGCTGTATCCTACTATATTGAAGATGAAGGAGTTAAAATATTATTTGATGTAGGTTATTCGGATGCTTTTCTTCGTAATGCAGAAAGCATGGGAATTGATTTAGATGACTTAGATATGTTAGTGATATCGCATGGCCATAAGGATCATACTGGAGGATTGATTGATTTCTTTCATGATGAAGTAAAAGATATTGAACTAGTTGCTCATCCAGATGCTTTTCGTAGCGTATATGATGGAGATGAATTAATATCTTCACCAATGAATCTAGAGGAATTAGAACAATTCTGCACCTTGAAGTTAAGTAAAGAACCAGTGAAATTAACGGAGCATTTATGGTTCTTAGGTGAAATACCACAATTAGTTGATTTTGAAGCAAGAACAGCAAATGGAACCCATAAAGATGGTTCTTTGGATTATAATCAAGATGATTCAGCCTTAGTGTATGATGGAGATGATGGTCTTTATATCATCTGTGGTTGTGCTCATAGCGGTATTTGTAACATCTGTGAATATGCGAAACAAGTGTGTGGTAATATGCGAATTCAAGGAATTCTAGGTGGTTTTCATTTGTTTGCTGTTGATAAGCGAGTAAAGAAAACAATTGATTATCTAGCTCGTAGTTATGTAGAAGAATTATATCCATGTCATTGTACCTCTTTTGCGGTACGCTCATTGATTCATCAAAGTATACCGGTTCATGAGGTTGGTGTTAATTTAGAATTAGAATGGAAGTAAAGGCTAAGCAGTTGTCGCTATGACGATTGCTTTTTAATTGTTGACAGAATTATTATTATAGATTACAATATCGATAGGCGATATCGTTCATCGATATTAAGGAGTGATTGCATGGCAAAACTAGGGTTAGAGAACTTAAGTGAATCGATGTTTTATGTCTTAATGGCGCTTCGCAAGGCGAACCGCTGTGGAACTGAGATTGCTGAATTTGTAAGTGTGAAGACCAAGCAAAGAGTTAATATTGGACCGGGTACTCTATATACTATCTTATCAAAATTTGAAAAAGAGCATTTAATTGAGGAAGTAGAAATAGTGGGAAGAAAGAGAACTTATCAGATTAGTGAAAAAGGCTTAAAGTATTTTTGTAATGAATACGATCGTTTGAAGAAGCTAGTGGAAGATGCTAGTAGTGAGGGAGAATTATGAAATACAGATACATTATAAAAATGGTAAGAATATTTGAATATAAAGCATTAGAGAAGTACTTTGAAGAGATGGCAAAGAATGGATGGATGATTAATTCAATTAAAGCGGGTTATATGCGCTTTGTGAAGTGTGAAAGAAAAAGTTTGTATTTCAATATTGGTTTAGCAAATAATACAAGTATAATTGATCCACTATATGTAGATGATAAAATAATCGACTATCGTGATTTTATAAAAACATTTAATTATGAATTTGTATGTAGTTATGGGGCAATTCAAGTCTTTGTAAGTGAAAAAGAAACACAACTTTATAATGAACCGGAAGTAGATAATAAGGTTCTATCGAAGATAGTCTTCAAAGATGAACTTAATAAAAGCATTGGTCAATTTATATTGATGATATTCTTATTAATGATAAACCTAATCGATATTAATCAATATAAACTAGCGAATAGTCTTTGGATTATGTTGATTGCCTTTCTTATCATTGGATTGCTTTACTCGATTGTACGAATTTATCCTTATTTAAAATTTCTTAAAACAAAAGAAATCAAACGAGATTTAGATATGTATATTCAAAAAAAGCCAATCGAATGGTTTTACTTGTTGTTCATTCCTTTTGGAGTAATTCTAATCGCTTTAATGGGATTCAATTCATTCTCAATCGGGTTTATATTTATTATATTGCTAGTATTATTGGTCTTTAAATTACCAATTCGACCTATTTTTAAATTGATAATATGCATACTTATGGTTTTGAGTTATAACTCGCTGAACATCACTTTAATACTACAAACAAGTGAGGATGCAAAGATTAGTAAAGATAAACCAGTTATAAGTAATCAAGTTTTTAATCAAAGTAAAAAGAATGAATTCACAAATATGCAATCCGTTTTCATGCGTTATCAATTTGGTGAATTAGATATGGGTATGAAAGAGTATATCAATTATGATTATTATGAGGTATATGATACGATCTTAAAAGACTACTGTTGGGATAAAGTAATAAAAGAATATCATATAAATACTGAAATAATTAAGAAAGAGAATGGTATATTCACTTCAAAAGATTTAGGAATAAAACAAGATCAAGTGTCGGTCGTTAAAGAAGGAAATCAAATGATTGTTTTTATTCAGAAAATAAGTGAAGAAAAGCTACAAATTGTAAGTCATAGTTTAAAGAATAAAGGAATATAACTTTTACTAAAAATAAAATTTTCTGTGCCTTGACTTCAAGTAAGCAAGTCTTTATAATGAACTAAATACTCAATTTTGTTTATAAAATTGATCATATAAGAAGGAGATAGATAAAATGGCCTATATATTTGATGAACCATCCCACACATTTAGTGAATATTTATTAGTACCGGGGTATAGTGGAAGTGAACATATGCCCGCTAATGTAAGTTTAAAAACTCCATTAGTTAAATATAAAAAAGGGGAAGAATCCAGCATTAATTTAAATATTCCACTTGTATCTGCGATTATGCAATCCGTTTCAGATGATCATATGGCAATCGCACTTGCAAGAGAAGGTGGCGTTTCTTTCATATACGGTTCACAAAGTATTGAAAGCGAAGCAGCCATGGTACGTCGTGTTAAAGATTATAAA
>JAVWEY010000040.1:0-12802 GCA_036641395.1 Erysipelotrichaceae bacterium
TGCTCTTGATGGAATTATGTCTTTCTCTACCATTCCCCTTGTTTTAGCAAGTGTTTGTGGTGTCATCTTCTGTGTTATATCTCTCATAATGGCTGCCTACGTTGGCTTTAAGACACTTTTATTTGGTAATCCAATATCTGGTTATACCACAATTGTGTGTGTTATGTTGATGCTGGGAGGGATCCAATTATTCTTTGTCGGAATTGTTGGCCAATACTTATCAAAAAATTATATGGAATCAAAAAATCGTCCCCTTTATATTATAAAAGAGACAAGTCTTCATCCTGTTTATGAAAAAGTTCATAATGCATAAATGAAATTATATTAAAATACCAACCTACTAAAAAGCACTTCAAATTGAAGTGCTTTCTTTCCATTCACTTTCTAAAACCCAAGCTTCATAAGGATACATATGTTTTAGTTTCTTATCAACTTTCGCTTGTGACTTGTAGAGTTTCATCATTTTCTTTTTCATTGTGAAATCTTTTTTAGATATTTTCTTCACGTTCTTTAATTCTTTTATATGTTTCTTTTGTTTATACTCACCAAAATAATAGAACTTAGCTTTTAACTTTTGATCTTTTACAATCTTTGTCACATATTTACTTGTTAGTTTATGGTGAATATGTCCATATTCACCCTTTGGATTATGGGTTGCGATAAGTTTCCAATCTTTAAAGTTCATGATGTATTTTAAATCTTTTTGAATGGCTTCTTCACTGCTTTTCCAATCATCTCGTTGCCCTTTTACTTTATCTGGATAATTTAAGATTAGATAGGGTGTTTTAATCTTTTTCATGACCTTTACAAATTCTTTATGACGCTTGTTATTCTTACCATTGGTAATACAAACTACTAAGTATTTGTCTTTCAGTAAATGGGAAGCACCCCAAATTGTTTCATCATCGGGATGGGCTACGATCATTAAATGATCCACATCTTTTAATTCTTCTTGATTCAATTTAATGTTAGTTTCACTTGCATAAACATCTTGAACAAAAAACATACTACAAACTAACATTACTAAAACGAATACTTTCTTTGCCTTCATATTATCACCACGTTTATCGTATCATGGTTAATTAAGATCAGAAACAAAAGAAATCTTAAGAAACCTTAAGTACGACTAATCGTAGTATGTACGAATATATTAATATTATAAAGGCATGGAATTTATTTACTTTGTGATTTTTATTTTAAAAGAATATCTTTGAAAGCCTTGTTTTGCCTTTACAAGATATGTTCCACATTTCTTATTATTCACATTCGAATAATCAATTGTAAATTTAGAAGGTTCAATGACACCTTTAAAATAATGCTTAGCATCTTTTGATATTTCGGTATTTATTTTATAAGTGAATACTTCTTTACGAGTGATTAAGGCAGTCCCATTTGAACCAATTAAAATGGCAACAATGGAAAACATTACCACAAGTATTATAAAAAAGATTGTGAGTCTACGATGTTTGTTTAACATATCATCATCTCCACAATCTATTTTACGCTATTTATTAGAATAAATGAAACATTTTTAATACGGTTATCCACATAAATAAAGTTACAATGGATAAAGTTGAAGTAATCACAACGATTTGTCCTGCTAATTCACTATCGCCTTTCATGCTTTCAGCCATTGTGAAAGATGATACAGCAGTCGGTGCAGCAAGTAATGTCACGATTGCTCCTAACTCGATTCCTTTAAAACCTAACATAAGTGAAATAGGAATCCAGACAAGTGGGAGTACCACTAGTTTACAAGCCGCTACGATAATCAATACATTTAGATTTGTTCCTGCTGCCTTAAAGGCAAAACCTGCTCCTAACGTAAGTAATGCAAGCGGTGTCGCAATACCTGCTATATCTTCAATCGTAGTAATTATGGCGGTTGGTAATTGAATATGTAGGATAATAAAGACAAAGGCAAGGAAAGAAGCGATAATTAATGGATTCTTTAAAATATCTTTTAAGGTTCGTTTATAATTAATTTTACCTTCTTTAAAGATATCTAATATAATAATTGATAATACATTAAATAATGGAACTACAAAAGCAATTAAAACAGCCGTTGTACCAGTATTTTCTTTCCCAAACAAAGCAGCCGCAATCGGTAATCCAAATAAGATATAATTACTACGAAAAATACCTTGAATAACAACCCCTTTACGATTTGTTTGTTTTACGCATTTACTTGCGATAATACTTACAACAATAAAGGAAATAAAGACAATCGAAGTCGCATAGCCAATTAGTTTTGGTTTAAATATCTCTTCAAAATCACTTTGGTAAACATTAATGAATAGTAAAAATGGTAAGAACACTTGAAAACACAATCTTGTTAGTTGTGATATTAGTGGTTCTTTTAAGACATGCAGCATTCGTAAAAGATAGCCTAAACTCATCATCAAACATAGAGGAAAGACTACATTAAACGCTAATACCAACTCATTCATAATGAGCTAGTTCCACTAGATTACCATCAAAATCACGCAGGTAGATACTTGTCATTTCCCCATGTCTACCAAAGCGGGTTACTGGTCCTTCTTCAATTTGATAACCTTGTTTTTCAAGTTTACTTTTTAACTCACTGATTGAATCATCTACCTCAAAACAAAAATCAGCACTTCCTCGTGTCACATGACTTGCCTTTGGTTCAAGTTCATGATTTTTAAGATGTACGTTTATTTTAAAATCATTTGCGACTAAGCATTCATAGTTTCCATGATCTTCAAGTGTAAATCCTAATCCTTCATAAAACTTTGCACATGCTTTTAAATCACTTGTCGTAATCACAAAATGATCGATTTTCTTAATCATTGTATTCCTCCAAACTAGCTATTATAGGTAGCTTTTAAAGTTGCTTCCATTAAAATATGTTGATCCATTTGCTTATATAAATCATTCATTAAAAAACCTTTTTCAAGTTTCAATGTTGTATCTAATGCATAAACATGTAGTTCATATAAATGAGGAGCATCTGGTGGCATACAGCCTCCATAATAACTTGATAACTCAAGGCTTTGATTTCCACCTTGGATTGAAACCCAACTATTCATACCTTGAACAAAATCGGTTGCGCTAATACTTTCATTTTCTAATACTTCCTTGCGGGTTAAATTAGCACCTAGCCAGTGAATCCAAACAAAGCCACCGCTTACTGGATAAGCATCTTTATCTTCTAAAACAAAAGCAAAAGAAACACTATTAACTGGTGCATCTTCAATCTTAAATGGAATTGAATAATTCGCTACTCCATTTTCATTAAACTGCGTTCCGCGTTTTCCATATTTATCGTCAAATAAACCATTCTTACATCCTGTACTTGTAATATACATAATATATCCTCCTTGTATAACCTAACTAGATTATAATCCAAGAATATCTAATTGTGAATTACCCACTATTTTGTAGGTATCTTATTTTCATCTAATTCCATATAGTCACTACCTATTTCTTGCATAATAATTAATGCTTCAATCATTCTCTTTCCAAAATTATCGGTTAAGAAATATTCCACATGTAAAGGATATCCTTGATATACCTTTTTGCCAACAAAACCAAAGGCAATCAGTTCTTTTAAATGTTCTAATAACATTTTTTGATTAATTCCTTCAATATCTTTTTCTAATTGTGATAAAGAAGTATTTCCTAATCGAAGTCTCCACAAAATAATTGGTTTCCATTTTCCTTTAATCATATCGTGTACAAGTTCTAATGGACAAGTATATTTATCTCTAGTTTTCATAAAAAAACATCCCCTTGCTTATATAAATTGAACCATATAAGCAAAAGGATGTAAAGTATAATAATCTTTAAGCAATTAGTAGAAAATAAACTAAAACAATGATTCCTAAAGCAATTCGATACCAACCAAATATTTTAAAGTCATGTTTTTTAATATAACTCATTAAGAATTTTATTACTAGAACGGATACAACAAAGGCAACAATACAACCAAGTCCTAAAATCATTAATTCATTAATTGAGAATGCTAAACCAAATTTTAAGATTTTAATAAAACTTAGACCAAACATAACTGGCACCGCTAAAAAGAAAGTAAATTCAGCCGCAGCATATCTTGATACACCAATTAATAAGGCACCAATAATCGTAGCACCTGATCTTGATGTTCCTGGAATAATTGATAAGACTTGAAACAAACCAATGATCAATGCTGTTTTATACGTAATATCCGATAATTTTCGAATCTGTGGTTTTCTTGTCTTATTTCCATTTTCTATCACAATAAATAAGATACCATAAATAATTAACGTTGCCGCAATGACAATTGGTGTACTTAATTTAGCATCAACATAATCACCAAATAAAATAGTTACAACCGCACCTGGAATACAGGCAACTACAACTTTAAACCATAAAGAGAAGATATCTTTCTTAATTTCTACTTTATGATTACTAAAATCAAATGGCCACATCTTATGCCAGAAGATTAATACTACGGCAAGAATTGCACCTAATTGAATCACCACAAAGAACATTTCTTTAAATGCAGGCGTCATATGAATTTTTAAGAACTCATCAACAAGTAACATATGTCCAGTACTACTAATTGGTAACCATTCTGTTACCCCTTCTACAATTCCTAGAATAATAATTTTTATCGCTTCAATAATATCCATAAATCCTCCATCTAATTCTTCTATAAAAGTTACTAGGTATATTATTGAACGAAACGAGTAATATATCAAGTATATTTTTCTAACAATATTGTTATTGTACTTCAATATCTCGATTCATTAAAAACGGCATCAAGTAGAATGGTAAATAATAAGTTCCGTTTGAATCAAGTCCAATATTTTTCAATGAAAAGCGGAAACTATATTTACTTTCATAAGTTTCTACAAATTTAGTGAAACTAATCGATCGAGTATGTATTCCACCTTTCACTTCAATTGGTGTTATCTCTCCATTATAATAAATAATAAAATCAATTTCACTGGTTGTCGTTGGTTCATAGTAGTAAGATTTATAACCTGCACTCATAAGAATTTGTGCACCAACATTTTCATATAAAGCACCTTTAGCAATATTCAAATCACCAATCATAATCTTACGAATCATTGAATCATCAAATTGTGAAACTAATAAACCTGTATCCGCCATATATATTTTAAATACATTTAATTCAGTTGCCATCTCTAAGGGAGTCATGATATTCTTTAATCGATTTATTTTAAAAACCAATCCACTTTCCTGTAACCATCTTAAACTAGTATCATAATATCTTGCATTATAGCCTTTTTGTACCATTTTATATTGAAACTTTTTATTCTCTTTTGCCAATTGAATTGGTAAAGAAGAAAAACACTCTTGTGCCTTTATTTTGTCGCTTCCACTTCCATATTTCACAATATCGTTCTTATAATCCGACACAATTCTTCTTTGTACCTTTAATGTTTCAACAAAAGAATTACTAGTAATATATGTCTTTACAACCTCAGGCATTCCTCCACAAATAATGTATGATTTAAAAAATTCATTAAAACGATCATGAATCATTGTGGGTATTTGTATTTTATTATTAAAAGCATTGAAAATAATTTGAACTGAATCATTTCCTACTCCTAACGCTTCTAAAAACTCTGTGAAATCCATTGGAAACATCTCCCACGTTTCCACATAGCCAACTGGGAATGAAGTACTACCAGCTATTGCAACGCCAAGATTACTTCCAGAACAAACAATATCATACGGACTTGTTTCAGATAAAAATTTTAATGCTGTTAAAGCATCAGGACATGCTTGTATTTCATCAAAAAATATAAGAATATCTTTTTTCTCGTGTTGCATATTTAAATTACCTAGTTCAATATAGGTAATTATTTCATCTGGATTTCTCGTCTTCTTAAATAATTTTTGATACTCTAAGTCTCTTTCAAAATTTATTTCTATAACAGCTTTATATTGCTTCTTCGCAAACTCACGAATTGTGTAAGTTTTACCTACCTGTCTTAATCCTTTAATAATCAAAGGCTTCTTATTTTCATTATTTTTCCAAGCAATTAGTCGATCTAACATTTTCCGATACATATTATCACTATCCTTTTCTATATTATAGCACTTTTATAGAAAAATATGCAATTTTACCTTTTTTAGTATCGAAAAATATGCATTTATACCGTTTTTAACGCGTTAAAATATGCATATACTGTTTTTAGTCTTATTTAAGCATAAAAAAAGTAAGACTGCTCAACCAATCTTACTTACAAATCTAGTATTTAAAGAGCTTACTTTTAACCTAACCAGCCAAGGTATACACCTAAACAGCTTAATACCATAATACCGATTAATATTCTTGTCGCCTTAATATTCTTACCAAGCAAGTAATACATACCACCAAAAGTTAATAATGGTAAGAATGCTGGCATAATTTGATCAATATATGTTTGAATTGGTTCTGCTGCCCCATGAACACCAATTTTGAATGGGATGGTGAAGTTGACTTGTGTCGCTACCATTGCACCGATAGCCATTAAACCAACAATCGATACGGCTTTTGTTAGTTTTTCAATCACACCAGATGCTGACATATCAGAGAAGAATTTAACACCATATTGAAATCCATATTTTAAACCAAAGTAACGAGCTAAGAAACCTGGAACATTGATAATTAATAAGAAAGCAATCGGCCCAACAATGCTACCTTGTTTCGCAAATGAAACACCAATACCAACTGCAATCGTAAGTAATGTTCCCCAGAAGAATGAATCACCAAGACCTGCCATTGGCCCCATTAGAGAAGTCTTAACGGCACTGATTGATTTCGCATCAAAGTTAGGATTCTTTGCATTCTCTTCTTCCATTGCACCAGTAATTCCTACTAATAAAGAGACAATATGTGGAGTACATGACATAAATTCCATATGACGAGTTAAGGCAGCTGCCATATCTTCTTTTTCTGTATAGACACGTTTTAAAATTGGAATCATCATATAACAATAAGCTAGATGTTGCATACGCTCATAGTTCCAAGGACTATCTAACGTACATGATCTTGTGAAACATTGCCAGAAATCACGCTTTGTGATTTTACTCTCTGGAGAAATTGTGTTTTTATTAGAATTCGTTGTCATCTTCTGCTACCTCCATACTTACATTGCTATCTTTTTTTGACCAATAATATACTACTAAAGCAATAACTAAACCAAATAATGCTACACCTAATACAGAAATCTGCATATAAGCAGCTAATAAGAAACCTGCTAATAAGAATGGTGACATTTCTTTAGTAACAATCATTCGTGCTAACATCGCAAATCCAATGGCAGGAATAAGACCCGCTGCCACATCCATACCAGTAATAATAAATTGTGGAATAACCGCTAATACATCTTTAATCATTGGAATTCCTAGATAGAAAGATACTCCAACAATTAATGCCAACACTACTTTATTTCCAATACTAGCAATTCGTGCTACCCATTCAACTTTTTTATAATCCCCTTGTGCAGCATATTTATCTGCAATATGTCCTGCCCATGTTAATACAAAAGTCATTTGTAAGTTATCAATTAAAAGAATTAATGTTGCTACCGGTACAGCCAACGCAACTGATGCGGCAATTGGTTGTTTTGAGATAATAACGAAAGCTGTTCCAATTATTGATCCTGATGTCATATCAGGAGGATTACTAGCACCAATTGGTACTGCTCCTAAGAATACTAATTCAAGTGTTGCTCCTACCATAATACCGGTTTTCAAATCCCCTAATACAAGTCCGACTAACGTTGATGCGATAAGTGGACGATTCCACATTGTTGAACCCATGTAAGAGTGCATATAACAGAAAAATGCAACGAGTGTAATCAACAATGCCTGTAAAAATAAATTGTTTTCCATAAGTTTTCCCTCTTTCTTTAAATTAAATTCATTAAATTTTGACGATTGTCATTTGGTACTAAGCGAACTTCTAATTCAATCCCTTTTTCATTTAATTCTTTTAATAATTCAATATCTTGTTCACTTACAAAGACTGCTTTTGAAATCTGATGACGATCTTCCTCTGACTTCATTCCACCAATATTAATGCTTGTAATCACATTAGTGTGGGTAGCTAAGTAGTGAACATCTTGAACACTTTCACAAAGAATAAATAACTTGTATTTATCCGTAACGCCGCTGTTGAGAGCGGTAATCGCATCAGCCATACTCTTCATTACCAACTTAACGCCGCTTGGTTTTGCCATTCTCATCGCCGCCATTTTTAATTCATCTTTCATAAGATTGTCACTGGCGATCAAGATACAATCTGCTTCTAAAAACTTTGTCCAAGAAAATGCCACTTGTCCATGTACCAAACGATGATCAATACGTACTAGTTTAATCATAATTACACCCCTTTCAAACGTATCTCGCCTACTTTATCCATCATTGCTTTCACATGCGATGCATCCACATCTCCACTATCTTTATAAGTATCCTTGAAATAACTGCCAACGATAGCCGCATCTCCAATTGCGAATTGTTTCTCACAATTATCAGGTGTCATACCCGCTCCAATCACAAGTGGAAAATCACCAAGGATTGTGCGGAAGTTTTGAATCTTTTCTAATGAAGTTTCTTCTCCGGTAGCATTTTGAGTAACGACAATCGCATCACAGTTTTTCATACCAATCGCTAAATCTTCTTCTAAAGGTCTTCCTGATAAATAAGGTTGGTATTTAAAGCGTACACCACCTAGTACATAACCATCATAATCTTTACGATTCATCTCCATAAATGCCGCGAATCCTGCTTCATCTCTTTGTTTTAAATGACCTGCTACTGAATCTAATTGGACAAAACTTGCTTTATATGTTTTAGCTAAGTAGAATCCCATCGGATCTACATTCAAGCAATTAACACCATAGATTATGCCTAAATCTGCTTTCATTAAATAATCTAAAACTAGTTTCATATGATCGTATGTACCATAATAATTCTCAACAATAATTGCATCAACATTACCATGACGATAAATCTCTATTTCCTTTTTTGCACGATCAAATATTTCCGCATCGCTGTCTCCTTTTAAATGAATCATCGCAAAGATTGGTTTCTTGTTTTCAAATAATTCTAAAAAATTCTTTTTCATAATATCCCTTTCTAGAAATCCTCTTGGACTTCATTCTCACAATTTAATTGAATACAATTAATTGCTGCTCTTGCATCCTTTATAATTTTCATAATATCTTGATACGTAATATCGTCTCGAAGTGCAAATAACAATTCCATCACTAATGCCATATTCATACCTGATATTACAAATACTTGTTCGATTTGAGTTAATTGCATCAAAGCTGTATGAACACTTCCTCCCATGATATCAGTGACAAAAATATGTGTTTCCTTCGTTTTTTCTATTTCTTCACGTTTCTTCATTGCATAATCTTCAGGATTTTCACCAGTTTTCAAGCTATATACTTCTAAATTATTTGTAAGATCACCAATAATCATTTTTAAGCTATCTGCCATTCCTAACGATAAACCACCATGTGTTGCCAGAACTAATTTTGCCATACATTTCACTTCCTTCACATTTCTATAAGCAAATATCGTGCCAACATAAAAAAAGCCCCTAATTATCAGGACTTTTAATTTTATTTATCACTAAAGCGACGCTATTTCCAAATTAAGCGACGCTATAATGAATTTTCTTCTTCTATTTCTTCCTTGCCTTTTCCAAATGCATCATTCTCTACATAATCATAAATAAACCCAATTTCAGGTGGCATAACTTCAATTCGATAATAATGTTCAATTGCTGAAAATGCTGCTTTTACGCTTTGAATAAAACTTGCTTGCTTCGTCTTAAAACATTCAACATCTGGATATTGATCAATATCTTGATGCATCACCAATCGCTCAATTAAGCAGCATACATGAACATATAAACCAACACAGGTATTATTAGAGAACGAAGTAACTAATCGTTGTTGTAAGTCTTCAATAGCACTAGAAACTTGTTCTAATAACTTTGTTGGGTTTAGAATAGTTAAAGAATTCATAATATTTGTTAATGAGAAATTCTTTAAAATATTCGTTTTAAATACCTTCATATCATCAATGCTTAAGTAATCTTTAAAATAATGATGTAATTTATCTAGTGAAACATTAATAATTAAATCCTCAATTGGAATAAATGGTACATCATCTAAATTAGGATTCAATGTACCAACAATACAAATTACCTCATATTGTTCAAAGAAAGTTGAGTTTAATTGTTTTTCAATTAATTCATTATAATCATACGTTAATATTTTAACAACTAATGATTTAGGAATACTTTCTTCTAGTATCTTCTTTAAACGATCTGCTGTTCCAAGTCCACTTGCGCAAGAGCATAAGATGACTGGGTCTTTATGATGGTAATGAATAATATGATGGGTTGGTAAAGCCGCTTGATCGACTTTCTTAAAAATGGTTTCTAGTGATTCACCTTGACGAATCCCATTTCCTACTTCTAATGCCATTTTAATCGTTACATTATTAATAATACCAATGTTGGCATGGGCAGATGATGATATTCCTTTATGGATATCTTCTAAAGAACCCATATCTACTAATAAAACAATCTCATCATAGCTACCAATTTTATTTAAGTAATCATTTAACTGTTCAACAATTTCTTCATTACTAACTTGTAAAGGCATATCAATGGCATCAAAGATATATTGTTCCAACAAACGATTGGTTGCATCACTAATACTACTTGCCGTTGAATAACCATGAGTTAATATGATCCCAATTCTTTTGTTTAAATCAATGATACGATTGAACTTCTTTAAATATAAAGTTAAAACACTAATTGCCATATCATCTAATTCAATATCCGCATTGGCATGAATGCTCTGTGCTATTTCTTGAGCAATTAAAAATTCTCGATGAATACGTTCCTTTACATTTTTATATAAATGATCAATTTTAGTTTGATTCTTATCAAAATAATTACGTAGTTCAAAGTTATAACGCGTATAATCATGAATATAAGTCGCAAAGGTCAATAAATCATTGTTACTAATCTTTAAACCATAACGATTGCTTATAATATCAAAAATATTCGCTAACATACTTTGTACATATAAGAACCCTGAACTTTGTTTAATATTCTTTTGATAGATTGTATGATCATTATATTCATTTAAAAACTGAAAACTTTTATCTAAGAAATCCGCAAAACTTGTTTTTAATTCAATCAATTCCTCATTTTCTTCTAGGATTTGATTATTTAAGTGCACCTGTGCTCGATCATGATTGATGTATTTACGTAAATCATCTAAAGGAATCATTGCGACTTGATTATCAACTATTTTCTGTTTCGCAAGTTCATTTAACTCAATTAAATTAGCGGGTAAATGATAAGCATGAATTTGTAATGTATTACCACTTGGATCACAGTTATAGTAAGCATTAACACAACTAGCTTGAATACAATTTTTTAAGTCTCCAATATTTCCTGGGAAAACCGTGGAAACAAGGGCGTTGTAAACAATATTACTAAATTGTATTTTTTTATTTAATCGTTTCTCTTCTTTTTTAAATAAATGATAAATTAGTTGAATTCGTTCATGAACTCCACGTTCTTGTAAGGAAGGCAAGGTAATCATCATTGGAATTCTTCTTAATAATGTTTTTAATAATACTTTTTGAGGATTCTCAGTAGTGGCAAATAATAAACGAACATGAGAATGGATCCATTTTTCATTATCACCCATCCGATGATAAATACCTTTATCCATAAATAAGAATAATTTCTCTTGGCATTCTGCTTTTAAGGCATGGACTTCATCTAAGAAAAGGATGCCACCTTCTGCGACTTTAAGTAAACCGGGATTATCTTTATCAGCTCCAGTAAAAGCACCTTTTTTATAACCAAATAAATTAGCGGTCAATAATTCTGGATTATTCGCAAATTCACTACAGTTTAAAATTAAGAACTGTTTATCCTTTTCAATCAAGTTTTGATGAATACAGTAATCATACATGGTTTGGGCAATCATACTTTTACCGGTTCCCGTAGGTCCATATAATAACATTGGTAAGCCTTCAGGAGGATAAGATATCGTTGCTCGACATTGGTTAATAACTGTACTTAAAGATTCATCATAACCAATTAAATTCTCAAAGTCTTTATTCTTTTCATTCTCAATTAATTCTTGAAAAGCTGAAAATGAAATATATTCAGATTCATCTAAAATACATGAATAATGTTCTTCAATTAAATGTTTATCAAAAAAGACAACAGGTCTTGTATTTATTTTAATTAAAATACCAGCATTATAGTATTCATTTAAATACTGTGAAATAATATTTCTACTTGCATTTAATTCTTTACTAATCGCAACTGCATTTGCTTTTGAATCATCCATTGTAAGTGTTGCATCTTGAATCATATTTAATACTATTTCTTTCATATGAGAACACCTCGATTGATACAACTATATAGGGTAAGTGAAGAAAATGTCAAGTTAGAAGGGATAATTTCCTCTATCACTTACCTTACAATATTAAAAAAGTAATCAATTATCAGTATTTCTTAATACTTATCAACCCACGCTATAAAGGATAACGAATACCTAGATATTCATATTGCAACAATGATCCGTCAACCGTTTCATACTCCATTGTTTTTTCAAAAGAAGCACGGCTAAATAACATATTACTCGTAGAGATGCTAAATTCATAATAAACTTGATGCTCTTTATTGACTAAAATAGGCATCCATATCAACTTCTTTTTCCATATTTAAAATCTTTAACGCCGATTTAATTAATTTTATTTCCGTTGGCACCACCATATGTCTTGA
>JAVWEY010000041.1:0-12760 GCA_036641395.1 Erysipelotrichaceae bacterium
TCTAAAACGGTCAACGCACCTCGTGGTTTCTCAGTAAAACAAGTTCAACAAATATATGAACGTCTATATAAAGGTGGAGCCAAAGGTGGTACTGTTTATGTGGATGGATCACGTGATTCTCAAGTATTATCCTTATCTAATGATGATGACAAAGCATGGAATCAATTGGACTTAGTGAAAGACTTTGGTGTTAATGTCAAAGAAGAAATAGCAGATGAAGATAAAACGGAACTTAGAAGTGATCGTCAAGACCGTAATATCGGAGTTGAAGTTGGTGACATCTGTCCTATTTGTTTAGAAGGTGTTGTCGAAGAAATTGGTGGATGTAACACATGTACCAATTGTAATGCGCAACTGAAGTGTGGATTATAATTAACAGTCATTATCAAACGATAATGGCTTTTTCTAAAATGATTTTATCATTCGTTATAAAAACAAAATAATGTTATAGTATAACTATATAAAAGCGAGGATAAGGAAGAAAAATATGAATAACAATAAAAAAGCTCAAATAAGACATAATCAAATTCGTGATATGTTATTAAAAAAAGATATCATTGATGTCCACGAATTCTGTGATACTTTGCATGCCTCACAGGCAACCATTCGTAATGATTTGGCTTATTTAGAAAATTTAAATTATCTCAAACGTGTATTAGGTGGTGCAGTGTCAACAGAAGGAACCCCTCGTAATACAACCTTTCATTCACGCATTTCTATCTTCAAACAAGAAAAAGAAGAAATAGCTAGTTATGTCGTAAAGAATTATATTAAAAAAGGAATGATAATCGCTTTGGATGCTGGTACTACATGCCTTGCGATTGCCCAAAAATTAATGGAAGAAGATATATCATGCGAAGTCATTACCTATTCTTTTGCCGTTGCGAATATGCTATCTAAAACAAATCATATTTCAATTTATCTAGCGGGAGGAAAATTGGATTATAAACATTATTCTTTCCATGATGAATTAACACTAGCATGTATTGAAAAACTTCATTGTGATCTTTTCTTTCTTTCTCCAAATGGTATTGATATCAACGCACAAATCACTAGTGCGGCTACTCAAGAAAACATTATTAAAACAACTTTAATGAAACAAGCTAATCAAACTGTTGTTGTATGTGATCATTCAAAATTTAATAAGACCGCTTTAAAAGTCTTATGTAAATTAAACGAAGTTGAAGCAATCGTTACTGATCAAAATATTGATAAAGATATTCTCCAACATTTTAATAAAAATTATCCTATCATAATTGCGAATAATAAATAGACAAGTAATTGATCCAAATATTACTTGTTTTTTAACGCTTAAATTATTGTTGCCAATAATTTAATACTTCAATTTTATTGACTTCAATAATTTAGGTGTTATAATAACATTATAAAAGGAGGATAATACAATGAAAATTATTATCACAAAAGATTATGATGCATTAAGTTTAAAAACCGCAAGAATTGTCGCTGAACTAGTTAAAGAAAAACCAAATTTGATTTTTTGTTTACCAGCCGGAGGTTCTCCAATTGGTATGTATCGCTGCTTAGTCGAAATGTTTAAACGAAAAGAAATTTCTTTCAAAGACATGATTACGTTTGATATGGATGAATATGTTGGGATTGGACCAACCAATGAAAATAGTTATGCAGATTTTATGCAGACTCATTTTTTAAAGTATGTAGATGTTAATCCTAAGAATGTATATTATCCCGATGGTTTAGCCACTGACATTGATAAAATGTGTGCTGATTATAGTGAACACATGTTTGCTTTGGGTGGTTTAGATTTAGCAATAACTGGAATTGGTGATGATGGTCATGTTGCTTTTAATGAACCTGACAATTATTTATTACCTCGCACTCACGCTGTTGATTTAAAAGAAACTACCATAAAAGCAAACGCTCGCTTCTTTGAAGATATTTCACAAGTTCCAAAACGTGCTTGTTCAATTGGTATGGAAGATATTATGCGTTGTCGTAATTTCCTAGTCGTTGCAAGTGGCTTAAATAAAGCTCCATTATTAGCTAAAACCTTTGAAAATGATCATCTTGATCCTAATTGGCCTGTATCATTCATGAAAATGCATCCAAATTGCACTTTTATTCTCGATGAAGAAGCTGCTTCTATGATAGACCCATCCATCATAGCAAAATATCAATAATATGAAATTACATTTAGCTATTGATACAGGAACACTTCAAGATGCGCTTCATTTAATCGAGCAATTAAAAGATAAGGTTGATATAGTTGAAATTGGTACTCCCTTAATTTTAGAATATGGAATGGATTTTGTACGTGAAGTAAGAAAGCAATTCCCCAACATTAAAATATTTGCTGATATGAAAATTGTTGATGGAGCTAGTATTGAAAGTGAAGCAGGTTTTGAAGCTGGTGCTGATATAATCAGTGTCCTTGCTCTTGCGAACGATCAAACCATAATCGATGCAGTAAAACAAGCGAAAATATATAAAAAAGAAATTTTAGTTGATTTTATAGAAGTACCTTCGATAAAATCTAGAGCCCAACAAATAAGCGAATTGAATGTAGATATTCTATGTGTTCATAGTGGCATTGATACTCAAAAAAATGGTGCTTCCCCTTTGAACGATTTATGTATCTTAAGAGAAACGATTCATAATAAAGAAATAGCGGTTGCTGGTGGCATCAATATTGATAACATATTAAGTATTGCACATTTACATCCTGATATTATCGTTGTTGGAGGAGCTCTAAGTAAACATAAAGACCCTAGATATTATGCCGATGAATTACGTGCAATCATGAATCGTGTATCCCTATGATTTATCCTAATATTATTAAAAGTATTGTCGATGAAATCTCTAATTCTATCGCTATTAATGAGAAACAAGTCGACACACTTTATAAAGCAATTGATCAAGCTCCACATGTTTTTATAATTGGAGCCGGCCGTTCTTTATTGATGATAAAAGCATTTTCAATGCGTTTAATGCATGTTGGATATCAAGTTTTTATTGTTGGCGAAGTAACAACACCTGCAATCAAAAAAGATGATTTATTATTCATTGCATCCGGTTCAGGAGAAACAATCGGCTTAATTGACAAAGCAAAAAGAGCAAAAGCAATTGGCGCAAAAGTTGCCCTTATAAGTAAAAATGGTAATTCTACATTAGGAAAATTAGCAGACATGGTAATTGAAATACCAATTGCTATCACCACGCAACCTGGTGCTTCCTTATTCGAACAAACTTTACTTATTACATTAGATAGTATCATTCTTTATATTATTAATAAAAAGAATCTAGATTTAGACATTGTTTACCAAAAACATGCAAATCTAGAATAAAGGAGATGATTTTATGCCTGCCAATATTGTATTGACTCGTATTGATAATCGACTAGTTCATGGCCAAGTTGGTAATATTTGGGTTTCATCTTGTGGATGTAATCTAATCCTTGTTGTAGATGACAAAGCTGCAAACGACCCAATTCAACAATCTTTAATGAAAATGACAGCAGAAGCAGCTCATGTAGGAATCCGTTTTTTCACAGTTGAAAAAACCATCGAAATTATTGACAAAGCAAAACCTACGCAATTACTATTTATAATTGGAAGAACTCCAGATACCATTTGTCGATTAATGGAAGGTGGTGTTCAAATTAAAAAAGTTAATGTTGGTAATATGCATTATCAAGATGGAAAAACTATTTACAAAGAACGCCATGTCTACGTTGATCAAAAAGATCTAGACACTCTAACAAAAATAAAAAATATGGGGGCAGAGGTATATTTACAATTCTCCCCTGAAGATCACAAATATGAATTTTAATTAGCCTAATTTACACGACAGTCATTATCAAACGATAATGACTGTTTCTTGCTTCCCAAAAGACAACTCATATAGTATACTGAATTCATAACAAAAGTAATTAATTACTTAGTTTTTTAAGGGATATTCCCTTACCATAAAGGAGAGTTTATGAATAAATACCAAGATTCAATAATCAGCGACATTTCTCGTTTGGTTAAGATTCCATCTGTCTATCAAGAAAGTGATTCTTACCTGTTTGGAGAAGCAATTGATCATTGCTTAGATGAAGCATTATCAATTATGAAAGAATTAGGTTATTCCACATTTAAAGCAGAAGATGGAGCTTATGGCTATGCGGAAATTGGTGAAGGTGAAACCTTCGCTGTTCTTGCCCACTTAGACGTTGTGAATGCCCGTGTTGAAGATGGTTGGGAACATGATCCTTTTGACCCGATGATTAAAGATGGTTACTTATGTGGTCGTGGCGTACAAGATGATAAAGGACCTTTAATGATCTGTGCTTATGCTTTAAAAGCCTTACTTGATGAAGGCTATGAATTAAAACATAAAGTTCGTTTTATTTTAGGATTAGATGAAGAAACACTATGGCGTTCCATTAATATTTACTGTGAACGAGAAGCTGCCCCAATGGCTGGCTTTGTACCAGACGCTGCTTTTCCTTTAACTTATGCCGAAAAAGGTTTGCTACAAGTTATTATTAAAGATAAGAACAAATCTTCAATTAAGTATCATGGAGGCGATAGTTTCAATGCCGTATCTTCTTTCGCAAAAACAAAAAGAGATCCTAAGATTGAAGAAGCACTCAATACTTTAGGTTATGAATTTGAACTTGATGGCGATATGATTCATGTGAAAGGCATTACCGCCCATGCGAAAAATCCTTGGAAAGGAATTAGTGCTAATTTACATTTATTAGAGGCTATGAAACTTGCTGGATATGAAAGCAATGCAATAAACTTTGCCTGTGATTGTTTAAATAATAAATTTGAATTTGAAGGTTTCTCTGAAACAGACTTAAGTGATTTCTCAGGACCTGTTTCTATTAACTTAGGTAAAATGATTGGAGATGAAGAAACAATCTTCAGCGTTGATTTACGTCTACCTCCTTCACAAACAAAAGAAGGTATCCTGAAATTGCTTCGATGCAAAGCCAATGAATACAACATGGAAGTAGAAGAATTTGATTACTTACGACCAATCCATGTCCCTCTTGATAGTGAACTTGTAAAGAGCCTATTAGGCGCTTATCGTGATGTAAGTGGCGATGTTGAGTCTCACCCATATCTAACAGCAGGGGCTACTTATGCTCGTGCCTTTGATAACTGTGTTGCTTTTGGAGCCAACTTTCCAGGTTTACTTACAACGGAACATCAACCAAATGAAAAAGTTAAAATCGAACAGATGATGTTATCTGCTCAAATCTATAAAGAAGCATTAAAACGTTGTGTTATGAAATAATCGATTAGGATATTGAAAGATATCCTTTTCTTTTGGTTTGTCTATTTCACAAAGTATTGTATAATAATTATTAAAGAGGTGATTTTATGTATCATATTGCAATTGTCGAAGATAATAAAAAAATCCGTGATGAATTAAGTGACTTCTTAAATAAAAACGGATATAAAACATCAACACCTCATAACTTTGAGAATATTATAGATGAGATTAAAACATTGAAACCTCATCTTTTACTTCTCGATTTAAATTTACCAATGGTTGATGGTCATCAAATTTGTCGTGAAATAAGAAAAATTAGTACGATGCCAATTATTATTGTGACAAGTCGTAACAGTGATATGGATGAACTAATCTCACTTAATTTAGGTGCAGATGACTTTATTTCTAAACCTTACAATTTACAAGTACTCCTGGCTCATTTATCAACAGTTTTAAAAAGAGTCTATGAATCTAGTAAAGCTCATATCTTAAGAATTGATGAATTATCATTAGATATATCTAAGAGTCTTTTATCTTATCATGATAAAAATGTTGATTTAACTAAAAATGAGTTAAGAATTATGCACTGTTTATTCCTAAATAAAAATAAAATAGTATCTAGAAATGAATTAATGCAACATATGTGGGACTGTGATTTATTTGTTGATGATAATACTTTAACGGTAAATATTAATCGTTTAAGAAAGAAATTAGATTATTTAAACTTAGGTGATTTAATTCAGACTAAACGTGGATTAGGATATTTAATATATGAAGACATCTAAATTTATTAAAGAAAAATTATATTTTTTAATCTTAGGAATCATTATTTCATTTCTATTTGAATTGTTCTTTTTAGTCACAAAGGTTCAAACTGAAATAGTAATTGTTGTGCAATTATTATTATGGTTTTTAATTCTTACGAATTTAGTTGTTGAGTATATGCGTCGGGTTTCTTTTTATAATAATTTGAATGAAGCATTAAATGATCTTGATAAGAAATATCTTATTAGTGAAATTATTGAAGAACCAGAATTCATGGATGGTCAAATCTTTTATGATTCTTTATCAATCATTGATAAGAGTATGAATGATCATGTCAGTTTCTATCGTTCTGCCCAAGAGGAATATAAAGAATACATTGAACTATGGGTACACGAGATTAAAACACCGCTTGCAGCAGCTAAACTAATCCTAACCAACAACAACAACAGTGAAGTTTCACAAAGCATGGAAGAAGAAATTGATAAGGTTGAAGGATATGTTGATCAAGCATTGTTTTATGCTAGGAGTAATACCTTACAAAAAGATTATTTGATTAAGAAGATGAGTTTAAAGACTTCAATTAACCAAATCATTCGTAAGCATTCAAAGACTTTTATTCTTCGTGATATTAAAATTGAATTAAATAAAATTGAAGAAGATGTTTATAGTGATCCAAAATGGATTGAATTTATATTGGATCAAATTATAAATAATGCCTTAAAATATAGTAAAGATCACGAAACAATCATAATTGATACTATTTTAAATAAAGAGAATATCATTCTTTGTGTAAAAGATCATGGTTGTGGTATCAGTGAAAGAGATTTACCACGTATCTTTGAAAAAGGTTTTACTGGCAATAATGGAAGAATTTATGAAAAAGCAACTGGTATGGGTTTATACTTATGTAAGAAACTCTGTAAAAAACTATATCTTGGAATCGATGTGACAAGTAATGAAAATGGTACGAGTGTTTTTATTACATTCCCGATTAGTAATCATAATTTAGTGAAATAGTGATTTGGTTTGATTTTGAACCAAATTTTCTTTTTTTTCGGTTATAATATATTTAACTTACAAAAGTGTAAGGCTTCTGTAATATAGTTGAATGGCTCAATTCTAGATAAACAACTACAATGGTATTGTAATCTGGAGGACTATTTATGAAAACAATAAAAAAGTATCGAAGTGAATTCATTCTATTTCTATTAGGATTCATTCAGTGTATTGCATTTTTATTACCAGGAAATATTCCATCATGGGTGTATTCCATTGATTTAATATTTCTAATTCTATTTATTATTGTGTATAAACTTGATCATATGGATCAGAATCTGAAAAACAGATGTTAGGAGAAAAAGCATGAATCATATTTTAGATGTTCAAATGATAGAAAAATATTATGGAAGTAAAGGTAATATCACGAAAGCGATTGACAATATCTCGTTCTATGTGGAAAAAGGTGAGTTTGTCGGTGTTATGGGACCAAGTGGTTCTGGTAAGACAACTTTATTAAACTGTATCTCTACGATTGATCGAGTTACAAGTGGTAATATATTAATTAATCAACAAGACATCACAAAACTTCAACGTGGTCAATTAGCTAAGTTTCGTCGTGAGGAATTAGGTTTTATCTTTCAAGATTTTAACTTACTAGATACAATGACCGCTTATGAAAATATCGCATTAGCTTTAACAATTCAAAAAGTTAATCCAAAAACCATCGATGAAAAGATTAAAGAAGTTGCCAAGACTTTAGAGATTGAAGATGTATTAAGTAAATATCCTTATCAAATATCGGGTGGTCAAAAACAACGTGTCGCTAGTGCTCGTGCTTTAATTACCAATCCAAGTTTAATCTTAGCGGATGAACCTACTGGTGCATTAGACTCTAAGAGTTCTAGAATGCTGCTTGAATCAATGGAAAAGTTAAACACGCAATTAGCTGCGACAATTATGATGGTTACTCACGATGCTTTTACCGCATCCTATGCCCATCGTATCTTATTTATTAAAGACGGGAAAATATTCAATGAGATTATAAGAGGCAATGATTCTCGTAAAGAATTCTTTAATCGTATTATTGAAGTTGTAACCCTACTAGGGGGCGATTCTTCTAATGTACTTTAAACTTGCCTTTAAAAATGTTAAGAAGAGTTACAAAGATTATTTAATTTATTTCCTTACCTTAGCATTTTCCGTTTGTTTGTTTTATGCTTTTAATAGTTTCCAAGCACAGCAAGCTGTTTTATCTTTATCCCAAGCGCAAAGTGAAATCATTGAATCCATCAATATGATTCTTATGTTTCTTTCGATCTTTGTTGCGATTGTATTAGCATTTTTAATTCTATATGCCAATAACTTCTTAATTAAACGCCGTAAACAAGAGTTTGGTTTATATACCTTACTTGGCATGCCAAAAAAGAATATCTCAAAAGTTATTATCTACGAAACCTTTATGATTGGTATTTTATCCTTAATCACTGGTTTATGTTTAGGTTATATCTTATCTCAATATTTAACCATTCTTACCGCTTCCCTCTTTGAAGTAGACTTAAACTTTCATTTTATCTTCTCAAAAGAGGCTACCATTTTAACAATTCTTTCTTTCTCTGTTATCTTCTTATTTGTAATGGCTTTAAACAGTTTTGTCTTAAGTCGTTTTAAATTAATTGATTTATTAAATGCTTCCCACAAACATGAAGAATTAAAGGTTAAAAACTTGTATGTTTCCGTTATCTTATTCCTACTTTCCCTAATCTTAATTGGTTTTGCTTATCATTGGGGTCTTAAATATGGTTTGATGTATGTTGATAAAATACCTCAAATATTTATCTTTGGGATTGTTGGAACGATTTTATTCTTTATGTCACTATCAGGATTTCTATTAAAATTTGTTCAGACAAGTAAAAAGTTTTACTATCGTAACTTAAATATGTTTGTATTACGTCAGATTAATGCGAAGATTAATTCTAATTTCTTATCGATGAGTATTGTATGTTTGATGTTACTCTTAAGTATTGGTGCAATTGCAACAGGTATGTCCTTAAGAAACAGCATTAATTCAACTTTGAAGAAAACGACTCCCTATGATTATTCTTTTAATATCTATCAACAAGAAGCAAAAGATGCTGTGGATGAACTAAAGATTGATAAAGATACTTATATTAAAAATGAGGATTTTATGAATGTTTATGTTGATCAAGTAAATCGAAACAAGGAAATGACTTCTTTATTTGGGAATAAGGGAGGGCTTATCACAAATGATTCTACTGTTTTCTTTGAATATATAAAATTATCACAATTTAATGAGAGTTTAAAACAACAAGGCTACGACCCTATTTCATTAAATAAGGATGAAGGCTATGTCTTTTCAACGCTTGATATGATTGATGATTGGGTTAAAGCAATGATGAAAGAAGATTATAAATTCACTGCTTTTGATCATGAAATCAAAATTGTTAATGATGAATATGTAAAGAATAACTTGGCAACAACCAACTCCCTTAGTAATGTATTTCTAGGCATTGTAATTGATGATTCTTTGATTAATGAAAAAGCCGAATTATCAACGTCTTATTGGAATGTAGATTTAAAAAAAGGCGTTTCTTCAAAACAGTTTACAAAGATTATCGAAACAAAAGTTGCTGCCCTTGATCCAGAAGCAGAAAACTATCCTTACCACCACGGCAATCAATTAGTAAGCAGTGATGAGGTAAGAGAGAATTCCATCGGTATGTCAATGATGTTTACTTATATTGGGCTTTATTTAGGTATTATCTTTATCCTATCCAGTGCAGTTATTTTAGCGCTTCAACAATTAGCCCAAGCAGATGAGAACAAAAAACGATATGCTATTTTATCGGATATTGGTTGTGAAAAACGAATGATGGATCACTCTGTTTTTATGCAGATTGCCATTTACTTCATGTTGCCTTTACTACTTGGAACAATTCATGCCATTGTTGGTATTAATGTCGTTAGCAACCTGGTATTAATTATAGGTGAAGGTAATATCCTTCAATCTTCACTTGTTACAATGGGAATTATTATATTAATTTATGGTATCTATTTCTTAGTAACTTATAGTGGTTATAAACGAATTTTATATAAATAGAAAGGAATAAACATGTACTTTAAACTAGCGCTTGCGAATGTGAAAAAGAGTTATAAAGATTATTTGATTTATTTCTTAACCTTAAGTATCTCGGTTTGCATCTTTTATACGTTTAATACGTTTAATGAACAACAAGCAATTATTGAGATTACGAAAACAAATTCAATGATTATGGATCAGTTTGTCATTATTCTCAATTTCTTATCTATTTTTGTAAGCCTTGTATTAGGATTTTTAATTCTCTATGCGAATCAATTCCTAATTAAACGAAGAAAACAAGAATTTGGTATTTATATGTTACAGGGGATGGAGAATAAAAAGATATCGCTCATCTTATGTTATGAAACAATCTTAATTGGTATGATATCCTTAGTTACTGGTCTTTTATTAGGACTTGTGTTTTCACAATTGATGAGTGCTTTTATCGCTAATTTATTTATTGCGAATGTCCAACGATTTCATTTTATCTTTTCCTTTCATGCTTTTATCATAACGATTTTATCTTTCTTTTTCATCTTTGTGCTTGTCTTATTCTTTAATGTTTATCTTTTAAATAAATTTAAACTAATCGATTTACTTCAAGCAAACAAAAAACATGAGAAACTAAAGTTACAATCCGTTCCTTTAAATATTCTGTTGTTTGCTTTGTCACTTTGGTTAATTGGTTTTGCTTATTATGAGATTTTAAGCATTGGTTTAACTCAAGCGATGTTAGGTCCTTTGATCCGTATTATCTTATGTGGAGGTATTGGTACTTTCTTGTTCTTTACTTCCTTATCCGGTTTTATGTTACAACTAGTAAAGCGAACAAACTTATATTATCGTGGTTTAAATATTTTTTCATTAAGACAAATTAATGCCTCGATTAATTCATCAAGTACTTCCATCAGCATGATTTGTTTAATGTTGTTTATATCAATTGGGGCTTTATCAAGCGGGATTAATATGAATAAAACAATTTCAAAAAGTTTAATTAATGCCACCCCGCTCGACATGAGTATTTGGAATATCAATTATGATCAGGAAGCTCATTCTTTTGATTCAAAACTTGATATGTTAGCGTATTATAAATTTCCTTTTGTTGATCAAATTGAATCCATTCATGATATGAATATTAATATATTGGGAGATGATGAAATCATTTACAATATCAGTGATTTATTTCCTTATATAAATGAAACAAATAAAAAGCAAGGTTCATCGATTGCGAAACTTGCGGATGCCAATCTAGGTTTTGTGAAACTAAGTGACTACAATTATTTCCTTAATATGATTCATAAGCAAGCAATCACATTAAATGAAGATGAGACTTTATTATTATCACAGAGTGAAACTTTATTAAGTAGTTTGAAAGATGTATGTGATCATCAGCAAATTGAAGTAAATGATTTGGATTTAAAAATCGTAAACAAACAACCAATCTTTACGCAACTCTATACAGCAAATGATCCTGATTATTCAATTATTTTTGTTTTAAATGATTCGCAAATAAGTGCTTCTAATGTTTTATATGAAAGTCTTCATACAAATATTAAGTTCAAAGAGAAAATTGATCCACTTATCTTTAATTCTAAAATGGCGAATTTTAATCCAAGCAGTTTAGAAAATGAAGATCGATTGAATCTTTACTACAGTACCGCTGATTCTGTGTATAGTGAAAAATCATCGTTATCGATTGCCTTTACTTATGTAGGCATCTATCTAGGTATTGTCTTCTTACTTACTTCTGCCGTTATATTAGCAATTCAACAAGTGAGTCAAGCTTCTGATAATCGAGTTCGTTATCAAATTCTTTCAAAAATTGGTTGTGATAAGAAAATGATGAATCATTCCATTTTATTACAGATTGGATTATATTTCTTACTCCCTTTAGGACTTGCGATTGTTCATTCATATGTAGGGATAATCGTTGTGAATGATGTGATTAAGCTACTTGGGAAAACCGATATTTTACTAGCAACAAGTTTTACCGCTACTTTAATTGCCCTTATTTATTCCGCTTATTTCTATGCGACTTACTCTAGTTATAAACGTATCTTAAATAATCAAAAATAGGATAGAAAAAACATAATCTGAAGTGATTATGTTTTTTTTTATTTAATCTAAATTTACTTTTTTAAGATATTGAGCACCAACGCAACCAATGCCTGTATGTACCGATATAACAGCACCAATTTCCCCAAAGATAATTTCTGTCTTTGGAAAGGCTTCTTTCATTAATTCATAATAAGTTTGACAGTCTTCAAATGCATCGGTATGTAGAACATACATGATATAATTTTCATCGAGATTTTCTTCTTTAAAAGTATCTACAGTTGTTTGAAGGGCCTTTGACATCGTTCTTACTTTCGCATAAACATCAATTTTACCTTCACTCGATTTATTTAATTTTAAGATTGGTTTAATCTTTAACAACCCACCAAGCGTAGCTGCAATCGGTGTTAAGCGTCCACCACGTTTTAAGTGTTGAAGATCGCTTGGTACAATTAAGGTATTACTACATTCAACACTTTCATTTAATCGCTTTACAATTTCTTCACCATTATAACCTTTATCCGCTAATATTTTAGCGCAAGTAGCTAGATATTTTTCGCTACGACATGTGGTAAAAGTATCCACATAATGTAAAGG
>JAVWEY010000042.1:0-9430 GCA_036641395.1 Erysipelotrichaceae bacterium
TGATATTATCGGAATTAAATTCGGTTCATTATTTGATGCTACACAAACTTTGGCTACTAAATTAGACAATGGAACGACTCAAGTTCAAGTTGTTTCTTGGTATGACAATGAAAATTCATACACAAGCCAAATGGTTAGAACAATTAAATTCTTCTCTGAATTAGCTTAATTCAAAGGATTATCAATGGAACTTCTTAATTGAAGTTCCTTTTTTTTAAGTCCTTGATATTTACCACTTAGCAAAAGTTAAAACATAAGTCAGTAGTAATTATAGACATTTAATCGTCATGGGTATAACGATTAGCCACTGCTTAAATTTGACATCTGAAAGTATATTTTATAATGTGCAACTGCACCTATCATATTGAAAAAGAAACAAATAGTTATAATTCATACTTAAAATATCGATTGTTAGTCTGTTTATGACACATTCTTACCAAAATACTAGTAATTTCAGATAGAATCTATATCAATTTATTTTGTCTTAGATATTTTTTATGCCTTAAGGAAATCTAAATTATTAAATGAAATATTTTATATTTTGTAGGAATATAAGTATTATTTACGTATATAGTAATATATAGGATGCTTTATATATTTGATCTAGTTATTATATTGAATTACCATATAGTATGAAATGGTAAACATATAAGTTTATAATGTAAACAGATTTGTTGAAATAAGTGTCATAAATTGTTATACTATTAAAAACTGATGATAAAGGATAAGTAATTATAAGGCAAGTTAATAGCGACGGTTTGTTGGTGAAAATAACTGATCTTGTTTATAATGAAATGCCCCTTTTAGGGATTTTTCGATAAGTAGAAAAATACGCAAGTCGTAAGCGTTATACGATATTTCGGGAGCTTTTCTTGCAAAGTGGGTACGCGTGTAATATGCGTCTTTGCACAACGCTTCTTTTTTTGTCCATGGAGGGAATAAGATGAAAGTATTTAATAGTTTAAGCAATAAAATAGAAGAATTTGTACCATTAATAGAAAATGAAGTTAGTTTTTATGTTTGTGGACCAACCGTTTATAACTATCCGCATATCGGAAATGTTAGACCGATTGTTGTTTTTGATACGTTTCGTAAAACATTTGAAGCATTAGGTTATAAGGTTAAGATGGTATCAAATTACACTGATGTTGATGATAAGATTATTAAAGTAGCGAAAGAATTATCAATCAGTGAAAAAGAAGTAAGTGAGAAATTTATCGATGCTTATAATGAGGATCGTTTATCACTTCATGCGAAGATGCCAGATATTGCGCCAAAAGTCACAGAAACAATGGATGATATCATTGCTTTCATTGAATTGTTAGTTAAGAAAGATCATGCTTATGTAATCGATGGTGATGTTTATTTTAGAGTAAATGGTATTAAAGATTATGGTAAATTATCCAATCAACAAGTTGATGATTTAATTGTTGGTGCACGTATTGATGAAAATAGTAAGAAAGAAAATCCATTAGATTTCACACTTTGGAAAAAGACAGAAGATGGAATCAAATGGGATTCTCCTTGGTCGACAGGAAGACCGGGATGGCATACTGAATGTGTGGTAATGATTAATAAAGAATATCCTGGTCATCGTATTGATATCCATGGTGGTGGGATGGATCTTAAGTTTCCTCACCATGAAAATGAAATTGCTCAATCTTGTGCTGCTTATGATACTTCAATTGCGAATTATTGGATTCATAATGGAATGGTGAATATTGATGGGGAAAAGATGTCAAAATCACTAGGTAATGTGATTTGGGCAAAAGATATGATTAAACAAATAGGTGCTAATGTATTACGTTGGGTTATGTTAAGTGCTCAATATCGTTCACCTTTGAATATTAATGAAGAAATTATTGAGTCTGCCGGTAAAGAATTAGAAAAAATTAAGACATCTTTAAAACAAGCAGATGTTAAACTAGCAATTGCTAAGCATGCGATTGGTAGTGAAAAAGAAGGTAGTCTGTGGAGTGATTTCTTAGGTGCTTTAGAAGAAGATTTAAATACGCCAAATGCTTTTGCTTGTCTTTATGAAGCATGTAAACAATTGAATGCTAGTATGCGCCAAAAGGAATGTGATTTGGATAAGATTGCCCATATTGTTTCAAGTATGGAAGCAATGTTATATGTTTTAGGTATTGATATTCCAAGAGTTGAATTAACGGAAGAAGATATTAATCTTTATGAACAATGGAATAGCGCAAAGGCCAATAAAGATTTTGAAAAGGCTGATGGTTATCGTAAAGAGTTGATGGATCGAGGCATTCTTTAATGGATGCTGCTTTGCATAATGGAACGACACTTGCTTTTATTGGTGATGCGTTGATGTCTTTAAAAGTCCGTGTTTATTTAGTCGAACAAGGATATGGTCGCCCAGACATCTTATCAAAGAAGTCGAGTGCTTGGGTAAGTGCGAAAGCACAAGCTAAGATGTTAGAGGCACTAATGGAACTTGATTTTTTTAATGAAGATGAATTAGGAATTATTCGCCGTGGTCGTAATGCGAATATTGGTACTAAGGCTAAAAACGCTGATATAAGGACTTATCGTTTATCTACTGGGATGGAAGCACTATGGGGTTATTTATATTTGAGTGGACAAAATGAACGCTTAGAAGTACTTTGGGAAGCTATGAAAGTGATTGGTGAAAAAAGATGACACAGTATGTATATGGAAAAAACGTTGTAAGACAAATTTTGAATGATGGAAAGAAGATTTATGAAGTTTTAATGTTAGATCAAAGTAATGACTTACAATTAAAAAAAGATATTGAAGATGCTGGTATTAAAATAACACCGATGTCACGAAAAAAGATGGATGCTTTATTCCCAGGTGCACTTCATCAAGGGATAGCCGTTAAAATCGATGAATATAAAACGTATACAATTGAAGAAATAGTCACAGATATTCCAAAGGATAAATTACCACTGTTGGTTATGTTAGATGGATTAGAAGATCCACATAATTTAGGTGCAATTCTTAGAACATGCGATGCAGTTGGTGTTGATGGTGTAATTATTGGGAAACATCGCAGTGTTTCACTAACATCAACCGTGGCTAAAGTTAGTACGGGAGCAATTGATACGGTAAAAGTGGCAATGGTAACGAATTTAGCACAAACATTGAAACAGTTAAAGAATTTAGGTTATTGGGTAGCCGCAGCCGATATGGGGGATTCAATCGATTATCGAAAAGGTCGCTATGACTCACCACTTGTTCTAGTGGTTGGTTCAGAGGGATTTGGTGTATCACCTTTGGTTAAAAAGAATAGTGATTTTTCAATTCATTTACCAATGGAGGGAACCATCACTTCATTAAATGCTAGTGTTGCTTGCGGAATTATTTTATACGAGATTTATAATCAGCGTCATAAGATATAGCGAAAGCTATCATTAGGAGGACTTGTGGTGATACGGACTGAGTGTGAAGATCAAGAATTAATCTACATGATTCATCAGGGAAGTGAAGAAGCATTAGAAATATTATTGAATCGATATGAGAGAATATATAAAGCAATTGTTTATTCTTTTCAATATCATTTTAAAGATTCATCACAAGCAAAAGATTTATTTCTTCAGTGTCGCTTAATTTTATATTTAGCAACGTTGAGTTATCGGGAAGATAAAGGGGCTCAATTTTCTTATTACTTTAAAATGCTAAGTGAACAAGCTGCTATTAATGAAGTAAGAAAATTAAAGTGTAAACAGAGATTAAATGATTATGAAGCATTATCAATGGATATGTATGTAAATGAAACGCAGAGTATCTATTTAGTAGATACTTTTGAAAATAGTCATTGCGAGTATGATCCTTCATGGTGTTTAGAACTAAAAGAACTAGGAAGTATTTATCGTAAAGAAATAGAAAAGTTAACGCCTTTTGAACAACAGGTGTGGAACTATAAGTTTCATGGTTATAGTTATAAACAAATTGCAGCTGTTTTGAATGTTTCAATAAAAAAAGTAGATAATACGATTCAAAAGTTAAAGATTACTAATCGAAAACTAATTGAAAAATATCGCTCTTAAATAGGATGATATCTCTTTAATATGCTTGTATTCTCGTATCATTTACCGTTTTTGTTGTATTGACTAAAAGGGTGGTATATGATAAAGTTATTAGGCGTAAAGAAAGAGGTGTTATTAATGGGTGATAAAATTATTCTCACTTGTACTCGCTGCCTTTCTCGAAATTATACGACACATCGTAACAAAAAAACAAATACAGAACGTCTTGAATTGAAAAAATACTGCAAAAAATGCGGCGAACACACAATTCATAAAGAGACGAAATAAGGAGAGATTTTTATGAAATGGTTTAGTATTGCTGGCATACGTGCTGAAATACATCGCATTCGTTGGCCGAAGTTAAAAGATTTAACAAATGACAGCGTAATGGTTATCATGTTTACTACGGCATTCGCAATCTTCTTCTTTGTATGTGAATGGTTCGCCAAAATGTGGTTGAATTTTATCGGAATTTAGGAGGCTTGTGCATGAGCGAAGAAAAAAAAGAATGGTATGTAGTTAATACTTATGCAGGGCATGAAAACCGTGTAAAAGAAAACTTAGAACGTCGTGGAGAAACGATGGGTCTAGAAGATTGTTTATTTCGTATTATTGTAGCGGAAGAAACAGAAATTGAATTTAAGAATGGTAAAAAAGTCGAAAAAATCAGGAATTTATTCCCTGGATATTTATTTGTTGAAATGATAATGACAGATGAAGCTTGGTATGTAGTTCGTAATACACCGGGCGTTACTGGATTTATTGGATCATCTGGTGGTGGTGCTAAACCATTCCCAGTAGCAGATGAAGAAATCGAATCCATCTTACGTCGTTTAGGAATGAGCGAACGTAAAGTTAATGTAGATTTCGTTATTGGTGATCGTGTTAAAATACTTGCTGGTCCATTTACTGGAGTAGAAGGTAGTGTTGAAGAACTACATGACGATACACAAGTTGCAGTTGTACTTACGATTCTATTTGGTCGTGAAACACCAACTGAAATTGGTTATGC
Organism: Erysipelotrichaceae bacterium; assembly: GCA_036641395.1. Lineage (GTDB taxonomy): Bacteria > Bacillota_I > Bacilli_A > Erysipelotrichales > Erysipelotrichaceae > JAVXTH01. The sequence goes on from JAVWEY010000042.1 coordinate 5,026, forward strand.
AGATTTAGAGAAAGCAGATTTATAAGAATGTCATTTGGCATTCTTTTTTTTGACAATATATTCTCTCAGTTCTACTTATAATAAAACTGAGGAGTGAGTAGAATGCGGAGAACGCTTGGAATTGCTATTTCTGTGGTTGGAATATTGTTGTTAATCAAACCAGATTATAATTTTAAAGAGTTAATATCAGAAGGAACTAGTTTCTTAAACCAATATTGGCCTATCTTATTAATATTAATTGGCTTATATGTTCAACCAAAAAGTAAAACACGTCGTTCTAAGAAATATCATTAGTTAAGTACGCTTAATTATTGTATAATTATACATGAGGTGTTGATATGAAAATGTATATGATAGATTTAGATGGAACGATGTATCGTGGTACTGCAATTATTGATGGAGCTAAAGATTTTATTGATTATTTAATTAAAACGAAGCAGCGTTTTGTTTTTCTTACGAATAATGCGAAACGGACGAAAGCACAAAATGTAGAACATATGGAAAAGATGGGTTATGAGAATATTAAAGAAGAGCATTTCTTTACATCAGCGATGGCTTCGGCACGTTATGTAAAGAAACATTATGAAGGTAATAAAGCATTTTATATTGGTCAAGATGGTTTAAAAGAGGCATTGCTTGATAATGGTTTTGTAATAAGTGAGGAAGCAGTAGACCATGTATTTATTGGTTTAGATGTCGATGGTACATATGAAAAATATTCGAAAGCGTTAGGTTATTTACTAAAGGGTGCTAATCTTATTGGTACTAACAATGATCGATTACTAGCTAAACCAGATGGTTTTAATGTTGGTAATGGAAGTATTGTGGCAATGTTTGAATACGCAATCCATAAGGAAAGTCCTAGAATTGGTAAACCATATGCTCCTATTTTAGAAGAAGCTTGTGAATATTTTAAGATTGATAAAGAAGATGCAATTATCGTTGGTGATAATTTAGAAACAGATATTTTATTAGGTGTTAATGAGAATGTTGAAACGGTGTTTGTTACATCTGGTGTACATAGTGTTGAGGATATTGAACGTTATCATATTAAACCAGATCATATCGTGAATAATCTAAGAGAATTGATTCATTCTAAGTAAGGATAAATGAATGAATTTTTTAGTGCATATGATGCTTGATTTAAATAGGACTGTGCTAAAATAAAAATGTCAAAAGACATAAGGAGGATAATTTATGCCATATATTATTGATGTACATGCTCGTGAAGTATTAGACTCACGTGGCAATCCGACGATAGAAGTAGAAGTAGAAACAGAAAGTGGTGCATTTGGTCGTGCCATTGTACCAAGTGGAGCCTCAACTGGTGAGCGTGAAGCCTTAGAATTACGAGATGGAGATAAATCTCGTTATCTTGGGAAAGGTGTTCAAAAAGCCGTTGATAATGTAAATGAAATATTATTTGAAAAAATGATTGGTCTTGATGTAAGTAATCAAAGATTAATTGATAAAATATTGATTGAAGCAGATGGTACACAAGATAAATCAAAATATGGAGCAAATGCCATATTAGGAATTTCATTAGCTGTAGCAAAAGCAGCAGCAGATTACTATGATATGCCACTTTATCGTTATTTAGGTGGATTCAATGCTTATAAAATGCCAGTACCAATGATGAATGTCCTTAATGGTGGTTCGCATGCAGATTCATCAGTTGATTTCCAAGAATATATGATTATGCCAGTTGGCGCAACAAGTGTAAAAGAAGCAATTCGAATGGGTGCTGAGGTATTTCATAATCTAAAGAAAGTCTTAAAAGGAAAGGGTCATGTTACAGCGGTTGGTGATGAAGGTGGATTTGCACCTAATCTAGGTAGTAATGAGGAACCTTTACAGTGCATCATGGAAGCAATTGAACTTGCAGGCTATGTTGCTGGTAAAGATATTATGTTGGCAATGGATGTTGCTGCTAGTGAATTTTATAATGTGGAAACTAAACAATATGACTTAAAGAAATCAGGTCAAGGAAGTAAAACAACCGATGAAATGATTGCGTGGTATGAAGAACTTGTCGAGAAGTATCCAATTATTTCAATCGAAGATGGACTTGGTGAAAGAGATTGGGATGGATGGAAGAAGATGAGTGATGTTCTTTCTCATAAAATTCAAATTGTTGGTGATGATTTATTCGTCACAAATCCAAGTATTCTTCAAGAAGGAATTGAAAAAGGAATTGCTAATTCAATTTTAATTAAAGTAAATCAAATTGGTACATTAAGTGAGACTTTTGAAGCGATGGAACTTGCGAAATCTCATGGCTATACTGCGGTTGTTTCTCATCGTTCTGGTGAAAGTGAAGATACAACGATTGCAGATATTGCGGTTGCCTTTAATGCTGGCCAAATTAAAACCGGTTCGATGTCAAGAAGTGATCGAATCGCGAAATATAATCAATTAATTCGAATCGAAGAAGAATTAGATGAAATGGCTGTTTACCCTGGTATTTCTGCCTTCTATAATATATATAAATAACCATAAGAATGAGGCATCTTCCGTATGCTTCATTTTTTTAACGGCTTATAATTAACGTCACGCTTAAATTTGTTGCTATTAAGATATCAATTTGTTATAATAATGTAGCAGATACGAAAGGAGGAGAATTATGAATAGTTTTCTAAATATTATGTTAATGTGCATATCGGTCGCCTTAATAATACTCTCCTTATTACAAAGTGGTAAATCAGATGGAATCAACAGTGCCTTTACCGGCGGTGATGGACTAAATCTATTTGCTAATGTTAAAGAACGTGGTCCTGAAAAAGTAATTTCCAATTTAACGTTAGTTATGGGAATTTCATTTTTTGTTCTTGTGATCATTGTAAGTATTATTGGATAATTAGACCGTAAAGGTCTTTTTTTATAGAATCAGTAGTTGAAAGGTGGTATGTTATGGATGATATACGACAACGTTTGTTAGCGTTATTAAAAGAAAAACCAAAAGGGTTAGATATAAAAACAATTCAATTATTATTGAAAAATGAAGCGAATGAAGACTTCATTTTAGTAATGGAAGAATTACATGCCTTAGTGAAAGAATATAGTATTGTTCATGATCCAAGTGGAAAGTATTTGTTGAGTGAATATGCAGGTTTTATTAAAGGAACTTTAAGAATAAATGCCAAAGGCTTTGGGTTTGTAGAGAATGAAACGCAATCTTTTTATGTGAGTGCTCAAAATATTAAGGGTGGCTTACAAAACGATATTGTATTCGCAAGAACTTGGACGAATTTCGATGAAACAAGTGAATGTGAAGTAATGGAAGTAATTGAACGTAATTTAGTTAATGTCGTTGGGACAATTCGTATCCGTGAAGGCAAATCAATCTTTTTAAGTGATGCGTTTATGAATGATCGTCGTTTTAAAATTACAAATATTAAGGACTTTAAACTTGTAGATGATACAAAAGTTATGGTTCACATTGATGAATATACAAATGTATTAAAAGCATCGATTGTAAAGGTATTAGGTCACAAGTATGATCCAGGTATTGATATTTTATCAACGCTTTTGGAACATCATATTGAACCTGAGTTTCCACAAAAAGTATTAGATGAAGTGAATAAAATTCCAGATCATGTATTAGAAAGTGATAAAGTAGGAAGAATAAATTTGTGCGATAAAACCATTATTACAATTGATGGTGAAGATAGTCGTGACTTAGATGATGCAATTAGTGTTGAGTGCATTGAATCAGGTTATCGATTAGGAGTACATATTGCGGATGTGTCTTATTATGTTCGTGAAGGTATGGAAGTAAATAGTGAAGCATATGATCGTGGTACAAGTGTTTATGTTGTGGACCGTGTTGTACCAATGATACCTCATAGTTTAAGTAATGGTATTTGTTCTTTAAATCCAAAAGTAGAACGACTTACGATTACATGTGAGATGGATATTGATGGGCGTGGTAATATCATCCGTTATGCAGTTTATCCCTCTTATATAAAGACGAGTGAGCGAATGACATATACTGATGTTAATGCAATCATTGCGTGTGATGAAAAAGCGTTAAAGAAGTACCCACATTTAATTGAAATGTGTTCGAATATGGTTTTATTATCTGACATTATTAGAAAACGTCGAATTAAACTTGGTGCAATTGATTTTGATAGTAAAGAAGCAAAGATTATTGTGAATGCAAAAGGAAAACCAACCGATATCGTTTTAAGAGAACGGGGTCGTTCCGAATTAATAATTGAAGACTTCATGATTGCGGCAAATGAATGTGTTGCATCGCATGTGAAGAAAGCTAAATTGCCATCAATTTATCGAGTTCATGAAGAACCAGATGCAAAGAAGATTCGTGAATTTGCGAAAACAGCTTTGATTATGGGCCATCCATTTAATGGAAATAGTGCCGATATTCATCCAAAGCAAATGCAAG
>JAVWEY010000042.1:9529-11973 GCA_036641395.1 Erysipelotrichaceae bacterium
CTTTTTTAAATGATGCACTAGATACACCTGAGTATCCTGTCTTATCAACTTATATGTTAAGAAGCATGCAGAAGGCTCGCTATGATGCAAATTGTTTAGGACATTTTGGTCTAGCACTTGAGGAATATACACATTTCACATCACCAATTCGTCGATATCCAGATTTAATTGTTCATCGTATGTTGCGTAAATATTATTTTGATCCAGTTAACGATGAGAATAAACTTCGTAATGATTTAAAATGGATTGAAGATGCTGCTATACAATGTTCGAAACAAGAGCGTAATGCGATTGAAGCAGAACGTGATGTTGATGATATGAAAAAAGCAGAGTATATGGAGAAGTATATTGGTTGTATTTATGATGGTGTCATCAGTTCAATTATGCGGTTTGGTATGTTTGTGGAACTGGATAATACGGTTGAAGGATTAATTCATATTTCAAATATGAATGATGATTATTATGAATATGACGAAGAAGGAAAAGCGTTGATTGGAAGAAGCAGTAGGCAGCGCTTTGTGATGGGGCAAAAAGTTAGAGTTAAAGTAATTGGAGCCTCTCGTTTTAAGAAGCAAGTTGATTTTATTCTTGTTAAGGGAGATAAAAAAGATGAAAAAATTACTCAATCTAATCATGATAAGTCTAATGGTAATAAGCCTAAGCGGGTGTTCAAAGCAGACAAACGAGGTCAAAGAGGATACCAAGGAAAACAGCGAAAGCGTGGCGAAACCAGTAAAAGAAGATAAACGGGTTAGTTTTGCGGCAGTTGGTGATGATTTAATTCATGGTGCAATTTTTGTGGATCCCTATCATCATAATAGTGATGGTACATGGAATTATGATAGTATATATGAGAATACGAATTATCTTACACAAGGCGTTGATATTGCCAATATTAATCAAGAGACAATTCTTGGTGGAAGAGAACTTGGTCTAAGTCATTATCCAATGTTCAATTCGCCTCAAGAAATTGGTGATGCCATTGTAAAAGCAGGGTTTGATTGGATATCACAGGCTAGTAATCATTCATTAGATGCTGGTGAGGCTGGTGTTATATCAGCTATGAATTTTTGGGATAAATATCCAGATGTTGTTACAACGGGGATTAATCGTGATGAAAAAGAAGCGAGTCGTCTACGTGTTATAAAGCGTAATGGTCTTAAGTTTGGATTGTTAAATTATACGTATGGAACAAATGGTATTGTAGAGCCACAAGGTAAGGAATACTTAATTAATCATACAGATAAGCAGCAATTAAAGAGTGAAATTAAACGTCTGAAGCAAGCAAAATGTGATGTGATTTTAGCGAGTATGCATTGGGGTAGTGAATATCAATTCACGGCAGATGCAACGCAAAAAGAATTAGCACAGTTTTTAAGTGATGAAGGAGTCAATGTTATTATTGGGTCTCATCCTCATGTAATTGAACCAATCGATTATTTAAAAGGTAAGGATGGGAATGAAACGCTAGTTATGTATTCTTTAGGAAACTTTATTTCAGCACAAGATGTTGATTATCGCATGCTTGGTGGGCTTGCTAAATGGGAAGTTGTAAAAAAAGGTGATAGCGGTAAAATAAAAATAGAAAATGTTGAATTTTATCCTGTAATCTCCCATTTTAAGGCAGGGTTTAAGGACTTTAAAACATATGCTTTAAAGGACTATAGCGAGGAATTAGCAGCAACACATGGTCTTAATGGCTATGAAGGACAAAGCATCACGAGACAGTATTTTGTTGATTTAGTTAATAAAGTAATGGGTGATAATGTCAAAATCATATATTAGAAGGGAGAGATCAAAATGCGAAAAGTTATCGCATTTAATCGAAAGGCAAGTCATGATTTCTTTTTAGAAGAGAGATTTGAAGCAGGATTAGTCTTACAAGGAACAGAAATTAAAGCTATTCGAAAAGGTAGCGTACAATTAAAAGATGCTTATGTAAGTTTTATAAATAATGAAGCATTTATAAAAGAAATGTATATTCCTCAATATGATTTTGGTAATCGTTTTAATCATGATGAAACAAGAGAACGTAAATTATTACTTCATCATTTAGAAATAGTTAAACTAGAACAAAAAGTCAAATTAAAAGGTTATACGATTGTTCCAATTTCTTTATATTTAGAAAAAGGAATGGCTAAAATGGAGATTGCTTTGGCAAAAGGTAAAGATCTTCATGATAAACGTAATGCTCAAAAAGAAAAAGATGCGAAACGTGAAATCGAAAAAGCTTTAAAAAATCAATTTTAAGTTTTTTCGATAGGATTCTTTCTTTATTTCGGTTATAATAAACATACGCTGTTTTAAACAGCAAATACATGGGGGTGTACTGGTTTCGACAGGTTTATGTCTGATACAGATTGCAGTCGAGTGGTTACGTAATAACCAACTAAATTTAATTGCAAAAAATAAAATTATGTCTATCTTCGGTGGAAACACTCAGG
>JAVWEY010000043.1:0-11764 GCA_036641395.1 Erysipelotrichaceae bacterium
GAAATACATTTATCAAATCAACTTTACTAGAGCATTTCATATTATCCGAAAATTCATAAACAAAAAGAGCGGGAATCCGCTCATTGATGATCTAATAGCTAAAGAAATACTGCCAATTCGACTTGGCAGACATAACATGCGAAACCTTTCACCAAAAAAAGTTGTATGCTTTAACTATAGATTTGACTAGTCATTAGTATTATAATACGAAATCTTTGTAGTAACAAGACTACATTTTTTTGTCATGGCATAAACCATTAAAAAATACCAAAAGCTATGTTAACCGTTGCCTTTGGTATTGAATCATCATATTAACTTAATGACATTGGGCTTGCGCCCTTTTTCTATAATAATTGATTTCTAGTGTTGATAATCGCATCCCAAGTGTTTTTACCAATGGTGCCATCCGGTGTTAAATCATATAAATATTGAAATTGACTAACACATGTCTTTGTACGTGCTCCGAAGTTGCCATCAACTGGTACTGGTCTTAAACACGTATTTTTTTCTGCGATTTGATTTAAATATTCTTGATGTTTAAAAACGTCTAAACCACTATCGCCTTGTTTTAAATAATAAGATGAACTAGCAACTGGAATATTCGTTACAATATTTAATGATTTAATTCTATCGATGATATCACTCCATGTTAAATCACCAATCATGCCATCAACTGCAATTTTCGCAAATCGTTGATACTCACGAACAGCATTTTGCGTAGCAGAACCAAAAACACCATCCGGAGTTAGTTTTAAAGTGATATAACCTCGAGCTTGCATGATGTTTAAATAAGCTTGCATTTTATTTACGGCAATTCCAACATCGCCAACTTTTATTACATAACGTGTAAACATAAATAAATCCTCCATTCCCTTATAGTGTATGGGAGTTGAAGGATAAGTATTGTGTGTTAGCCTATGCTTGCTTACGAGGAAGCGAGAAAGAAAGATAACTAGGTAATATTTTTATACAAGGATTTTTCATAGTTTTAATTTCTCCATCAATGTTCATAATAAATGGTTTTTTACTAAATAATTGTAGACGTTTAGCTCGCTTAAAGATAACTGAATCTTCTAAAGCTAAGTGTTCACCTTTTTTATAAGTACTAACAAGATTTAATACCCGGATGCGACTTACTTTTTTTACACAGACAACATCAATATAACCATCTTGTATATCGGCAAGCGGTGCAGCACGGTAACCACCACCATAACATTTTCCATTGGCTGCTACGGCGAATATATAACTACCGTCTGGATATTGTTCATGATCAATGGAAAAGGAAAAGGAGTGATAAAGGGAAGTAAAGAAACAGTAAATTAAAGATAAGTTATAGGCACCATTACCATCAATGTAGGGAAGTCGTTTAAATTTTGATACATTGGAAGCAATCGCTGAATCTAAACCACTGGAGATAAGATTAATACTTAACATATCACCTATTTTTAATACATCAATTTTACTTTCTTTTCCGTTAATTTGTGCTTCTATATCTAAAAAATCACTTTCTTTATATTCAGTAAAACTCTTAACAAAATCATTGCCAGTACCAATTGGGATGATTGCTAAGGAACAATTGTCTTGATCACTAATCCCATTTAAAACTTCATTTAAAGTACCATCTCCACCACAAGCATAGAAACGGATTGTTTCTCCACTGATTGCTTGTTTACGGGCATAGTGGGTTGCATCTTGAGGATACTTAGAAATATATATATCGTATGGATCATTACACCCACAATTAGAAAAGGCAAGCTCTATTTTTGCTTGCATTTCTTTACTTTGATCATACTTACCCGCAGTCGGGTTTATAATAAAAATATGTTTCATGAAAATATTATAAACCATTTTGACTGAATTTGGTAAAATAATATAAAAAATTAATAATATTCTTGACAACTTTTACTTTTCTGACTAATGTAAGATTAGTATTATATAAGAGAATAATTTATTTATACAATTAAAATTGGAGGAAAATCATGACTATTAAAGTTGAAACATTAAATTTATTAAAGGAACGTTCTAGTATCAGAAAGTTTAAAAAGCAAGCGATTCCTGAGGAGATTGTTCAAGATTTATTAGAATGTGGAGTTCATTCTGCAAGTGCGGGGAACTTACAACCGTTCTCAATTATTCGACTATCAAAGGATGAAGATAAATCATTTTTAGTAAAAGATGCGAAAATGCAAGGTTTTGTTTCGAATGCTGGTGAAAACTTTTTATTCTGTATGGATTTTAATCGATTAAAAAAATGGGCAGAATTATCAAAAGCACCTTTTAGTGCAAACCATAGTTATAATCATTTCTGGGTTATATTTGAAGATGTGATTATTTGTGCACAGAATATGGCAGTAGCAGCAGATGCTTATGGGCTAGGTTCATGTTATATTGGAACGACAGTTGAATGTGCTGAAACATTAATCGACTACTGTAAACTACCTTATGGAGTTTTTCCTATCGTATTGCTAAGTGTTGGTTATCCTGATCAAGCGATTACGCCTAGCACTAAATTAGAAGTAAAAGATATTGTACATGAATCGTATTATCATGATTATAGTGATGAAGAAATCAAAGCAATGTATGATAAAAAATATATTAATTGTGATCGACCACTTAATGAGCGAATGAAAGAAAACATTGTGAAAGTTGCCCAAAAGGTGAATGGCGATGCTTATGCAAAGGAATGTTTAGAAGAAATGAATGAAACAAACGTAGTGAATTATGCACAGTATCGTTTTGGATTACACTATTGTGCGGATGAAATGTTAGAAGGCCGAGATGAATTTGTGAACTTACTTCATTCACAAGGAATTGATTGGATTAAATAACATAATTAATATAAGGATGATTAGTAATAATGAATTAATATAAATCATCCTTTTTTTATTTAAAATATATGATTTTAAAATCGACAATTTGCTCTTAATGTGGTAAAATTGCAAGGTTCAATTTAAAAAAAGGGCTTTCATTTTTATTGTCTTTAAGACATAATGGAATTTGAGGGAGGGGCGAATTAATTATGAATTTATTATCTGTTGTTTCAATCATAATTTACACTTCTTTTTTTATCGGTGCTTTTTTTGTAAAGCGTGCTCAACGTAAGAGTATTATGAATATAACTGGTAGTGCTGTTTTATTGAACTTAGGTTGGTGGTCATTTTGTAATTCGTTCTTTTTTTCAGCTACAACAGCAAGTCAAGCGATGTTTTGGCATAAACTATCAGCAATTGGTTGGTGTGGATTTGTTGTTTGTACTGCATATTATTTTTTAGCACTTACTAAATATAATAAAAAACTAAATACTTGGTGGAAAAAGTTTTTATTCTTTTTGCCAACAATCATCTTAATTTTTAAAAATGTGTTTGGTAATACAACATCATTAGCCCAAAAAATTATTCCTTCAACAAGTGGATGGGGATGGACCTATCAAAATAGCATCACATCAATATGGTTATGGCTTTACTTGATTTATGTAATTATTTATTTTGGCTTTGCTTTTTACTTACTCTATCATTGGGCTCAAAGTGTTAAACATAAAATGAAAAAAGAAATGGCTTATAAGTTTATTATCTTAGATACCTTTACTATCATGTTTGGTGTAGTAAGTGATGTATTGTGTCCACTTACGAATCACTCAATTCCAGCAATTGCTAGTATTATTACCGTTATCTTTGGCATTGGCTATTTTATTATTATTTATCGTTATGATTTATTCAACATTAATTTGGTTATTTCTTCCGATGCTATTTTAGAAGCAAGTAATAATTTACTATTTGTTCTTGATGAAAATAATGAAATATTAAAATACAATAAAGCTGTAACGAATCTTTTAGGTTATCAAGGAAATGAGTTAATAGGTAGAGATTTTATTGATTTAATTAAAACGAAGATTGAACTAGATCAATTTTATAATAAAGATTTAATTAATATTGAAACTGAAATGAAATGTAAAGATGGAGAGACTAAAGATATTTTAGTTTCCGCATCAATTGCAAAGGATAAACAAGGTAGCTTTTTATGCTTTATTGTTTCTTGTCAAGATGTGTCAAAACAAATGGAAATGCAAGAGGAACTAATCTTAGAACGTAAGAAAATTGAAAAGCTAGCAAATGAATATCAAAAGTTATCTTACTATGATTTACTTACTGGACTATCAAATCGACGTCGTTTTTATGAGATTTTAGAATTATATGAGAATCAATTCCGTCAAGATAATTTTGATTTTGCTATTATCTTTATGGATTTAGATAACTTTAAACAGGTAAATGATGTTTATGGACATAAAGGAGGAGACGAGATATTAAGAGCAACAGCGAATAAGTTAATGGTTTGCATTGAAGCAAATGAGTTTGTTGCACGCCTTGGTGGGGATGAGTTTATTATCCTTATGGCGAATGAGAATAAAACAAGTGTTTCGCAAAAAGTTAAGAAAATTGAAGATGAGTTTCATAAGAAAATTACGTTTCAACATCAACCATATGAGATTTTAATATCCTATGGAACAAGCGTTTTTTCCAAGCATAAGAATCTTCAAGATTTGATGGAGGAGGCGGATAAAGCGATGTATGAGAACAAAAGAGGAAAAGGATTAATTTCAAATGATTCGTTTATGAAAGAAGAACCTTTGAAATAAAATTGCAATTGTTTACATAATTTTACAAATTTATATAGCAAAATGTTTCAAAAACACTTGTAAAATTGTGAAAATTATTGTATTCTAATAGTAATTTCGATAGGAAAGGGATGCTAAAAAAATGGCTTTTTATAAAGAAAAACTAGAATTAGCATATCAAGCATTAAAAGATCAGGATATTGATATGTGGATTATTGCTGGGCAAGAATCTGGAACCGTATCAGAACCTATTCTACCAGTGATATGTGATCATGAATTTATAGGTGAAACAGCTCTTATATTTATGAAGGATAAAAGCGCTTATGCGATTTGTTCGCCAATTGATAAAAATGGCTATGTGAATACCGGGATATTTGAAGAAGTTATTGATTATCCAATCTCTTTAACAGATAGTATTGGTGAATTTATTAAACGTGTTAACCCACAGAGCATAGCTTTAAACTTTAGTGAAAATGATCCAAGTAGTGATGGTTTGAGTTGTGGAACTTACGATCATTTAAAACAAGGGTTTACTATCGCTGAATTTAAAGGTAAAATTATAAGTGCCAAACCAATTGTAAACATCGTTCGTGGTTGTAAATCTGACTGGGAATTAAATAAAATATCAAAAGCTTGTGAAAAAGCTGAAGAAATATTTCAAGCAGCAACGCATATCATTAAAGATGGAGTTAATGCCAAAGAAGTATTTGCGTTTTTTCAAAAGCAAGTTGATGATGCAAACATCGGCTATGCGTGGAGTAAGTCATGTAATCCAGGTGTATTCAGTGGACCAAATTGTCCGGTAGGACATATGGGAGCACCCGATGTTGTTATTAAAAAAGGTCATGTGGTTAATATTGATTTTGGTGTTAAAATAGAAGAATATAGTTGTGATTTACAACGAATGTATTATGTTTTAAAAGATGGTGAGAGTGACGCACCGCAAGATATTAAAGATGCATTCTATGCCGTACGTGATGGAATCTTGAAAACAGCGGAAATGATGAAGCCTGGTGTTACAGGGATTGAAGTTGATACCTTTACAAGAAACTACATTACAAAACTTGGCTATGATGAATGGAATTGTGCTACAGGACATCAAATGGGTCGTGAAGCTCATGATGGAGGTAGCGTCTTAGGACCAGCAAAGCCTCGCTATAATCGTGATGATTTGATTCGAGTTCCTTTAATGGAAGGAAATGTATTCACGATTGAACCGGGGATAACTTGTAGTGGCGGTCATATTGGTATTGAAGAAGATGTTGTTGTAACGGATAAGGGAGCAAGATTTTTAACTCCACCGCAACAAGAACTAATTCTAATTAAAGAATAAAATGGAGGAAAACTATGCTTAAGTATATAGGAAAACGATTATTAATCGGAGTTATCACATTATTTGTGTTAGCAACGACAACCTTCTTTTTAATGAAACTAATGCCCGGGTCACCATTTGCGAGTGAAGGTAAGTTTATTAGTAAAGAAGCGCAAGCGGCAATGGTCGCTAGTTATGGATTAGATAAACCCGTATTTGAACAATATAAAAATTATATGGGAAATGCTTTACAAGGTGATTTTGGAACTTCCTATCGCCGTATCGGTACTAATGTTTCAGACATTGTTGCTGCTAGTGCACCAGTTACTATTAAATTAGGACTTACTGCATTCGTAATTGCGATTGTAGTGGGAATTGGCCTAGGCGTTGCTGCTGCGTTATCCAAGCGAAAATGGGTTAATAATGCGGTGATGTTTGTATCCACAATTGGTGTAAGTATGCCGAGTTTCTTGATTGCATTATTATTGATGCTATCCTTAGGCGTATGGTTAAGAGTTCTACCGATTGTTGGACTATCTACTCCATTACATTATATTATGCCAGCCACTGCGCTTGCCTTATATCCAATTTCAATGATTTCAAGATTAACGAGATCATCGATGTTGGAAGTAATGAAACAAGATTATATGATATTGGCAAAATCAAAAGGATCTTCACCTAAAGCGGTTATTTTTAAACATGCACTTAAAAATGCGATGTTACCAGTTATTACTTATGCTGGACCAATGATTGCTTTCCTTACAACTGGTAGTTTTATTGTTGAAACGATTTTCTCAATTCCAGGAATTGGTAGTGAATATGTATCTTCGGTTAGTACTCGTGACTATCCAATGATTATGGCACTTACGATTTTACTAGGTACGATGGTTATTGTTTTAAATCTAGCATCGGATGTAATTAGTGCGATTATTGATCCAAGAATTAAACTAGGCGAATAGGAGGAAACGTAATGGAAGAAAAATTAAAATTAACAGCGGAAATGTTTGAACCACTTCCTGAAAGTGAAAAAAACAATGAACAAATTGCCGTTGAAGCCAAAACGTATCTAGCAGATGCCTGGGCTCGTTTCAAAAAGAATAAATTAGCATTAGCTGGTTTGATTTTCTTAACAATTATGATTTTATATGCAATTCTTGCGCCAATGTTATCACAATACACTTATCATGGGCAGGATTTAAATGCTCAGAATTTAATGCCAAGTGCTGCACATTGGTTTGGAACAGATAAGTTTGGTCGTGACATCTTTGTTCGTATTGCATGTGGTGCGCGTATCTCATTAACAATTGGTTTTGTGGCTGCTGCCATTAACCTAGTAATCGGTGTTGCTTATGGAAGTATTGCTGGTTATGTTGGTGGAAAAGTTGATATGTTTATGATGCGTATTGTTGATATTATTTATTCAATACCTGATTTACTATATATTATTCTAATTTCATTAATCTTTGGAACTAGTATATTTTCAATTTTATTAGGTATTTCGATAGGTGCATGGCTTGGAATGGCTCGTCAGGTTAGAACACAAGTTATGACATTAAAAGAACAAGAATTTTCATTAGCAGCATTTGTTTTAGGTGCTAGTAAATCACGTATCTTATTTAAACACTTATTGATTAACTGCATGGGCCCAATTATCGTATCTGTTACTTTAATGGTACCATCGGCTATCTTTACAGAAGCCTTCTTAGGTTTCATCGGTATTGGTATTTCAGCTCCACAAGCATCTTGGGGAACACTTGCAAATGATGCACGTCAATTTATTGAGAGTTATCCAATCCAAGTATTGTGGCCAGTTGCAGCAATTTGTTTAACAATGTTATCACTGAATTTCATCGGTGATGGTCTAGGCGATGCCCTTGACCCGAAAAAGAAGTAGTGGGGTAAAGTGCATATGAAAGTACTAGATATTAAGAACTTAACAACTGAATTTTCAACAGAACAAGGTGCAGTAAAAGCGGTTCGTGGAATTTCATTATATTTAAATAAAAAAGAAGTATTAGGAATTGTTGGTGAGTCTGGTTCTGGAAAGAGTCAAGCAATGTTCTCAGTAATGGGATTACTTGCTGCCAATGGAAGTGTTGTAAATGGTGAAATTCTATTGAATGAAAAGCCTATTTCTCCACTTGATTATCCATCGAATAAAGAATATGAAGCAGTGATGCAGAAAATTCGTGGTAATGATATGGCGATGATTTTCCAAGATCCAATGACTTTCTTAAACCCTGTATTAAAAATTGAAACACAACTAATTGAACCAATTTTGAATCATACAAAATTGAGTAAAAAAGAAGCAAGGCTTCAAGCAATTGATTTAATGAGAAAAGTTGGTATTCCTTCACCAGAATCACGTATTGATCAATATCCACATCAATTTTCTGGTGGTATGCGTCAACGTATTATCATTGCAATGGCACTTGCATGTAATCCACAAGTAATCATTGCGGATGAGCCTACAACGGCTCTTGATGTTACCATTCAAGCACAGGTATTAGAATTGATTGGTGATTTAAAGAATGAAATTGATTCATCTATTATTATGATAACTCATGATTTAGGTGTAGTTGCTAGTATTTGTGATCGAATTGCGATTATGTATGGTGGTAAGATTGTTGAAACCGGAACCGATGAAGAAATCTTCTATAATGCGCAACATCCTTACACATTAGGATTGTTAAGTTGTATTCATAATCCTGAGGCAGAGGAACAAAGGGAATTAAAACCAATTCCGGGTTCACCTCCTGATTTATTAGATCCACCTAAGGGTTGCCCATTTGTGGATCGATGTGAAAAAGCAATGCGTATTTGTAAAGATGTTATGCCAGATGAAACTACTTTCTCTGATACACATATGTGTTCTTGTTGGTTAAACAATGATTTGGCAAAGAAAGTGAGGGACAAAAAATGAGTGATGAAATTTTAAAAGTTACCGATTTAAAAACTTATTTCGATGTTACCAAAGGCATTTTCTCACCAAAGCAAATCGTACAGGCAGTTGATGGTGTTTCATTTTCAATTAATCGTAATGAAACATTTGGTTTAGTTGGTGAATCAGGCTGTGGTAAATCGACTTTAGGACGTACCATTGTTAAGATTTATCAACCAACTCATGGAACTATTGAATATAACGGTGAAGATATTACTAAGATAAAAGGTAAGGATTTGAATTCATTTCGTGAACAAGTTCAAATGATATTCCAAGATCCTTATGCATCCCTTAATTCACGAATGACAGTTGGTGAAATTATTAGGGAACCAATGGATATACACCATATTTTCGACACCAGGGCTCAACGTGATGATCGCGTTAGAGAACTGTTACAGATTGTTGGGTTAAAAGCCGATCATATTCGACGCTATCCTCATGAATTCTCAGGAGGACAACGTCAACGTATCGGAATTGCTCGTACTCTCGCTTTGAATCCTAAATTTATTGTTTGTGATGAACCGATTTCAGCACTTGATGTATCGATTCAGGCACAGGTAATTAATTTACTTGAAAAAATTCAAAAAGAGATGGGAATCTCGTATCTGTTCATTGCCCACGATTTGAGTATGGTCAAGCATATCTCAGATCGTATCGGTGTCATGTACCTTGGGAATATGGTAGAGATTGGCCCAAGTGATGAAGTCTATCATACCCCTTTGCATCCGTATACAAAAGCACTGCTTTCAGCAGTACCAGTGCCGGATCCAAGAATTGCGAAAAGCAAAAAAAGGATTGTACTTGAAGGGGAATTACCAAGTCCAATCAATCCACCGAGCGGTTGCCGATTCCGCACACGTTGTCCAAATGCGACGGAGCGTTGTGCAAAGGAGCGTCCTAACATGATAAATGTAGGAAAACGCCAGGTAGCATGCTTCTTATACGAAAAATAAATTAAAAGGAGAACAGTATGAAAAAATTAACAAAAATTGCAATGTCTGCGCTAATGTTAGCTACTGTTTTAAGCGGCTGTGGCGGCGGTTCTGAAAGACCTAAAGATGAGATGGTTATTGCAACTGGTGGAGACGTTAAAGATCTTGATCCAGCAATTGCGAGTGATTCTATTTCGAATAATGTTTTAGTAGATTTATATGAAGGTTTATTTGAATATGATGAAACTGGTAATTTAAAACCTCAACTTTGTGAGTCTTACACATTAAGCGATGATAAACTTAGTTACACATTTAAATTAAAAGATGCAAAATGGAGTGATGGCAAAGCCATTACTGCTGAAGATTTCGTTTATGGTATCAAACGTAGTACAACTTATGGGCCACGTGCTTATTATGCACACTTTATTTATGATAACGTCGTTGGAACAAAAGATGCTTTTGACAAAAACTTAACTGTTGCTGAAGTTGGCGATGAAGGTGTCAAAGCAATTGATGAAAAAACATTACAAATTAACTTAGTAGCACCTACTCCTTATTTCTTAAGCTTATTAACAAGTGGTGTTTATTACCCTGCTCGTCCTGATATTGCGAAAGAGAAAAAGAGTACTTGGGCTAACAAACCTGGTTATGCAACAAGTGGAGCTTTCTCAGTAAAATCTTATAATGCAAAAGACAAAATTGAACTTGTTAAAAACAAGAAATATGTTAATGCTAAAGATGTTTTCATGAAGAAACTTACATTCAAAGTTATGCCAGATCAACAAGCTCAGTTACAAGCATTCAAAACTGGTGAAGTTGATTTAGCAACATCCGTACCAGCAGATGTATCTGTAAATAAAGATTATAAGAAAACTTTATATACAATCGATCCATTTGTAATTAACTATTACGTAACAATTAACGCAACTGGTCAAAATACAGCTCTACAAGATGTTCGTGTTCGTAAAGCATTAATGATGTCAACGGATCGTGCTTCTGTATTAAAAGTATTAAACGGTGGTAAATTACAGTATGAACTTTATGGCTTTATTCCAAAGGGAATTCCTGATACTACAGGTGACTTCCGTGAGAATGCTGATAAAGAATCAAAATATGCTGGCTATGATGTTGAACAAGCAAAAGCTTTATTAGCAGATGCTGGTTACAGCAAAGAAAATCCATTAAAATTAACTTACAAAACAAATGCAAACCAAATGCATAGTGATGTTATTCAAACATTACAAGCTTCTTGGAAGAAAATTGGTATTGAAGTAGAAATTTCACAAATGGAAGTTCAAGCATTCTTTGATGCTCGTGATGATGGAGACTTTGAAATTGCTCGTCATGCAATGACAGCTGATTACATGGATCCAACTGCTTATCTTGATATGTACAAATCTACATCTCAAAAAACAGCAGTCGTAAACGATGCAACTTATGATGGCTTACTTGCTCAAGCAGCAGCTGAAGGCGATCCTGCAGCACGTATGGCAATTCTTCATCAAGCTGAAAAATATTTAGTTGAAGAACAAGCTTATGTAATTCCTATCTTCGGATATAGCGATCCAATGTTATTAAAAGAAGGTATCACAGGAATTCAAGCAAACCCAGCAGGTCACTACAATCTTTCGTTTGTAAAAAACAAGTAATACCGGCTAATTAACAATTAAAGAAACAAACAAAAGGTGCCCGGGACTTGACTTCCAAGCACCTTTTTGTTTATTTGAGAGGACAATCATGATGGAACTTAATACAGAAAAACTAGCAATAATATATGAAACGCTAAAAAAAGAAAATGTTGATGCTTGGATGATTTTAGGAAGTGAAACAGCAATGGTAAGCGAACCTATATTGGAAGTATTAGGTGACTTGGATTTTATTATTGCCACATGTCTTATTTTCACGAAAGATAAATGCATTGCAATTGTTTCACCACTTGATGTAGAAGGTTATAAACGAATGAAAGG
>JAVWEY010000044.1:0-11519 GCA_036641395.1 Erysipelotrichaceae bacterium
ATTGGAACACTTGTGGGTTTTCTTACGGGAATTTATGTTCCGATTGGTCAATTACCAGAAGTTGCACAAATAGTAATTAAATGCTTTCCACCCTCACATGGTGTAGCATTATTTCGTCAAGTCTTGACATCAGCGCCAATAGCTACAACTTTTGAAGGTGCACCAGTAAAGGCAGTCACAGATATGCAAGAACTGCTTGGTATAACTTACAAATTCGGCAACATAACGGTAACACCTTTTGTGAGTGTTATGTTATTAGTCGTAACTGTTGTAGCTTTTTATGGACTATCTATATGGAATGTTTCAAGAAAAAGGAAATAATAAAAAACGACATTGAAATAAAAAAATAACATTTATATGATAAAAAATCCATAGTACACCATGTAGTCCACATATTTACATAATGTAAAAACATTTGTAGAACCCTAGTGAAAATTCGCTAAGGTTCTTTTGATACGGAAAACACCACGAAGTACCGTGGGGTTCGGAAAGACTTAAGTCAGCTGAAGTATGCAAAGCATACGAAATAAAAAATCGCCTACTATGCGGGTGGCGTTAAACGTTATACAGTTGCATCACCTTTTTAATTATAATAGAGTTTTTCAAGTTATATTAAAAAGGAAAGGTGATATAAAATGGCTAAAAAGTATAACTCATTAGCAAACATAGCATGGATGTGCAAATACTACGTTGTGGTCATACCCAAGTATAGGGAAAACTAATTTATAATCAATATTGAAGAGAACTAATAGAAATTATGTATCGAAGAGATCTAATAGAAATTATGAAATCGCTATGTAAATATAAAGGGGTGGAAATAATAGGACATAGGATGCCGAATCATGTACATCTGTTGTTAACGATACCACCAAAATACAGTGTATCAAGCTTTATAGGATACATAAAGGGAAAGTCAGCATTCACGATGTCTGATCGACATGCAAATTTAGAATACAAACTTGAAAACCGACACTTTTTGGCAGAAAGATACTATGTAAGTACAGTAGGATTTTCATCGAAGCTGCCTTCTTATTTCCTATCGTTTCTGCTAATTTTTTAATGACCTTATGTTTATACTCTTCATTCATTCTTAAATTCACGTTTATCATAAGTACCTCCCCATAATTTGAAAGGCTTATTCTATCCTATATTTAAGATATTATCATATTCGAATTATAAAAGTTAACGTAATGAATGGCTTTTTCTTTACATTTATAGTTATATCTAATATAATAGTCATATGAACGAGTGTTCATATATAGAAATGAGGTTATTGTATGAATTATTATGAATGTGAAGTATATGAAGAACATCCAGAAAAAATAGAACAAATAAAGAATTCAATGTTATCCCAAATACAATTTAATGATCTTTCCGCTTTGTTTAAAATGTTTAGTGATCCAACTCGCTTAAAAATATTAAGTGTACTATTTCAAGGTGAATTATGCGTATGTGATCTCGCTGCTATTTTAGAAATGAGCCACTCTGCAGTATCTCATCAATTAAGTGTGCTTAGAACAAATCGGATTATTAAGTTTCGTAAAGTAGGAAAGAATGTTTATTATGCTTTGGATGATGAGCATATTGAATTAATATATAATGCAGGATTAACACATATATTGGAGGATGGGAAATGATGGAATTAAATTATCAAATTGAACATCTTGATTGTGCTAATTGTGCAAATAAAATAGAAACAAAAATTAGCCAATTAAAAGCAATTCAAGAAGTGAATCTGAATTTTATAAATAAAAAATTATTGATTATTTGTAGTGCATCAGATGTAATGCAAGTAAGAAAAGATGTTGAAACAATTGTTGCGACAATTGAACCAGATGCTATTCTAATTGAACTAAATAAAGAAATTTCAACTAATCCGTTGTTATCTACAAAAGGATATATTACGTATCAGATAAAAGGACTAGATTGCGCAAACTGTGCGGCCAAGATTGAACAAGCAATTAGAAATTTAGATGAAGTGAGTGAAGCTCATGTCAACTTTGCAAATGGAAGTATTTCGATTAAGACAGAAAAGGAAGAAAGTTCTTCCTTATATAATGAAGTAACAAAAATTGTAGATGAAATAGAACCTGGTTGTTCGATTACCAAAAGCAATCAGATAGATAAAGACAATCAAGAGAATAATCATAATTTTGATATTCTTCGTTTAAGTGCTGGATTAATTTTCTTTCTTGCTGGTTTGTATTTTAAACAATATGAAGTCATTTTATTTATAATTGCATTTGTTATTAGTGGTGGTAAGGTTGTGTTACAAGCAATTCGAAATGTTTTTCATGGGCAAGTATGGGATGAAAACTTCTTAATGAGTATCGCAACTATTGGTGCTTTCGCAATTGGAGATTATGGTGAAGGGGTTGCCGTAATGTTGTTTTATGAAGTAGGAGAGTTATTTCAATCCTTTGCAGTGAATCATTCTCGTAAATCAATCAAAGCACTGATGAATTTGCGTAGTGAAGAAGTGAGTTTGGTTGTCGAGGAACAAATAAGAATGGTAGATCCTGCGGATGTACAGGTGGGAGATATCATCGCATTAAAAGCGGGCGAGCGCGTTGCACTCGATGGTGTGTTATTAAGTGATGCTACATCACTTGATACAAGTGCATTGAGTGGAGAATCATTACCAAAGGATATTGAATGTGGGGATGAAATATTAGCTGGAATGATTAATTTAAATAAAGTAGTACAAATGCGAGTAACTCGTATTTTAAGTGAAAGTAGCATTTCTAGAATTCTTGAATTAGTTCAAAATGCAGGGAATGCGAAAGCACCAACCGAGAAATTTATTACTAAATTTGCACGTTACTATACACCTAGTGTTGTGGTGGCAGCGCTTATGATTGTGATCATTCCTTCTTTACTTGGTTATGGTGATTTTAATACTTGGCTTTATCGAGGACTTACATTTCTTGTTATATCATGTCCTTGTGCTTTAGTTATTTCAATACCGCTTGCCTTGTTTGCGGGTATTGGTGGGGCAAGTCGCAAAGGTATTTTAGTAAAAGGTGGAAATTATTTAGAAGCAATTCGTAATATTGATACGATTGTTTTTGATAAAACGGGTACGCTAACCAAGGGTATCTTTAAAGTGCTTGAGATTCATGGAGAAAATCAAGATGAAATTCTGGAGTTAGCTGCTTATGGAGAATGTTTTAGTTCACATCCAATTGCTACTTCAATTGTGAAGACTTATGGTAAAGAAATTGATAAACAACGGATTACTAGTTATGAAGAAGTGAGTGGTAAAGGTATTTCACTTTTTATTGATAATGATAAGATTTTAATAGGTAACAAGAATATGCTTCAAGACCATAAAATTAATGTTCCAGATTTATCGAATGCCAAAACAATTGTTTATGTAGTGAAGAATAATCAATATTTAGGTTATATTCAAATTGGTGATGAATTAAAAGATACGAGTAAAGAAGCAATTAAAACACTTAAGAAAATGGGAATTCATAAATTAGTTATGTTAAGTGGAGATCATAATTTAGCGGTAGAAGAAATTAAAAATCAACTTAATTTAGATGAAGTTTATGGAGAATTATTACCTTATGATAAAGTTACTAAACTTGAAATGTTATTATCGCAACAAGCAAATGGTAAGAAATTAGCCTTTGTTGGTGATGGTATTAATGATGCTCCCGTTATTGCTAGGGCAGATATTGGATTTGCGATGGGAGGAATTGGTAGTGATGCTGCTATTGAAGCTGCTGATGTTGTCTTAATGAAAGATGACTTAATCGCAATTTGTGAAGCAATAGCGATTTCAAAGAAAACTAAAACAATCATGACTTCCAACATTGTATTTGCATTAGGAGTTAAACTCGTAGTATTATGTTTAAGTGCATTTGGTTATGCCAATATGTGGTGGGGTGTATTTGCCGATGTCGGAGTAACGCTACTAGCAATTATGAACTCAATGCGTGCACTTAAGAATCGTTAAGAATGGACCTTTGTCTTTTCTTGATTTAAATTATATTGTTAAGGAGTGTATTTATGAAAAAAATATTGTTAATTGGTTGTACGATGTTAATTCTATTAAGTGGTTGTTCTAGTAGTTATGAGCGGGACACACAACCTGGAGAAATAATTGAAATGACCTACCAAGAAGCTCTAGATAAGGTTAAGAATAAAGATACCTTTGTTTTAGTTATTTCACAATCAGCCTGTGGGCACTGTAAATTGTTGAAGGATATGCTGAATGTTTACTTAGAAGATCATCATGTCATTGTCTATGATGCATTATTAGATGGAACAAATTTATCACTTGAAGCAATTCAAAAAGATTTTCCTAAGTTTAAAGGAACACCAGATATTTATGTTGTGAAGAAAGGTAAACTTACTAGTCATGCTGCTGGCAGCATGGAAGAAGATGAATTTGATCAATGGGTTGTCGATCATAAATTAGATGAGTTGAAAAAGTAAGGGTTTGTTTAAACCCTTTTCTTTTGGTTTATCATTTATAATACTTCATTTTCAATTTATTTCTTTTCATAACTTTTAGTAATGTAAAAATATGAAAATTTTACGAAAATCATTGATAAAATGTTTCATTACCGATATAATAAAAAGGCTAGGAAAAGGATCGTGATAAAATGGATTGTTTGAATGAAGTTTATGATGAAGCCCGCATAAAGGCTACGAAATGTAAATGCTGCCCTGTATGTAATGGCAATGCATGTCGAGGAGAAACTCCTGGTGTCGGTGGTAAAGGCAGTGGGGATAGTTTTGTTCGTAATTATCAAAAGCTCCATGAAATCAAATTAGTTTATGATACGATTGTAACAAATGAAGAAATTGATACTTCTGCAGATTTTTTTAATCACAAAGTAGACTTACCTGTTTATGCAGCACCAATTAGTGGTGTTGAACAAAATTATGGGGTTAAGATGAGTGATTTTGAATATACTGAATTACTAGTAGAGGGATGTAATCTTGCTAGTAGCATTGCTTTTAGTGGTGATGGTATGAGGAAAGAAATGTTTACAGAACCATTATCCTTGATTAAAAAGAATCATGGAATTGGTGTTCCTACGATTAAGCCATGGCTAAATGATGAATTTAAATGGCGTGTCCTGCAAGCAAAGGAAGCTAATGTATTAGCAGTAGCGTGTGACATTGATGCTTCTGGCTTAACCAATTTGCGTCATAGTGCAACTCCGGTTGGGTTTAAAGATGTTGAAGACCTGAAACAACTACGTTCCTTGTTTGATTGTCCTTTTATTATTAAAGGGGTATTAAGCAGACAAGGGGCAATGAAAGCATTAGAAGCTGGAGCTAATGCGATTATTGTATCAAATCATGGTGGTCGAGTACTAGATGAATGTGTTTCTGGTATTGAGATGTTAGAAGAAATTGTCGATGCAGTTGATGGAAGAATGAAAATCTTTGTTGATGGTGGATTTCGAAGTGGTTACGATGTATTCAAAGCAATCGCAATTGGTGCAGATGGAGTATTAATTGGGCGTCCGCTATCTTTGGCATTAATTGGTGATGGTGCAAATGGAGTTAAATTATACTTTGAGAAAATAAAGAATGAATTAAGAGATGCAATGGCAATGTGTGGTTGTAAGAACTTAAGTGAAATAAATCGTAATATGATAAAAATAGATTTTAATTAAATGGAGGAAGAAATAATGAATGCTTATGAGAACAATGCCTTTTTCTGGCAAAAACTAGATACTTTATTTTTATCTAGTAAACTAGTGATTGATCGTCCTAAAAACACTTGTCATTACAAATATTCTAATCTTATCTATCCGGTTGATTATGGGTATCTTTGTGATACAACTGGTTCAGACCAAAGTCCAATCGATGTATTTAAAGGTTCAATAAAATCAACTTTAGTAAAAGGGTTGGTTATTAGTGCTGATATTTTAAAGAAAGATTGTGAAGTTAAATTATTAATTGGTTGTAGCGAAGAAGAAGAACATGATATTTTAGTTTTCTTGAATCAAACTGATTTTCAAAAAGCAGTTTTAATTCATCGAGGCAATGAAGTCCCAGAATGGGGAACAAACGATTAAGGCAAGCATATCTTGTCTTTTTTTAATTTTCATGAAAAAAGTATTTAAGGGTATAGTAAAGATAGGCTAGATAGGTTAAAATAATAAAGTAGTAATTATACAGGAGGAAGATGGAATGAAAAAGGTTAAGATTGTTTTATTAGTTTGTTGCTTTATCTTACTAAGTGGTTGTGGTTCTAATTCTAGAACATGTGGAGAAGGCGATATTGATATTAATGCGCTGTTTAATGATGTAAATGAAAAAATAAGCGATGGAACATTTAATTGTGGAATGTTTCAAGATCAAAGTATTGATGCCTCTCAATTAACACAGTTATATGGTATTAACGCAAGTGAAGATTTACTTGAGTTTAATGTAAGAATTCCGATGATTAATGTTTCTTCATCCGAAATTGCAATGTTCCATGTGAAGAATGATAAGATGGATATTGTGAAACAAGGAGTCGCAAAACGGATTAAGGATTTAGAGCAACAATGGAAACAATATCTTCCTGATCAATATGAATATGTAAAGAATTATCAAACATGGACATGTGGTGATTATTATTTTATGGTAATCGCAGAAGATAGTAAAAAAATAATCGATTACATGAAAGATAAATAAATTTCATGGTGTTTAGTAGCCTTACCTTTTTATTACTATTCTTACCTTTGGTATGGATTGTACATATATGTGCACCACTTGCTTATCGTAATATCATATTATTATTTTTTAATTTGATATTTTATGGATGGGGCGAGCCGGTGTTCATTTTTGTTATGGTGATAACAATCGTTGTTGATTATTATGAAGGAATTCAAATTGATCGTTATTTAAATCATGACAAAAAGCGAGCGAAGCGACATTTAATCATTTCAATTATATTTAATCTTGGAATATTAGGTTTCTTTAAGTACTTTGATTTCTTTGCGATATTAATTAATCAAATAATACCTGGTTCACCAATTCCTCTTTTAAAAATATCTTTACCAATTGGAATATCTTTTTATACCTTTCAGGCAATGTCATATACCATTGATGTATATCGAAAAGATGCAAGTGCGGCACATAAGATTGTTCCGTTTGCCACTTATATATCTTTGTTTCCACAGTTAATTGCAGGACCTATCGTTCGCTATCGTGATGTGGCCAAGGATATGAATCATCGCCATGTAACAATTGAAAATGTGAATTATGGCATCCATCGCTTTGTGATTGGTTTATCTAAAAAAGTAATTCTTGCCAATCAAGCAGGTACTTTATATCAACAATTAATGATGATACAACCATTAACTTTACTTGATGGATGGCTATCTGCATTAGCATATGCTTTTCAAGTCTATTTTGATTTTAGTGCTTATTCTGATATGGCAATTGGATTAGGTAGAATGTTTGGTTTTCATTTTTTAGAGAATTTCAATTATCCTTATATTGCCAATAATATAACGCAGTTTTGGCGTCGCTGGCATATTTCTTTATCTACTTGGTTTAAAGATTATGTTTACATACCTTTAGGTGGAAATCGAGTGAGTAAACAACGTTTATTTTTTAATATTATTTGTGTTTGGGGTTTAACTGGTTTATGGCATGGAGCAAACATTAATTTTGTTATTTGGGGTTTATATTTTGGTCTTATTTTATGGGTTGAAAAGGTGTTTTTATTAGACCATCTACAGAAATGTCCTAAGGTGATTCAACATGGATATACGATTGTAGTAATACTAATTGGTTGGATTATCTTTTCATCTACATCACTTAATCAAATCATCTTACACTTACAAGCAATGTTTCATATAAGTGGCCAACTCTATTCACAAGCCGGTTTATATCAATTATATAATTATCGTTATATTCTAATCTTTATGGTATTTGCATCAACACCGTTATCAAAGATGTTTTACCAACGTTATCTTAAAGATCATAAATGGATGGTATTAAGTCCGTTCGTGATGATTTGTTTATTATTGCTGAGTATTACTTATTTAGTGAGTGGAAGTTATAACCCCTTCCTTTATTTTAGGTTCTAGGAGATTGTATGAATAAAATAATTGCTTATTTTACTTCTATCTGTTTTTTTATCATTCTTATTTCGATAAGTGTTTTTACGCTGCTTAAAGAAAATAATGTTTTTTCTCCTTTAGAAAATCGCTACTTAACGACTTTTCCAAATGTTCAAATCAATCATATTTTAGATGGTACTTATCAAGAAGAAATAGAGAAGGCAATCGATGATCAAATCGTTTTTAGAGATACATGGGCAATGGTTGAATCTTATAGTGAGGAAGCGATTGGGAAAGTTGAGAATAATGGAGTTTATTTTGGTAAGAATCAGTATTTAATGGAACGCTTTTCTACTTATGATCAAGAACAGGTAAAGTATAATATAAATCAAATCAATCAATTTAAACAAAAGAATGAGGTTGATGTAGCATTTCTTTTGGTACCAAATAGTGCTGCTGTTTTAACAAATAAACTTCCTGTTTATCATCAAGATATCAAGATTGATGCTTTATATCAAACAATTGATAATCAATTAAATCCAACAGTCTTATTTATTAATCCCTTGGCTTCTTTAAGACTTCATCAACAAGAAAGTATTTATTTTAAAGGTGATCATCATTGGAATTTAAATGGAGCTTTTTATGGTTATCAAGAATTTAAGAAACAACAGGATCATATTATTGTGAAAAAGCCAGAAATGATTGCGGTAAACAATCAATTTAAAGGTTCAATGATTCGTAGTGCTCATCGATATTTAAATCAAAGTGAAACGATTTTAAAACTTAGAAATAATGATGAGGTCGTGGTACAATATGATAAGGTAAGGAAAGATAGCTTATATGTCGATGATAATTTAAAGATGAATGATAAATATACTTATTACTTAAATGGTCAACAGGCACACGTTCATATTGATTGTAGGAATAACAAAGAAGATAAACTACTTATTATTCGTGATTCTTTTGCGAATATTATGCTTCCTTATTTAGTAAATGATTATCAAAGCATTGATGTTATTGATATGCGCTATGACCATGAATCAATGAGTGAATTTATTAAAAAGAATGATATTAATCAAGTGTTGTTTCTTTATAATATAAAGAACTTTGTAGCAGATAAGAATTTTGTTTTCTTAAAATAGGAGGTAAGATCAAGTGGATAAACTTAAAGATTTATATTATGAATTTACTTCTTTTGAAAGTAGTTTATTCCGTTATTCTTTATCCTTTTCTTTTCTATTAGCTTTAGCTCCTTCTTTATTAGCTTTTGTTTTATTATTTAATTTTGCTTCTTTACCAACCAGTGATTTAGTTGCTTTTGTTTATCGCTTTTTACCACAGGATTTATTAGAAACTTTTATTAAATATTTATTAAATCAGGATTATAATTTAATCCCTGCGATTATAACGCTTATTACATCTTTCTGGTTAGCATCTCGTAGTATCTATTCGTTTTTATTAATCAGTGCAAATCATGAAAAGATTGAAGAACCAAAATGGACGATTCGCCTTTTGTCAATTATTTTGTTTATTGTATTAGCAGCATTAATTTTATTGGTTGTCTATGTTTCTACAAATTTAATATCGACGTTACCACTCGTTTTATCCTTTTCAATGGTAATCTTGTTTACCTTAATGTATCGTGCTTTATCTTTTCGAAAACGAGATATTACTTATGGAGTATTAGGTGCTGTTTTCTCAACCATCGCCGTCATTGCAACGGCATGGATTTTCTTTTGGATTGTAAAGGAATTCACATCTTATGAAAGTCTTTATGGTCCATTAGCATCGCTAGTTGTTTTGTTGTTATCGATTTATGTTATATCAAGTATTATCTATTTTGGTTATTGTTTAAATATTGTTTATGAAGAGGCATATAAAAAAGAAGAAAACTTAGAAATTAAGCATTTAGGTTATTTTAGATTCTGTCATTCGGTACAAAAAAAGTTACCATTTACCAAAAAACGATAAAGGTATTCATATGAATTTATTTATGTTATGATGTGTTAGCAAAAATGAGCAGAATTATCCGAAACAGGAGGATCTTTATATGAGAGTAAAAATTGAAAAAATGGGAATTAATGGTGAAGGAATTGGTTATGATCGTAAGAAGCCAGTGTTTATTCCTCAGACTTTAATTGGTGAAGAAGTTGATATTGATATCACTGAAAATAATCGTACCTTTGAGCGTGGTAAAGTGAATAGAATTTTATCTCCTAGTGAATTTCGAAGTAAACCACGCTGTCCACTTCAAGCAAGATGTGGAAGTTGTCCTTTGATGATTGCCGATTATTCACAACAATTAGTTTATAAAAAAGATTTATTAAGACAATCTTTAATAAAATATGCGCAAATTAATCCCAAATACATTGAAGATGTCATTGCAAATGATGAGCCTTATGCTTATCGTAATCAATGTAAATTACCATTACAAATGGAAGAGCGAGAATTAGTAACAGGGATGTATATTCCAAGTTCAAATTACTTTATATCAGTGAATGATTGTAAAGTAGTTGGCAAAGGGGTTGAGGTTTTAAGACGTAAAATCCTTCGCATTTTAAATGAATATAAAATGAAAGCCTATGATTATCATCAAAAAAAAGGAATTCGATCTTTAGTAATTCGTGGCTTTGATAATAAATTCAGTGTTGTTTTAGTAACGGGAGATCATCCATTACCAAAAGAAATGGTAAGTAAACTAAATGAAATTGAAGAAGTATATTCTTTATGGCAAAGTATTAACACAATTAAAAAAACACCAGATTTATTCGGTATGAAAATTAGTTTATTATCAGGAGAGCGCTATCTTCCTATCCCTTTTGATGATTTAAAATTAACTATATCACCAAGAAGTTATTTCCGTATCAACACCCAACAAACAAAGAATATTTATACTTGCATTTCTAAGATGCTTGGTAGTGATTATGATTTAATCGTAGATGCTTATTGTGGTATTGGTGGGATTGCCTTATCTTTAAAAGACAAAGCAAAAGAGATTATTGGGATTGAAATGGTAAAAGATGCAGTAGTAAATGCTAACTTAAATGCTAAGGCTAATCACTGTGAACATGTGAAATTTGTTTGTGAAGATGCTGCTGAGAAATTAACTTATATATCAAAGAAACAAAAAATTGATGTTTTAATCGTTGATCCTCCTCGTAGTGGTTTAGAGGAAGAAATGATTTCAACTATTTTAAAAAGTAAAATAAAAACGATGATTTATGTTTCTTGTAATCCTGCAACTTTAGGAAAAGACTTAGCGGAATTAAGTGAGCGTTATGATGTGAAAAAGATTCAACCATTTGATGTTTATTCACAAACGGCATACTTAGAAACAGTTGTTCATTTAAAAAGACGTTAATTAAGGAAACTTAATTATTTGAACTATAAGCATTAAGCTAAATTATACAGTTAAGGTGACATACTCCCACCACTTATGCGAGTGATAACGCATTGAAGTGGGGCTTCTTGTTCGATAAGGCTAACGCCTTA
>JAVWEY010000045.1:0-10536 GCA_036641395.1 Erysipelotrichaceae bacterium
GTGACAATAGCTGGGCATGCCCCTGTGAAGATAGCACGCTGCCAGGTAATCGACTCACTTTATTGTGAGTCTTTTTTTATGGATTCAAATAAATTTGTGGTATAATATTAAATGCATTTAACGAAAGTTTTTATAGAATAAATGAGAGGAACTTTTATGAATAAAAATATTAATATAGAAACAAAAGAAGCAACGAAAGATTTTGCGAAGCAACTTGCCAAGTTAATTACCCCACACTTCTTAATTACGATGAGTGGTGATTTAGGTGCCGGTAAGACAACCTTCACAAAGTATCTTGGTGAAGCATTAGGTGTAAGCAGAACAATTAATTCGCCTACCTTCACAATTCTTAAAATATATAAAGGAATCATGCCTATTTATCATATTGATGCTTATCGCTTAGAAGGCTTACATCAAGAACTAGGTTTTGAAGAAGTATTTGAAGATGAAGGTTTATGTGTTGTCGAATGGTCACAATATATTGATGAACAAATACCAAGCGAAAGATTACACATTGATATTGAAATGGGAAATGATGAAGCTAGAGTTTTTCACATGGAAGCAATTGGTAATCGCTATGAAAAAGTATTGGAGGAATTAAAATGAAAACATTATGTATGGATAGTTCCCATCGTTATTTAGTTTTAGGTTTATTTGAAGATGATAAACTGGTTGCTGGTATTTCTCAATCTGCATGGAAGATGCAATCTGAAACTTTATTTCCAGAATTAATATCTTTAATGAAACAAGCAAATTGGGAAAGTGAAGATATTGAAGCAATTGTTATTAGTGATGGCCCTGGTAGTTATACTGGAGTTAGAATTGCAATGAGTGTCGCAAAAGTATTTTGTACGACGATGAATATTCCTCTTTATCGGATATCAACACTTCAACTCTATGCTGGAACTTGCAAGCACACATTAACGCTATTAGATGCAAGAAGTAATCGAGCTTATGTTGGCTTTATAAACGAAGGTAGTTTTGAAAGTGCTGCTAGTATTATGACATTAGATGAAATTAAGGAATTAATTAAAAATAAAGATTATTACTTGGTTGGTGATATTAATCTAATTGATCAAGAAGTAAAAGAAATAGATTTCTTAAAGAACTTTATTGATTTAAAAAATCAATGGGAAAAAGTAGATAATATTCACACTATGGTTCCTTTTTATTTAAAAGATCAAAGTGCCTATAAGGTTAAGTAAATGTTAGAAAAAATGCAAGTTAGTGATTTAAATGAAGTATTAGAATTAGAAAATGAAGTACTTCATAGTCGTTGGTCTTATGATCAATTTCTTTATGAACTGGAACAAAATGAATTTGCGAATTTATTTGTTATTCGAAAACAAGGAGAATTGGTTGGCTTTATCGATTATTGGATTACCTTTGAAGTATGCCAACTCGCAAGTATTGCAGTTAAGGAAAAGTTTCAAAGATTTGGGTATGCAAGTAAAATGATGGTAGAGATGGAAAAATGTGTTTCTCATTATCAATGTGAAAGCATTCAACTTGAGGTTAGAGTATCCAATTTAAAAGCAATTGAATTTTATAAAAAAAATGGATATTTTAAAATAAATATAAGAAAGAATTATTATGGAGATACACACGAAGATGCCATTGTAATGGCAAAAGCATTGGAGGTAATAAAATGAAGAACTTAAAAATACTTGCAATTGAATCAAGTTGTGATGAAACAAGTGTTGCCATTATTGAAAATGGAAATGAAATAAAGGCAAATGTGGTGGCAACTCAAATTGATGTTCATAAAGAATTTGGTGGGGTTATCCCTGAAGTTGCATCAAGAATTCATGTGGAAAATATTTCAATGGTTTTACATGAAGCACTTAAAGAAGCTAATATGAAGGTTGATGATGTCGATGCAATCGTAGTAACGAAGGGTCCTGGTTTAGTCGGTTCTTTACATGTGGGAGTCCAAGCAGCTAAAACGTTAGCGTTTGCTTTTCATAAACCACTGATTGGAATTCATCATATTGCCGGTCATATTTACGCAAATAAATTAGTTGGTGAATTGAAGTTTCCCCTTCTTGCATTGGTAGTATCTGGAGGACACACAGAACTTGTTTATATGAGCGAAGATTGGAATTTTGAGATACTTGGATCAACCCAAGATGATGCAATTGGTGAAGCTTATGATAAGGTAGCACGGGTTATGGGTTTACCATATCCTGGAGGTCCACAGATCGATAAACTTGCGAAATCTGGTCATAATGTATATAAATTACCAACACCTAAAACAGAAGGTGAATTGGATTTTTCTTTCAGTGGATTAAAGAGTGGGGTATTACAATTTATTGCTCGTTGTGAGCGTACGAATCAAACTTACGTACCGGCGGATTTAGCTGCTTCTTTTCAAGAAACAGCGTTGGATTTATTGCTTTCTAAATTAGAAAAAGCAATTAAACTTAAAAAACCTGCCCAAGTCGTTTTGGCCGGAGGCGTTGCTGCTAATTCACGATTACGTGAAAAAGTAACTTCGCAAATGAGTGACCATCATCCTGAAATCAACTTAATTATTCCACCACTATCTTGTTGTACGGATAATGCAGCGATGATTGGTGTAGCTGGAAGTATCGCTTATGAAAAGGGTTATCGCAGTGATTTTGACTTAACAGCAGACCCGGGTATGGAACTATAATTGGATTTCATAAGTTATAGAACGTAAAATATTCACAAAGCGTAATTTATATGTTATACTAAATTACAGGTGATTAAAATGGCAAATAAGAATGTCCCAAAAGCAACATTACAAAGGTATCCAGTTTATCTTAAAGCATTAAGAAAACTGAATAATAGCAAGGTAGAACGAATTATGTCGAAGGAACTTGCAAGTGTAGTGAATATTGAACCAACAACGATTCGTCGAGATTTCTCTTTTCTTGGAAATTTAGGAAAACAAGGATATGGTTATGAAGTAAAACGCTTAATTGATATCTTCAATCAAGAATTGGGTATGGATTTTGATGAGAAGATTATCTTAGTTGGAGCAGGTAACATGGGAAGAGCTTTAATGAAATATAACAAGTGGGATTATGTTGTAGGTGAAATTGCTTGTGCATTTGATATTAACCCGGACCGACAGGGAGTTCGCTTTGGTATTCCTGTTTATGATTTAAAAGATTTAGAAGAAAAGATTCCGGAAGGTTGTCGAATTGCGATTCTTGCGATATCGAATAATATTCAAAATACGGTTGATCGTTTGACAAAATGTGGTATTGTTGGTTTAGTTGACTTTACCCATGAGCATATTCAGGTACCAAAAGGAGTTAGATTAAAAGCAGTTGATGTTGTATCATCCATTCAAGAATTAGTGTTTGAAACTAATTCAATTAATCAATAAAGACAATGACCCAATGCCTTATCTTAAAATCTATAAAAGAAGCGACTCTGTGGTGGTGTAAGTCAGAGATTATAGTTAATATAAGGGAACAGTTGGTGAGTTGGATCGGAGAAATTAAGTAGACGATCCCGCATATAACATGCGTTAACAAAAGTAAGATGCATCGATTTATTGATGAATCAGGATGGCACCGCGTAATTTTCGTTTTACGTTCCTGTTACTAGGAACGTTTTTTTTATTAGGAGGACAGTTATGTTTGAATTTATTACGGTTAGAGAATTATATGAAATATTAATGTCAGGATCCCATGTAGAACTTGATGGGATTGAGTATGTTCAGTTACAAGGATGGATTCGTACCAATCGTTGTAATGGGAAAATTGGTTTTATTGAATTAAATGATGGTACTTATTTTAGAAATATTCAATTAGTTTATAGTGATACAATGAAGAACTTTGAAGAAGTTTCTCATTATCGCAGCGGCGTAGCGATTAGCGCAATGGGTAAATTTATTTTAACGCCTCAGGGGAAACAAGCATTTGAAATTCAACTAAATGAAGTTGTATTAGAAGGTGATTGTGATGAAGATTATCCATTACAGAAAAAACGCCATAGTTTTGAATATATGCGTGAAATTGCTCATTTAAGACCAAGAGCAAATACTTTTTATGCCATTTATCGTTTACGTTCAGTACTTTCGATGGGCATTCATGAATTCTTTCAGAATCAAGGATTTGTTTATGTGCATACACCAATTATTACTGGTAATGATGGGGAAGGCGCTGGTGAAATCTTTCATGTGACAACAAAAGATAAAGAAGGAAAACATAACAATGATTTCTTTGGGAAACCAGGGTTTCTTACAGTTACGGGTCAATTACATGTAGAAGCATTTGCATTAGCTTTTCGTGATGTTTATACTTTTGGTCCTGCCTTTCGTGCTGAAAACTCGAATACACCACGTCATGGCTCAGAGTTTTGGATGGTAGAACCTGAAATAGCTTTTGCGGACTTAGATGATAATATGGATTTAATTGAGGATATGGTTAAGTTCTGTATTACGTATGTATTAGAAAATGCTCCGGAAGAAATGAAGTTTTTTAATGAGATGATTGATAAAGATGCGATAAATCGTATCACAAAAGTAAGAAATTCAGAGTTTAAACGGATGCGTTATGATGAAGCAATTGAATTATTAAAAAATGCTGATGTGAAATTTGATTACCCTGTTGAATGGGGTATTGATTTACAATCGGAACATGAGCGTTATATTTGTGAAAAAGTCATTGAAGGACCAGTTTTCTTAACTGATTATCCAAAGGATATTAAAGCTTTCTATATGCGTGTAAATGATGATAACAAGACAGTTGCTGCCTGTGACTTATTAGTTCCTGGAGTTGGAGAATTAGTTGGTGGTTCACAGCGTGAAGAGCGTTATGATATGTTAGAGAAAAGAATGAAGGAAATGGGCATGGCTCAAGAATCATTACAGTGGTATATGGATTTACGTCGCTTTGGTGGATGTAAACACGCTGGCTTTGGTTTAGGCTTTGATCGTTTCTTAATGTATATCACTGGTATGGGTAACATTCGTGATGTTCAACCATTCCCAAGAACACCAAAGAATATGAACTTTTAATCGAAAAATAAATTAATATTATATAAAATAAGGCAGATGAATTCTGTCTTATTTTAGGTTGGTAGGTTGTGATTCATCGGAAAATAAACTATAATAATAGGCAGGTGATGACATGGAAGATTATATTATTAAAAAGCGTAATGATGGTAGTGTTGTTACAGTAAGAGAAGTACAACTAGTTTTATTAGAAATGTTAAAGGATATCGATGTTCTATGTCGTAAACATAAGATTCCATATTTTATGTCTGGTGGTAGTTGTTTAGGTGCCGTTCGTCATCAAGGCTTTATTCCTTGGGATGATGATGCAGATATTTGTATGATGAGAGAAGACTATTTGAAGTTTCAAGCAGTTGTAAGTGAATTAGGTGATCAATATTATACACAAGATTTTGATCATGATACACGTTACAATGTGGCAATACCAGCAATGAAAATCCGTTTAAAAGGAACATATTGTAAAGAAGTTAATTTTATGTTAGAGAATCGATGTGCTGGTGATGGTTTGTTTATTGATGTGTTTATCGCAGATTATATAAGTCCTTCTAAAAACAAGGATCGTTTTTGGCGTTGTATTCAAATCTTTTTAATGGTAGTAATTACGTTTTTTGAAGTATTACATATTAATTTTGTGCCATTAAAACGTTTGTTTGTGAATAATGCTCGGCGTTATGGTTTTAAGAATCGAAAGAGTGAACTGATTGGTTATGAATTAACTTGGACATTTGATTTATTAAAGAAGCCAATTATTTATAAGAAAGCGGATATTTATCCAGTTGAATATGTACCTTTTGAAGATACAATGTTACCAATTCCACGTATTCCTAAGTCTTTACTAGATGTGGAAGTTGGTACTACTTATATGTCTTATCCGCCTAAGAAAGATCAAATGCCAAAGCATTTAGTTGATGCGAATTTAGATGGAGAGATGAAAATAGATTAAAGAAAGGTAAGGTATGGTTATGGTATATACACCTAAGGCAAAGAAGTTTAAAATTAGATGGAAGTTTGCTGGACCTTTTTTAGTGCTGCTTGCACTTATTATTTATATGGTAGCTCAATTTATGATCACTGCTCTTGATGATTCTCCTCCTAAATTAACTATTTGTGATTTTAGTGAAACTAAGACTTATGATGAAATGAGTAAGGATTATAAACTAACTTATTCAACGAGTGATTATATGTTTTATGGAGAATCTTTTGATTTATTAAAGAATCCTTATAATCCAGAAGTAAATGATGAATTAGTTGGGAAAACCATGGTATTTAAGAATTTATGTACTGGCGAAGAATATCCATTTTCAATTGAAAGTAGTATTGATCGCCATGTTGCTTTATCTGAACTTAGTAATGGTTATTATGAAGTGTATGTAATTGATGATATGAAACAAAAGCGAATTGTTTATAATCAAGATTTAAAAGATACTTCTTATACAACGATTAAAAGAAATGGAAAAGTAAAAGAAATTGGTTTATATGCGAATAAGAACTTATTAAAAGATTATGAAAAGAAGTTAAAAGATCGTTATTTGTTTGTGGAAGTGAAAGATAAAGAAGCCAATGAAAATGATTATGATATTGTATTAGATCCAGGTAGTTTTAATCGTGATTTTACTTATATAATTGATCGTGGTGTTAAGGCAAATGGTTTAGTTGAATATCAAGAGAATTTCAAAGCCGCGAAACGAATAAAAAGTAAACTAGAAGAATATGGATTACGAGTTAAATTAACTCGTAACCATGTTGATGATGTAGTGGATACTTATGGGGCAAAGGGAAGACTTTCTAAAGCCTATGGATCAAATGCACGTTATTATATTCATATTGGCGCAAATAGCAGTGAGTTTGATTCAATCCAAGGAATGGAAGTATATTATTCAGGTTATGCTTCACCAACCCTTGCCAATGCTTTGTTGTATGATTTAAAGAAAAATACTCAGTTATCTGGTAATGCGACTAATGCCGTAGATTTAAGTAATGCCGGGGTAATACAGTCTTATTTCATTGAAGGAAAAGATGGTCGTGTACTCTATGATAGTGATATGTATATTCGTGAAGCAGGTGGCAAGGCAACTCTTGCGGCGATGTATTCAGAAAATAGTGAAAAGAATAACTCAGCCTTTTCTAAAGATAATATCCATGGTATGTATGGTGTATCTATTTATTATGGTTACTTTACAAATAAACAAGATGCAGCTTACTGGCAAGATAATTGGCAGAAGATTAGTGATGAAACAGCAAATTCAATTGCTAATTATTTAAAGGTAAATAAAAAAGAAAAGTAGGTGAAGAGTGGATGCGTTATCAAATCCATAAGGGATGTAAACGCTATGGCGTTAATTCTATTTTTGAAAACATCCAATTTGAAATAAGAAATAATGAAAAGATTGCCATTGTGGGAAGAAATGGTTGTGGTAAAACAACTTTATTAAAAATAATCGCTGAAGTTGAAGAGATGGATCAAGGCGATATTCATAAAGAGAATAATACTAAGATTGGTTATTTAGCACAAACAACTTTTGATAAAGAGGAGCATACTGTTTTTGAAGAATTAAAGTTAGCATTTGATGAACTAACCGCTCTAGAGGGGCAGATGCATGTCCTAAGTGAAAAGATGCTACATGATTCAAGTGAAGAAGTTTTGAGTGCTTACGCAAGAGTACAACAGCGTTACGAGGAACAAGGTGGATATAGTTGGGAAGCTGATATGAAGATTGTCTTTACTAAATTTGGCTTTAGTGAAGATGAGTTAACCCGTAAAATAAATACTTTTTCCGGAGGTCAGAAAACCCGTTTAGCATTTGTTAAGTTATTGTTGTCAAAACCTGATATTTTATTATTAGATGAGCCAACCAATCATTTAGATCTTAACACCATTGAATGGTTAGAAGGTTATGTAAAACGTTATCCAAAAGCAGTTGTTTTAGTATCTCATGATCGAATGTTTTTAGATGATGTCTGTGATGTTGTTTATGAAATAGAATATGGTGTTATGTCACGTTTCCCAGGTAATTATTCAAACTATGTAGCGGTTAAAGACAGTGACTTAGAACGAGCTAAAAGTGCTTATGCAGCCCAACAAAAAGAAATTGCACGAATGGAAGATTTAATTGAGAAGTTTCGTTATAAGAAGAATAAAGCAGCATTTGCGCAATCAAAGATTAAATATTTAGATCGAATGGAAAAGATTGATGATCCTAAAAGTGATACAAAAACTTTTAATGCAAACTTTACCTCACGTATTAAAGGTGGTAAACGAGTTCTTGAAGTAAAAGATTTAATAATCGGTTATGATCAACCATTATGTTCAATAAACCTTGAAGTAATGAAATCGGAGCGAATTGCGGTTATTGGACCAAATGGTAAAGGTAAATCAACGTTTGTGAAGACGATTATGAATAAGTTACCGGCTTTAGGTGGTTCTTATTTATTAGGACATCAAATTGAAACTGGTTATTTTGATCAAGAATTAGCTCAGTTTAATCGAAGTAATACGGTATTAGAAGAAATATGGGATGAATATCCTAGTTTAACTCGAACCCAAGTACGAAGTGCTTTAGGTTGTTTCTTATTCCATGGTGATGATGTATTTAAAACCATCGATTGTTTATCAGGTGGCGAAAAGGTGCGTTTATCATTTGTAAAGTTAATGCTGCAAAGACCTAATTTTTTAATTCTGGATGAGCCAACCAATCACTTAGATATTGCAGGTAAAGAAGCATTAGAAACTTCTTTAAAAGATTATGATGGTACAATGTTGTTCGTATCCCATGATCGATATTTTATATCACAAATGGCAACTAAGATATTAGTAATTGATGAAAATCAAGCTAGTTTTTATCCTTTAACTTATCAAGAATATATGAATAAGGATCAAGGGGTTAAAGTTGAATTGAAAAAAGAAGAAACAGTAAAGAAGAGTGAATATGTAAAACCAATTAATTATCAAAAAGAGATTAACAAGTTAGAGAAACAAATTGAAATGAAAGAAAATGAATTAGAAGAATTAAGAGAAATGCGATTTTTACCTGAGTATTATCATGATTATCAAAAGATGAATGATTTAGATAATTTAATTGATGATAAACATAATGAGATTGAACCATTATTAAAACAATGGGAAGAATATAGCGAATTAATGGCTGAGTAGGGAGCGACTATGAAAGTATTTGAAAAGAATAAAATGGGAACATTAGAATTAGAAAATAGAATTGGAGTACCACCAATGTGTACTTATTTATGTAGGACACAAGATGGAGTTGCAAGCGACGATCATATCGCTCACTATACAACCCTTGCCAAAGGAAAGCCTGCTTTTATTATTCAAGAAGCAACCGCAGTCAATGCGTTTGGTTATATTGATAATCAGTGTTTAGGTATTTATACACCAAGACAAAAAGAAGCATTAAAGAGAATTGTTGATCAAGTACATGCACAAGGGGTAAAGTTTGGAATTCAATTGAATCATGCCGGCATGAAGAACCAATTTGGAAATCAGAAGTATTCCGCAATGAGTCAAAGTGATGTAGTAGGATTGAACATTGAACAGATTGATCAAATCATTAAAGATTTTGAATATGCTGCTATTTCTGCACGTGATTTAAAATATGATTTTATTGAGATTCATGCAGCCCATGGCTATCTGATTAATCAATTTTTATCACCACTTACTAATCAGCGAAGCGATGAATATCAAAACCGAATGTTATTACTTAAACGGATCTGTGAAGCTTGTATTCGATCCTTTGAAGGTACCCTTATTGTTCGCTTAAGCGTCGAAGAATATGAAGAAGCAGGATTACATAAAGAAGATTTTGTTTCGATAGTGAAAGAATTAGAAGCAATTGGGGTTCATGCGATATCAGTATCTAGTGGTGGTTTAAATAAATCACAAATCAATAGTTACCCGCTTTACCAAATTCCACTTGCGACTTATATTAAACAACAAGTTAATATTCCAGTAATGGGAGTTGGTCTTATCACTAGCGAAGAAGAGATTGAAGACATTCTAAATAAAGAACAGTGTGATATTGTTTTATTAGGAAGAAAATTAGTTCGTGATCCTTATTTCCTACTTAAATGGAAAGATCGATTGAATGAATTAAAAATGGAAGATATTGGAGAAGTCCTTTATCGCTCAATTCATTACTAAAAAAGATGCTAAGGCATCTTTTTATTTGATTAAATTATATTTATTAAATAAACAAAGGATTTCTTCATTCAGTAATTTTCTGCTTACTAATTCTCTAAAACGAAGTGTTTTAGTTTTCCCAGCTAATCTTAATTCTTCAAGTTCAAGAGGAATTTCTTTTTGTTGAAGGATGATATCTTCTAACATCTTTTCAAATGAATTTAATCGTTCCTGTTGCAATGAATTCATTAATCAATCACCTTAATACTTTCAATGATTGGCTGATTTGCTTTCTCTACGGTGCCATTACTATCAATTACAATAGCTTTAGATACAATCGCATCTACAACATCCATGCCTTCGCTTACCTTACCAAAAGCAGCGTAATCGCCATCTAAACTAGGGGCATCTT
>JAVWEY010000046.1:0-10311 GCA_036641395.1 Erysipelotrichaceae bacterium
GATTGCTCTAAGTTTTCCTTCACCAGATCGATCTGCTCGTTTACCTCCAGCACAATCATAACCTTCTTTACTAACGGCATGATACATAGCTGGAAGAAGCGTTGGTGGATGTTGAAGATCAACATCCATAATGACTACAAAGTTACCAGTCGCATTACTTAAACCAGCATACATCGCTGCTTCTTTCCCGAAGTTTCTTGAAAATGATAAGTAAGTACAATTAGGATCTCGTTTATTAATCATTCTAAGAATCGATAGAGAATGATCGTTACTTCCATCGTTGATGAAGATAATCTCATATGTAGCATCCTCCATCTTTACCCAAATATCTTTAATTGCTTGATAGAATTTGGGAATCATTTCTTCTTCATTAAAACATGGTACAACAATACTAATTTTGTTCATAAGTTTTTTCCTCCTTAAAGATGAATCCTTTACATAAAACATAATTTATGATAACGGTCACAATACTAACGATTATCTTTGATAGATTTTGATTCATTAAAATCATTTGAATTGCGACAAATAATAATAAACTTTCAATTAACAAAGAAATAAAACGAAGCGAATAAAAAGATAAAATTTCTTTTAGAATATTACCTCCATAATGTTTAAATACAATTGTTTTATTCGTAATAAATGCAAACAAAACGGCAATAAGCCAAGCAATTGTATTAGCAATCATCCAATGTAGATGAAACTGAGTAATCGCAATATCATAAATAATAAAATTAACTAATGTAGTGAGAATTCCTAAAATGATATAACGAATCATTTCTAAGGTAGATTGTTTAGCTAACATGTTTACCCTTCCTTTCATAGATAAGTAACAATAAATAAGCAATTAAGGTTAAGCCACTAATCTTTAAACTAATATCGTTATAAGGTGCATGGAAGCTTATCTTTACATGATGACTTCCCTTTGTTATCGGGCAACCAATAAAGGCTTTATTAACAACTTCATAAGGAACTTTTTTATGATCAATTTCAATCGTAAAACCTTTTTGATAAGGAATACTTGTTACTAAATAACCATCACTCGCAACATCAATGGAACCCTTTAAGTTTGCTAATGAAGATGTTGAACCTTGATATTTCATTGCTTGCACCTTTTTCGCATAATCAATCATTGTTTGTGGATTTATTTCATAAGATTCAAAGTTAGTAAGCGTGTACTCTCCTTTTGAACAAGAAAATTTTAAATAAGGAATTTGTTTATTAGCACTTAATGTGTAATAAAATTTATGATTCTTATTTTGATAAATGGAAGAAGTTTTAGATAAACGATTGGTAATACCATTAACTGAAATAACAGTATCTTTATGCTTTCCATTCTTTAAAGGCAAGACATCAAAACTTAATAAAATAATCTTATTATTTACAATTGGATCTAACTTAACTACGAAATTACCATCTTTCTTTGCTTTGATTTTAATACCATTTTTTATTTCATCCACTTCAACATCTTTCTTAAGAATAGAAAAATTAGAATGAAGTGGTGATATTAAATCTGTATCGGTGTGATTACTGTTTTTAGTGACTACACGATTTGTTAAAGACGTCATTTGATCTCCCCATGCGAGTTGATCAAAATATTCTTCATTTAAGGTATCACTACTTGCATAAACAAGCGGTAATACACTTGTATTAACACCTAACATGTAAACTCCTTGCTTTTTAACTAACTGATAATTCTGTGGTAGGGTATATTTACTAATCACATATTTAGCGCCCATTAATTGTTGATAAATGGCAGAAGAAGAAGTAGTTGTTGTTACTCTATTTCTAGCACTCATTGGATTATGCATCACATCATAAAAAAACTGATTAAATAAATGATTATTAATTGATGAATACTGAGAAGTCTTCCACATTGATAAATCATAAATATGATTACTTGTCATAATATTATGAGAGAAATCTTCAAATCGAAATAATTCTCCAGGTGCTTTTTTAACTTCTTTAATTAAAGATAATTTGTTCTTATCATTAATCTGTGCATATTTTTCATTACTAATATAACTTTCAGTTTTATTATTAGATAACAACATCATAAAGGATAATAATATAAATAGAATTGTTGGTAAGGTATTTCTTTTAATTGAGAACAGATATAGAATAAATAAGGTTAAGATACAATCAAGGATTAAGATCAA
The DNA here is from genome assembly GCA_036641395.1 of Erysipelotrichaceae bacterium. Classification (GTDB taxonomy): domain Bacteria; phylum Bacillota_I; class Bacilli_A; order Erysipelotrichales; family Erysipelotrichaceae; genus JAVXTH01. The sequence continues at coordinate 2,157 of JAVWEY010000046.1, forward strand.
TCTAAGATCTTTTTTCATAAAAAATAAAATAATAATGAATATGATTAGGGTTAAGATATGATAACTTCTTTTATGAAAGATAAGAGAAATATCTTCTAAAAAGAATAGAATTAATAATGTTATTAAAGGTAGAAATGGTATTAATATTTTCATTCTTGCATAAAGAAAGCCATTTAAGATAAACCATAATATTGGTGATAAGATTATTAAAAATAAGACAATTGAAAGATATCGATTTGCTTTTTTTGAAGATAGAAGATTCCATAATAAAGCAAATAAGGCAATCACACTCATTCCTAAAGAATAAGGATCATATAATAAACTTTTAAATGTAAAATCCATTGATAATAAAGTCGATAACTCAATTGTATGCATCTTATTTCTACCTTCAATCATCGTCGAGGCAGTTGGTAATAATAGAAAAGCACACAATAATACGGCAATTCCCATATAACATAGAACTCTTAATAAATCTTTATTAAAGATAGCTTTTAGGCTTTGATGACGCTTATAAAGCACATAACACGTAAATAAACCAATCACTGCCATACAACAAATTGCATAGTAATAACTACTTAAGATAATGAAACTTACACTTATAATGAATAAGGTTTTCTTATTATGATTGATTACACTAGGTAGGGATATTAGTGCTAATAACAAAAAAGGCATATAGTTTACGAACATAATTTGTCGATGTGTATGAAAGAATAAAGGGGATGCGAAGATAAAACATAGGGAAGCTACAAAACAAGCATTTTTATTATGACTATATTGAGTCATGAAACAGTAAATTAGAACGACATTACATCCCATTAGTAAAATCATGAAATATGGAACAAATAAATTCATTTCAATAAAAGGGAATAAGTAACTGATTAAAACCATTGGAGAATATAATCCATAATATGAAAAATTATAGATGTTTTGTCCTCCTCCCAGTTGTGTCGCAAAGTCAGGAAAGAATTGATGGTTTTGATAAAATAAATTACGGAAATATTCAGGAAATATCACATGTTGATTTGACCAATCAATCGTTGAACCAAAAAGGCTATTTTGAGGGTAAGCAACAATAATCATCAAGACATAGATCAATAATAATAAACATAGGTAACGCACGTCTTTTTGTTTCATAAATAAACTCCTTCCTTAATGTTTCAATTAAACCATTCATTTCTTAAGAATTGCCCAAAGGATTTCTTAAGAAAACTTAATTTTTACTTGAATATTTTACTAATATAGTATAATTTGAGTATTAGGGAGGTGAATCTTATGCCTAGTAAAATAATGATAGCAGATGATAATCCTGAAATAAGAGAAATTATTAACGTGCTACTAAGCAGTGAAGGTTACCTTGTAATTGAAGCAGAAGATGGCGAAGATGCCCTTTCAAAACTAGATATGGATATAGATTTAATCATCCTTGATATTATGATGCCCCATATGGATGGTTATAAATCATGTCGTTTGATGCGAGAGCGTAGTAAAGCACCTATCTTATTTCTAAGTGCAAAATCTCAAGATAGTGATAAAGCCTTAGGTTTTTCAAGTGGTGGTGATGATTATCTTTCTAAACCATTTTCCTATAATGAACTAATGGCAAGAGTAAAGGCACTACTAAGAAGATATCAAGTTTATCAAGGAAAAGATGGCGAAGAAAAGAAGCAAGAAAATACGATCCAAATTCGTGATCTTAAAATAAATGAAACAACTCAAAAAGTAATGTTGAGGGAACAATCATTATTATTAACGGATATTGAGTTTCATATCCTTTTATTATTAATGAAACATCCAGGGTATATTTATACCGCTCAAATGTTATATGAAACGATATGGGATGAACCATATTTCTATTCTGCAAATAATACAATCATGGTTCATATCCGAAATCTAAGGAAAAAGATTGAAAAAGACCCACAAAACCCAGAGTATATTAAGACTATATGGGGAAAGGGGTATCGTTGTGATTCGTAAACATAAAATGAAATTATCAATTCAATTATTTATTGTGATTATTGTATCGGCAATTATTTCAATCGGATTATTCTTTTGTATTAATATTGTAAGAAGTGATGTTGTTCTTTTCTTTCAAGATAAATTAGTTGAAAAGAAAGATGCAAATCAAGTTTATAATGATTTAATTCAATATCTTGATTCATTTCAATTTTCAAAAAGTGGGAAAATAAGTAAAAATGAAGAAAAGGTTATAATGAAAGAATTAGATAGTTACACTGATTTTCATGTATCTTTTTATGATGCGAATCCACAAGCAAAAGATTATGGATTCTATCAGTTTGGTTCAAGTTTTGGTAAGTATGATAGTTTTGTTTTTAATAATTTCTTTTATGGCGATGTCGATATTTATAATGCGAAAAAACAACAAGTATATGATGTGACGATTAATAATCGTCCTTATGAAATATTTATCTATACGTGTTATAACGTTGATTTATTAATTATCTATTTAGCCTTAAATATTCTTTTACCAATTATTATGTTTATTACAATTATTTTATTGTTTATCACTTATAAAACAAGATATTTAGAGAGAATTGCTAAGAGTATTAAGCAAATGGAAACCGGGGATTTAAAGAGTGAAATTAAGGTAGTAGGGAAGGATGAATTAAGTGAACTAGCAACGCAGTTAAATTACTTAAGAAAAACATTATCTGATAATATGGAAAATGAAGCAATTGCTCATCAATCCAATAAAGATTTAATCACAGCGATGTCGCATGATTTAAGAACCCCACTAACATCATTAATTGGCTATTTAGATATCATTGAATTAAAGAAATATCAAAGCCCAGAACAGTTACAGCACTATGTAGAAGCAAGTAAGCGAAAAGCTGTCCAAATTAAAGAATTATCGGATCGTTTGTTTCAATATTTCTTAGTTTATGATGTCAATCAAGAGATTATATTAGAAAGATTACCAATTGAATATCTCCATGAATTAATCCAAGGTCATAATGAAGAACTTCAAGGACAGGGTTATCATATTCAAGATGATACGATATTTGATGATGTTATGTTTAAAGGGAATAAGAGTGTTCTTCAAAGAATCTTTGATAATATTTATTCGAATATTATTAAGTATGCAGATAAAAATGAACCAATTACAATTCAAGCAATCAATGAATTAGGAAAACTAAAGATTTCCATCGCCAATGGAATGAAAGAAGTAGTTAGTAAAATTGAAAGTAATGAAATCGGTTTAAGAAGCAGTGAAAAGATGATGATTCAACATCTTGGAAGTTTGGAAGTCTTTATTTATGAAGATATTTATCAAATTAATTTAATCTTTCCACTTCTAGATGAAATTTAAGACAAATGTCAAGGAAGATATTGTATAAAACAACATGAATCTGTAAGCGTGTTCAATCACGCTTTTTTAATATTTGAAAGTACGCTATAATATTTATATAAACGAATGTTTATAAGGAGCGGATCATGGAAAGAGAAATTTATGTTACTGGCCATAAGAATCCTGATACGGATTCAATATGTTCAGCTATTGCTTATGCCTCACTTAAACAAGAATTAGGAATTCCTGCGGTTGCATGTCGGCTTGGCGAATTAAACACGGAAACAGATTTCGTGTTAAAGAAGTTTGATATGCCACAACCAATCTTTGTGGATAATGCGAAATGCAAACTAAAAGATATTGAAAAGGATGAAGCCGTTTTAGTTGATCAAGGAATGACAATTAAACAAGCATGGGATAAAATTATCCAAATAAAAAATAAATCATTATTTGTTGTTGATAAAGATAAACACTTATTAGGCGTTGTTTCAATGTCTAATTTATCGAATGTTTTAATGACTGATTTTAAAGATATTCGTGAGTTTATTATTCATACGCCACTAGCAAATATTCAAAAGACTTTAAATGCTGATTTATTAGTAAAACCAAAAGCTTATGAAACAAGTGGTTATGTACAGATTCTTGTATCAGCTGATTTAGATACGTGTGAAGATGTATTTGAAGGTAGTATTGTAGTATTAGGAAACAATCATGATATTCAAAGAAAAGCAATTCTTCAAGGTGCTAGTTGTTTAATTCTTATTGGTGAGAAACATATGGATGAAGATATTATTCAATTGGCGAAAGAAAAGAATTGTGCGATTCTTCATACCCAAGAAGATGCGATTAAAGTTGCTCGTCTAATCTATCAAACACCAAGTATTAAATGTGTTATGCAAGATGAAGTGATGTGCTTTCATGAGCGTGAATTTGTTGATGAAGTATCTGAAAAAATGGCAAAATCACGTTTTCGTTCTTATCCTGTTTTAGATGATAATAAACATGTGATTGGGGCAATCTCCCGTTTCCACTTATTTAATTATGAGAAAAAGAAATTTATCTTATTGGACCATAATGAAAGAAGTCAAAGCGTCGAAGGTTTAGAATATGGTGAAGTATTAGAGATTGTCGATCATCATCGGATTGGAGATATTGAAACATTGAATCCGATTAACTTTAGAAATCAAAGTCTAGGTAGTACTTGTACGATTATTGCGCTTTTATATAAAGAGAATAATATTAAACCAAGTAAAAAAGTTGCCGGTTTATTATGTTGTGCGATTATATCGGATACAATGAATTTCAATTCACCAACGACAACACCAGTTGACCGCATTATTGCTGATGAACTAGCGAAGATATCAGAAATTGATACGGATGCTTTAGCACAAGAAATGTTTGAAGCTGTAGCTACATTACGTTTTAAATCATTTGGAGAAATCTTATATAATGATTTCAAAGAGTATTCAATTGAAGGAAATCGAATTGGAATCGGTCAAATTAATTTATTAGATATTCGTGAACTTGAGATTATTAAAAAAGAGTTTATGACTTATATTGAAAAGATTAATAATGCGAATAAATATGATTTATTATTAATGGTCTTTACCAATGCGGAAGGAAAAGGAAGTAACCTTGTTTTTGTTGGGAAAAAGAGTTGGGCAATTGAAGAAGGATTCAAAGATTTAATTCGTGATCGAATGTATTTTGTAGATGGGATAGTATCTCGTAAGAAACAAATAATTCCTAGAATATCAGGAGTTTTAAAATCGTTTTAAGTAAGCGGATAATCATTTTGATTATCTTCTTTTTTTTAAAATAATATACTTGGTATAAAAGCCGAGTTTCTATTATAATAATATTAAGAATAAGTGGAGGAACTTATATGAATAAAGGAAAGAAGCTGATTATTTTAGGTATTACATTATTACTTGGAATAAATGTAGTGGGTTGTGGAAATAAGAATGAAGCAATAAGTGAAGAAGATTATTTAATAAAGGCAAAGACATTTAATGAATTTGTTGAGAAATTACCAGGAGAATTTTATGATGAGGATGATTTAAATATAAATTATACATTTGAACATCCAGAGAATTTTGGTTATAAGAAAACTTTATTAAAACTACCAGTTCCTAATAAGAAAGATTATGTTGAAGGTATGAATGATAGCAAAAAATTAATTGCACAATTAAAATCATTTGATCGTAGTTCATTAAAGGGACAAGATAAACTTACCTATGATATTTTATTAGACTATTTTAAAATAGATGAAAATCATGAAGATTTTTATTACTTTGAAAATAATTTATTAGGCTCCTTTATTGGATTTCAAGCACAATTACCACTTTTACTAGTCGAGTATAAGTTTAATAATAAAAATGATTTAGATAGTTATTTTAATATATTGAAAACAAGTGAAGCGACATTTAAGAAATATGCAGCTTTTGAAAAAGAACGACAAGAAAATGAAGTTGGAATGTCAAAGGTGATTGTTCGTAAAGTAATTCAACAGTGTGAAAACTTTGCGAAAGAAGATGATATCTTTTTGTCTAATTTAATTAATGAAAAGATTGATACATTTACTTTTTTAAATGATCAAGAAAAAGTTGATGCGAAAGCAAAAAATACTGAATTGGTAAATACTAACTTAAGAAATGCTTATGTTACTTTAGGAAAAGAACTTACTAAATTAGAGAAAAGCGCAACGAGTAAAGATGGTGGTTTATCAACGTTAAAGAATGGTAAGGATTATTATGAGTATTTATTAAAACAAAGTACCGGTGTAGATATGACACCAAAAGCGGTTAAGAAGTATCTTGAAAGCAAACAAGAAGATATTATGAATGAGATGATGCAACTTATTATGAAACATCCAGAATGGGCTGAAACATATCCTGAACAGCCAACTTTTACCGCAACAAAAACCGCTAATGAAACATTAGATTATTTAGGAACAAAAATAAGTGAAGATTTTCCAGCACTATCAACGTTAAATTATAAAATTAATCCAGTACCAGATTCAATGAAAGATAACTTCTCACCAGCAGCCTTTATCACAAGCCGTGTAGATGCACCAATGGAAACGCCTTCGGCTATCTTTATCAATGGTGAATATGATCCAAGTATCTTTACAACGATAGCTCATGAAGGCTATCCTGGTCATATGTATCAAGATGCCTATTTTAAATCCTTACAACTTGATACGATTCGCTATATGATAAATTACCAAGGTTATGCAGAAGGATGGGCAACTTATGTAGAGAATATATCGAATGAATATATGGGAGCAAATCCGGATGTTGTAAAGTTTTATCAATTAAATAATAGTTATACCAATGCAACGATAGGTTTATTAGATATTGATATTCATTATGAAAGTATGAGTCGTAAAGAATTCAGTAAAAAACTAAAAGAATTATTTGGAGATTTACCTAAAAAAGATATCGATGAACAATACAATTTAATACTAGAAACACCAGCCAATTATAATGCTTATTATCTTCCTTATTTTATATTTCAGGATTATCGAGCAAAGGCAGAAAAGGCATTAGGTAATAAATTTGATTTAAAAGCTTTTAATCAAGTACTTTTAGATTGTGGACCTTCTCCTTTTAAAGTGGTTGAAAAACAAGTGAATGCTTATATAAAAAACAACAAATAAGATATACTTTCTTAAGAATTCTTAATTAACCAACATTTTACACAAATATTATCTATAATCTGATACATTATAGGTATGGGGTGATTTGTTTGAAAAGTATATTATTATTAGGAATACCATTTGTATATGGATATTTAATTAAACCGAATCAAAAACGTAAAGCAACCTTTAAGACTTTTTGTGATCGACCTTATGCTCATCGTGGTTTTTATAGTCTTAGAAAACATATCCCAGAGAATAGTTGTCAAGCATTTAAACGTGCAGTTAAACATAATCTAGGAATAGAACTTGATGTTCAAATAACTAAAGATCATAAATGTATCATCCTGCATGATTATAGTTTACTAAGAGCAACCGGTGTTGATTTACAAGTAGATGCATGTGATTATGCAAGTATTAAACACTTGACCTTGTTTGATAGTAATCAAAAGATACCTACCTTACAAGAGGCCCTTGATGTGATTCAAGGTAAAGTACCAATTATTGTCGAAGTAAAACAAAAAGGAAAGAATTATCGTTTATGTAAAGAAGTAAGTAAAATATTAGACCGTTATCCTGGTATGTTTATGGTTGAGTCATTTAATCCTTATGTTGTTTATTGGTTTAAAAAACATCGCCCTGATTATATAAGAGGACAACTTTCCATGAATCTAAAACAAGATAAAAATATGCCTGCTTTATTAAAATTACCAGCTCAGTATTTATGCTTTAATGTTTTCTCTAAACCAGATTTTGTTGCTTATGATGTGTCCCATAAAGATAATTTAAGTTTTCAATGTATTCATCATCTATATAAAGGAAATACAGTATTATGGACAATTAAGAATAAAGATCACTATCAAGAATTGAAAGATCAATATGATATCATGATATTTGAACGTTTTGATCCAGATTAACTAAAATAAAAAGAATCTTATACGCTTGTTTGCCAACTAACGTTATAAGATTCTTTTATATTATTGCATTTCTTTTCTTTTAATAACGATCATTGATATACTACTGATAAACATTAACACTAAGAATAGATTATTGTTATGATTCATTCCGGTATTAGGTGCTTCTACTTTATTCTTTACAATCGTAAAGTTAGTCTTAGCACTACCATTCTTACTAACTATTTCTAGTGTATGACTTCCTTCAGTTAAAGTACTTAAATAACTCTTCTTTAATGTAACGATCGTACTTCC
>JAVWEY010000047.1:0-10057 GCA_036641395.1 Erysipelotrichaceae bacterium
ATGTTCATAGTCTTTTCTACAGTTATTTTTCAATAGACTCGACTCCCCTCAAGATATTTTCCACCGCTTTGAATTTTAAATAAAATTCTTTTTCAAGGTTTCTGTATAATAAAATACCTGGTTTTTCAATATGGTAATAAACTCTAATTTTTCTATTTACCACTTTCTCATAATTTGAAACAAACCCATTTTCTTTTAAACGAGATAAAATTGGATATAAAGCACCCTCTTTTATATCGAGTATTCCTTCACTTTTTTTAAAAATTGTAGAAGCAATTTCATATCCATAACAATCTTTTTCTATTATTGATGAAAGGATAATCAGTTCCATGTTGAAAATACTTTTTTTCATATACACATCCATCTTTCCTATACTATATAAATATAACATTTTATCATTTCTATCTCAAGTAATATATAACAAATTATTTATACATAGAACTATATGTATAAATTGACTTATATATCTGTAAATGTTATCATGAAATTAATCCGGAGGGGAGAAAGCTGTTAAATGATAACGAATAGTTTATGATATCTAAAATTTATAATTCTAAACTCTTTCTATTATAGAGGGAGTCTAAATTCTTAAGCATTAAATAATATGATTTTCAAACATATATAATAAGAATAAATATGTTAAGAAAAGAAAATCAATGGAATAGATTCCCAAGAAAGGAAAATGTTAAACACTATGTCTGTTAAGAGAAAAATTCGCAAATTAGCTAAACTATCAATTATTGTTTATATAATAATGTTCTTTGTTATTTTTTATCCATTTGCAGGATTTCCAGGTTCTGATATTGTTAGCGGTTCATTTACGTATTTCGGATTAGTAATATTATCTGGAGTTCTTCTATACATTTCTGAAAACAAATAAATATATCTTTTCAGTATTTGAATTAATAAAATGTATGTACATCAGTTTAATAAGATGTACATACATTTTTAATTGTTGGTATTATCAACTATAACCAATTATTAATTTATGTTGAAAAAACGCAATTGCTCTGTTTTGTCTTAATCGCTGAATAAATATATTAGCATAAAGGCAATAACATTCTCTATTGATACTTATTCAGTAAACGTATCATTAATTCACTATCAATATTACCGCCTGATATCACAACTGCAATATTTTTACCATTTATTTGATCGAGTCCATCCATAATCGCAGCAACACCTACGGCTCCAGCTGGTTCTACAATAATTTTTTCTTTTTTTAACATGTGTACAATTGCTTTTTCAATTGATGATTCCTCGACTGCAATAAATCCATCGACATAGTCTTCGGCCATATCATAACAAAGTTTACCAATTCCCCCTACTAAAGCATCACAAATGGATGGTTCACTTGGATATTCTTCGTAAAATACATGATCTTCAAACGCTTTTATTAGTGCAGGGCATGCTTGGGTTTGAATACCAATTATCGTTATCGCTGGCTTAATTGCCTTTGCCGCTACTGCGATACCAGTTAACATGCCACCTCCACCAATTGGTACTAATATCGTATCAATATCAGGATTTTGTTCCAGTATTTCTAATCCAATCGTTCCCTGACCTGCATAAATGAGTGGATCATCATAATAGGAATCAATGAAAGTCATCTGATGATCTTTAATATACTTCATCCCTAGTGTGTGGGCTCCATCATAATTCTCTCCCATTAGTAAAACTTCTCCACCATAATATTTAATCTTTTCAATTTTACTAATTGGTGTCGTTTTAGGAACAATAATAACTGCCTTTTTAATGCCCAACATATTAGCGGCATAACTAACTGCAATCCCATGATTACCCGAAGAAACAGTAGAAACGCCTAATTCTTTTTCAGCTTCACTCATTGATAGCATCTTATTTAATGCACCACGAATTTTAAAGGCTTTGATTGTTTGATTATTTTCTAATTTAAAAAAACATTGTTTATCTTTTGTGCTTAAATAAATTGATTTTTCAAGTGGTGTCTTGTAAATATATGGCTTTATTCGATTATAAGCTAGTTCTACATCATGAACATTAAATTGATTCTTCTTCATATTATTCCCCTTTTATTCGATATTTTTATATTATACAAAAGACGGCAACCTCATTTTGTGATTGTCGTCTTTCTTTCGTTAAAACGGATACTATCAATTATTCTTCAATATAAATATCTTGACTAATCATTATGCTACCTTGAATCACTGCTCCACGATCACTTTCGATACTAATTGTATTAATATCTCCAAGAATGGCTGATGTCGAACTTAATGAAATTGATTCCTCAACATCTACATCACCTTTTATTCGTCCTGCACTTCTAATATTTTTTGCCTTTACATTACCAATCAAGGTTGAATCAACAGTGAGTTGTAAATCACCATCACATTTTACTTCACCATGAACTACGGAATGATCAAATACTGCATTTGCACAATGTATATTACCAGTTACACTGCCATTAACAGAAATATCAACAGTACACTCAATATCACCTTTAACACTTCCGTTAACAATTAAACAAGCATCTGAAATAATGTTTCCAACAATTGTTGTTGTTTCATCGATTATCGTCGAACTTGTTGATTTAACACCTTCTGTCTTTGGCTCTTCACAGTTGCAAGTTACTTCTTCTACTAAATCATTTAAACGTTGATCGATTGCTTCTTCATTGACTGTATTCTCTTCATCCTGTGTTTGTACCATTACATCCTCCATCTTGTTTACTTCACATTGTTCTATTTCACTTACATCATTTGGATTCTCTTCTTTATCTTCATTTAATTTTTCGTATAAATCTTTTTGATTGTTATACCAATCACTCTGTTTTTTATACCACTTCATTATTTTCTCCCTTCCATAAATTTATCATTTACGTAATAATTAAAAACAGTTTGCTTTCTAACTTATTGAATAATGTAACAACTTATTTAGTCATCACTGCCATCAAAATATACATCTTTATCAATCATTAAGTTTCCCTGTAGAACAGCACCTTTTTCAATCTCAATAACTCCCGTTTTAATATCTCCTACGACTGCGGAAGTATCTTTCAAAGCGGTTTTTCCTAACACATTAAGATTACCCTTAATTCGTCCACCATTTAATATATCATTTGCCCTGATGTCACCAATGATAACACTTGTTTTTGTGAATTCTAAACTATCAGAACTGATAATATCTCCGTGAACAATTGCATGATCAAAACTACCTTTTACACATTTGATATTTCCCTTTACTTCTCCATAAATTTGTACATTTGCTTTACCTTCAACATTACCATTAATATTTCCATAAATAATAATATCGTTGTCACTACAAATATCCCCATTAATAGTTGCTCCGTTTGCGATTATTGTTACTTTGTTGTTTCCCGGTTCTACATTCAATTCATCGTTTTCTAGTATCATTAAATTTTCCCTCTTTCTATTGAAATAAAAATGTTTCTCGTCTTATCTTTATATTTTAACAAATTATCATGAAAGAATAAACACTATTAATGAAAACAATTGTAATATTTACCATTATATTTAATAAATGTAGGTATTTATTCCTTATATTGCTTAAATTCAAAACAAAAAGTGAAGAATGCTATTAAAAGCGCTCTCCACCATTTTTATTACTTTTTCGTTTCTACTTTCTTTGTTGCCTTTCTAATTTTAGTTTCTAACATAATTGAACCAAATGGTGGAACATTTACTTTGATTGAATTTGGCTTGCGATTACATTCCTTTTTAACGGATTTAATCTTTTCACTATTAACAATATCACAGCCAGAATAAATGCTTGCTTCACTGTTTAATATTTCTGTATAAGTACCAGCATGTTCTACACCAAACATATGGTTAAGGTAAGTATTAGGTGAAGCATTTATTATGACCACAATATGACTTGTTTCACATTTACGAACATAACTAAATAAATTTTCATTTTTATTATCTGCATCAATCCATTCAAATGACTTAACATTCATATCTTCTTTATATAATGCATCTTTGCTTGCATAAAGTTCATTTAATTTCTTAAAATATTGAGAGAAAGAATCATGGACTGGATATTGTAATAAGAACCAATCATTCTCTTTCGTTTCATCCCATTCTCGGAAATGACCAATTTCATTCCCCATAAAGTTTAACTTCTTTCCTGGGTGAGTAAACATGTACATATATAATGTTCTTAATTGAGCGAACTTCTCTTCATAAGTTCCCCATAATTTGTCTACAATTGTTTTTTTACCATGAACGACTTCATCATGAGAAAACGGTAAGATAAAACGCTCTGAATAAAAATAAGCCATTGAAAAAGTTAATGAATTATGGTGCCATTTACGATAAATTGGATCTTCTTCAAAATATTTAAGTGTATCATTCATCCATCCTAAATCCCATTTATAATCAAAGCCTAACCCCATATCTAAAGTCGACTTTGTAACACTTGGATAATCACTTGAATCTTCCGCAATCAACATGACACCAGGAAATTTATGATGTAAATTATAATTCATTCGACGAATAAAAGCCAAAGCTCCTTGGTTTTCGCCTAGATCTTTATTTCCATGCCAATGAATGATATTAGATATCGCATCCATACGTAGTCCATCAATATGATACTTATCAATCCAAAAAGCAGCAGCTGACATTAAGAAAGAGCGAACATCTTCTCTCCATAAGTCAAAGTTACTAGTGCCCCATTGTGAATTTGCATCATGATCTTGGGCATATTCATATTGTGGTGTTCCATCAAAATATGAAAGTGAGAAATCATCACGGACAAAATGAACCGGAACAAAATCTAAAATAACCCCAATTTTTTCTTTATGACATTCATTAATCAAATACATTAAATCTTCCACGGACCCATATCTTGAAGTAGTTGCGAAATAACCACTGCATTGATATCCCCATGATCCATCAAATGGATATTCATTTAACGGCATAAACTCAATATGGGTATAGTTCATTTCATGAACATAATTAATTAATTCTTTGGCAATCTCACGATAAGTGAACCAAGAGCCATCTTCTTTTGTACGCCATGAACCAATATGAACTTCATAAATACTTAACGGTTGATCAAAATCATTGCGACGATTCTTTACCCATTCATCATCATCCCACTTCATTGTGTCTAAATCTTCAACAATCGAAGCCGTATTAGGGCGTAGTTCGGAATAAAAAGCATAGGGATCCATCTTATCAACAATTCTACCGTTTGCCTGTGTTACTCGATATTTATATAAATCCCCCACTTTTACATCTGGTATGAATAAGGAATAATAGCCTTCTTCATCCAAGCGTTTCATTTCACAACCTAAACAACTCCAATTATTAAATGAGCCGATAACTTGAATGCCGAGTGCATGTGGTGCATAAAGTGAAAATCGTACTCCTTTTACACCCTCAAAACATAGATGTGCTCCAAAGATATGATAAGCATCCAGACTATGCCCGGAATAGAACTTTTCTCTTTGTGTTTTCTCCATAATAATTCCCTCCTCGTATAATTCTATTTTACTCCATTTGACAAGTAAAACATATAGATAAATCACCTTTTTTACAAGTCTTTAAAAAAGAGATATCAAAATAAATGATATCTCTAATCAATCTTATGCAGTGAGTTTTTTCATTGCTTCTTTATACTTCTCACTCTTATGCAAAGCATCTTCCATACTACTGCCTTTTACACAATAATAGAATTTGCATTTAGGTTCAGTTCCACTTGGACGAATCGCAATCCAACTTCCATCTTCTAAATAATATTTCAAAACATCGGCTTTCGCAAATCCTGTAAGTTGCATGCTTTGATGATTCTCTTTTATAACACAATTTTGATAATCTTCATAACGAATCACTTTTACATTGGCAATTTCATTTAAAGTAGAATTACGTAAATCACTTAATATTTTTTTAATTGCAATTGCACCTTCTTCCCCTTTTAGGGTAAGCGATACTTGACTCTCTTGATATGTTCCAAGTTCTTGGTATAAACCATCTAATACATCAATTAAAGTCTTACCTTGCTGCTTATAGAAAGCAGCAGCTTCACTCAACATTAAACATGCTTGTGGTGCATCTTTATCTCGAACAAATGGTGATATTAAAGAACCATAACTTTCTTCATAACCAAATACATATTGTTTTTCATTATTCTTTTCATATTTCGCAACTTTTTCACCAATAAACTTAAAGCCTGTTAATGTCTTCTCTGTTTCAACTCCATATTTACTAGCAATCTTTTCTCCTAAATCACTTGTGACAACGGTATTAAACATAACTGGATGAGTTGGCATTTTATGGTGAGCAACTAGTTGTGATAAAATATATTCAATTAAAATTGAACCACTTTGATTTCCCGTTAATAACTGATATTTACCATGATGTTTAACTCCTACACCCATTCGATCTGCATCAGGATCACAGACTAGAATAATATCTGCATCAACTCTTAACGCATACTCTAAAGCTAATTCATATGCGCCTTCTTCTTCTGGGTTTGGGGTTGGCGTTGCGCTAAAATCAGGATCAGGAGTACATTGTTCTTCAACCGGAGTAAATGTATAGCCAGCGCGACTCAATACCTCCTTAACCGGAATATTTGCTGTTCCATGTTCTGGAGTAAAGACAATTTGAATATCCTTCTTAACATCTGGATTTAATTGAATTGCTAATACTTTCTCATAATAAGCTTCATCCACTTCTTTAGAAATCATTGTTATGAGTGAACTTTGTTCCTTGCTAGGATTGCAACGGATCGCAAGAAGATCTTCAATTGCATTTACATTATCAATTACTTGTTGTGCTAAATGAGGAACTAATTGACAACCCGTTTCATCATATAATTTATAACCATTATATTCCTTAGGGTTATGAGATGCGGTAATCATGATACCTCCAAAACAATTAAAATAACGAACTGCAAAGGATAATTCAGGGGTTGGTCTTAAAGAATCAAATACATAAGTACGAATATTATAAGTAGCAAGCAATTTTGCGGAATCAATTGCGAATTCATATGACATATGACGATTATCATAACCAATCGCAATCCCTCGCTTACAAGCTTCTTCCCCATGTTTCATAATATATTGGGCAAATCCTAAGTTAGCTTTACGAATGGTATGAAGATTGATACGATTGGTTCCTGGACCTAAAAGGCCCCGCATTCCTGCTGTTCCAAATTCAATGTTGGTATAGAAACTATCCGCAATTTCCTTTTCATCCATTTTTTCAAGTGCAAGTTTATAAGCAGGTTCACAATTTGGATGATGTAACCATTTTTCATAAGCCTCATTCATAATAAAATCCCTCTTCTCTTTCTCTTATTCTATCACAATCTTATTTAAAGTGAAGGATAGAAACATAAGATTTTTTTGGATTAAAAAAAGACGGCAAATTATACCATCTTTCATATGCTTATTAACCAATAATTTTTTGAGCGCGTAATACTTCTTCGATAGCAGCGATTGCTGCATCTTCATCTTCACCATTACAAGAAATAGCAATTTCTGATTGTGTAGGAATTCCTAAAGACATAACGCCCATGATTGATTTCATGTTAACTTCACGACCTTTAAAAGATACATTAACCTCACATTTGAATTTGCTTGCTGCATTAACTGCCACTGTAGCTGGGCGAGCGTGTAATCCAACAGGATCAATAACGGATACTGTAATTTGTTTCATTTTTATAACCCTCCTATATAACTTCTCTTTACTAGTCTATTTTAACCCATTTTGGTAACACTTACAATCCTAATCTTTAATATTTTCATTTTTCGCATCATTTAAATATTCATCACTACGATAGACATAAAAATCATTATTTAATAAAAGTTGCGCAAAGATACCATTACCTTTTACTTTATTACCAGAAAAACTACCATCATAAATTAATCCTTTACCACAGGATGGTGATCTAACTTGAAGAATTGCACAATCAATATTTTCGCGTTTGGCTATCTCTAGACATAATTCAGCACCTCTTTGATACTCATAACTAACATCCTTGCCTTCTTTATTCATAACACGATTTTGAACAATTTCAGCACAAGCGCGTGGTGTCGGTAACCCACCCATTACTTCAGGACATACTGGAAATACTTCATCCTTTTTTAATAATTCAATTAATCGCTCATCTTTATTATTTGATCCATCGTACTTACAATTTTTTCCTAGTAAACAAGCGCTTACGATGATTTTCATTCTGTTTACCTCCTCTACTTACATATAATTCATTCTCATAGCCTTCATCTACACTCGCTAGATAATCACTTTCACTCAGGATTAATTCATCCACATAGAATAATTTATCATACCATTCATCTAAATCTTCTTGGATACAGTTATTTCTTATATTTAAATAAAGTAAATTCTTCATTTTGTCACATCCAACTAAGGATGTTATCTTATTATCTTCTAAATTTAGACGATTTAAACTGGAACAATGTAATAAATCTTGAATATTAATTATAAAGTTATCACTTAAATCTAGTTCTTCTAATTTTAAACACTGATTCACGAAACTAATATCATGAATTCGATTATGAGCTAAATTCAAGTACCTTAAATCCTTACACTTTTCAAGAAATGATACGTCATTTAAATGACAATAACTAGCGTTAATTGATTCCAAATACTTTAAGTTAGTAATTGCTTTAATATCATCTACATCACAGGCCTCAATATCTAAATGTTCAATATTAGGACAATATTTTAAAGGAGAAATATCGTAAATAGGATTACCCATTAGAACTAATTTTTTCAAATTAGGAACATATTTTAATTCTTCAATATTAATAATACTAGTTTGGGCAATTGATAAATGGGTTAAATTTGGGAAATATTTTAAAAAAGATAGGTTCTTTAAGTTCATATTAAAAATTGCTAATTTCTCAACTTTAATTAATTGCTTTACTTTTAGTTTTTTATGAAAGATTCCTTTGCCATAACGAATTAATAACAATTCATAAACCAAAGGATCTTCAATACCATTTTTACCTTGAAGTATTTCCTTCATATGATCTCCTTAAGATGCCCTTACAAATCGATAATATTGTTCATTTGAACTATCATGTTGATAAACATAACCATTTTCATGATAATCTTTAATCTGTTCTTTATTCATGATTCGATTTTTTATAATCCAATGTACCATATTTCCTCTTGCTGCTTTTACCATTGTTGAAATTGCTTTATATTTACCATTTCGTAGTTCATAGAATTCAATTCTTAAATAATGATTTGTTTGTTTTAATGATTGATTTATAATTTTACTATATTCAATCGATGACAGATCAATAATATCTTCTTTCTTTAATGATTGGGTTAATTTATCATTCCAAAATTCATATAAATTTGTTGAGCCATTTATCTTTAAGTCTGCTTGCATTTCTAAACGATAAGGATAAATTAAGTCAAGTGGACGTAATATTCCATATACTGCTGATATAATGCCTAGATGGGTTTGAGCGAATTCCATATCATTAAGATCAAAGGATAAAGGATGAATGGCTTTAAACTGAATGCCATGATAGGCAAACAGGGCTGGGATTCCTAAATCATCAAAACAAAAATCACGATAATAATTCATACTTTGTAATGTTAATTTATCACTAGTTTTACATAAATTCTTTATTTCCTCGTATGACAGTTTTTTCATTATTTCAATAATTTGTTTACTTAAATTAAGATATCTTGGAGTAGTAGTGATTCCATCATATGTAAAATCACGAATTGTCTTTGCTGGTGATATTAATATTAACAACCCAATCACTCCCTCTTCTTATTATTTATTATACATGATTTTATATCTAAGTTGAATATTGATATCGTAAAATAAGTTTCTATGCTATGCTTAATACAAAAATAGGAGGTATTTTATGCCATTAAAAGTTAAAGATACAATATCATTTGAAGACCTTGAGAAAATTGATGTTAGAGTAGGAGAAATATTAGAAGTTGAAAATGTTCCTAACTCAAGAAAACTTTGTCAATTACTCGTTGATTTTGGTGATTTCAAACGAACGATCTTATGTGGTATCCAACAAGAAAGAGAAAATCCTAAGGAACTTATTGGT
>JAVWEY010000048.1:0-9590 GCA_036641395.1 Erysipelotrichaceae bacterium
TATATTCTGAATTTATATGCTTTATTCAATCTTTTTCACCCTGCCCCTCTATATATTTTTTGATAACATCAATTGTTACGTCGCCCGTAGTTAGTAAACAAAAAGACTTACTCCAAAAAGATTCTTTCCATAATTTAGACCGTATTTGAGGATACTCTTTTTTAATAAGCCGACTACTAGCACTTTTATAAGCATTGATGAATTTTTTTAGTTCACTATTGGGATGTCCTTTAAAAAGAATATGGATATGGTCGATATCATCATTCCATTCAACAACGGTAATATTATAATTTGGTGCAATATATTCAAAAATCTCACGAAGTCGAAAAGAAATATCTTTATCAATTACTTGTTTGCGATATTTTGTGACTAAAACGAGATGATAATACATCAAGAACACTGAATGATTATTATTATCTAATTGCATTTATTTTACCACCTTTATATACTTTACTACTGATTATATTATACCATCGATTATATGGATTTACAAGGGCTAATGCAATTCATCTCACCACTTTAGAAGTGGGAGTCTTCTTGCATGATTATAGATAAAGTGGAATATTATTCTACTTTATTTTTTTATGTAACTTCTAAAGTCCTTTAAATAGATATTAGATATGTTTTAAATATGATATAATGCATAAGAAATGAGGATTACGTATGAAATATACAATAGAGAAAGAAACAACTTTAATGAATTTTCTTTTAACTCAGTTTTCACGTACTCAAGTGAAACTACAATTAAAATATAAACAGGTTTATGTTAATGATTCTAACATGATTAAATTTGATACAATCCTACATGTTAAAGATGTGGTTGAAGTTAATAAGGATAAGAAAATAGAAACAAATTTGAATATTATTTATGAAGATAAAGATCTTATTGTAATCAATAAAGCAAGTGGCTTATTAAGTGTTGCTGGTGGTGGTGAAAGCGAAAAAACAGCTTTTCATTTGGTTAATCAATATTTAAAAACAAAGGATAAGAAGTCAAGAGCATTTGTTGTTCATCGTTTAGATAAAGATACTTCTGGTATTTTGATGTTTTCTAAAAGCGAAGCATTTAAGGAAACATTACAAGCGAATTGGAATGATATTGTCACAAAAAGAGGATATATCGCAATTGTAGAAGGTCATTTAAGTAAAAAAGAAGGAACTATTAAAAAGAATCTTGATGAAAGTAAAACTCAACAAGTTTATGTTTGTAAGAGTGGTGGTAAGGTAGCTATTACCAATTATAAAGTATTGAAAGAATCAAAATATTTTTCGCTTGTGGAAATTGACTTAGAAACAGGAAGAAAAAATCAGATACGGGTACATATGCAATCGATTGGACACAGCATCGTGGATGATAAAAAATACGGGGCTAGCAGTAATCCAATTAAAAGATTAGGTCTACACTGTAATGTATTTGCTTTTAAACACCCTATCAGTAAAAAGGAAATGATTTTTCATGCACCGATACCTGATATATTTACACAGTTATTTAAATAGAGGTGAGCAAAATGATTGACTATGAAAACGAATTGAAAATCGATTGTTCAAAGTGTTTTGGTTATTGTTGCGCTGCCTTATATTTTTCTAAGATAGATGGATTTCCTTATAATAAGAAAAACAATGAACCTTGCATTCATCTTATGGAGCATTTTAAATGTGAGATTCATACTTCCCTTAAAGATAAGGGTTTAAAAGGCTGTTTGGCTTATGACTGTTTTGGGGCAGGCCAAAAGGTTGCTCAACATACTTTTTCAAATAAAGCAGATTATTTAATTGATAAGCAATACGATGCTTTTTTGATGATGAGATCACTACATGAAATATTATGGTATTTAAATGAAGCCAAGCAATTAACTACAAAACAGGAAGAATTAATTCAAATTGAAAATATAATGGATAAAATTCATTTCATTAGTTTACAAGCGGTCGACACTTTATTGAAAAATGATATTAATCAGATTCGTGAACAAGTAAATTTAATATTAAGAACAATTAGTGATAACACTCGTAATCAATATAAAAGTAAGTTTCATAGTAAAGACTATATTGGAAAAGATTTTAAAAAGCAAAAGATTTATGGTGTAGATTTTCGTGGTGCACTTTTGATTGCGGCTAATTTAAGTGATTGTGAATTAATTGGTTGTGATTTTATTGGTGCCGATTTGCGTGATACAAATATTAAAGGTGCAAACTTATCGCAAAGTATCTTTTTAACACAATTACAAATCAATGAAGCATGCGGGGATGAAAAAACAATATTGCCTAAAGCACTACAAAAGCCAAATCATTGGGATTGATAGGAAAAAATGCAAAAATGATTGATTGTAAGATAGTATTGTTGGAAAAAATACGATATAATAAAAGATGGAGAATAAAAGGTGATAATTTATGAGCCAAAATCATGTGAAAAATTTTAGCGCAAATCAATTTTTTAATTTGATTTCAAAAAGTACCGATGACTACGTTTTTATGTGGGATATTGAAAATAATATATTCAAAATATCGGAAACAATTTTTGATGATTTTGATCTATCAAGAGAGGTAAAATATAACGTAATTGGATACTGGCCTACGATCATGGAACCAAATGATGTAGGTGTTTGGTTAAGGGATATGGATACTCTACTTACTGGAAAATTAAAGAACCATAATATGGAATATCGATTAATTGATAAAAATGGTGATATTATTTGGGTTTCATGCCGAGGTCAAGTTAATTTTGATAAAGATGATAATCCTAAATTAATGGTAGGACGTATCAGTAATATTGGAAAGAATAATAAATTTGATAATGTGACAGGAATCAAAAGTAGACAAGAATTTGGTAGTGAAATGAATCATATTTTCAAAGAAAATGATTGTAAACAAGGGGTATTTGTATTCTTAGATGTAGATAATTTTAAGAGTTTTAATGAACGTTATGGTCATACCTTTGGGGATAAAATACTTTTCGCAATTGTTGAGAAAATAACTTCACAGTTAGCAGATAATTGTCAGTTATATCGTCTTGATGGCGATGAATTTGCTTTCTTTTACCCAAATACTACAAGAGAAGAAATTCTAACTGTATTTAATAAAATACAGTTATTATTAGCTCGTAATATAAAAGTTGATAATAAGCAATTGTTCTGTTCTATATCATGTGGTGCATGTTTTTATCCAGAAGATGGCGATAATTTTGCCGATTTATCAAGACATGCGGATAGTGCAATTGAAATTGCAAAGTTTAATGGGAAGAATCAAATAACATTTTTCTCTCAACAAGTTCATTCTCACAAGTTAAAGAATATTGAATATAAAGAAGCGTTACATCGCTGTGTAAACAATGGTTTTGATGAATTCGAACTTTATTATCAGCCTCAAATAGATACGGTAAGTAAGCACGTTGTTGGGGCTGAAGCATTATTAAGATGGCATTCAAAGGACTTTGGAGAAGTATCACCAGTTGAATTTATACCTTTATTAGAAGAAAACAATCTGATTGTAGAAGTCGGTAAATGGGTATATGATCAAGCGATTAAACAATGTGTTGCATGGCAAAAGGTGCAGAAGGATTTTTTAATGAGTATTAATGTTTCTTATATTCAATTGAAAGAACCTAATTTAATTGAATATTTAAAGTCGTCGATTGAATCAAATAAATTAAATCCTAAAACATGTATTTTAGAGCTTACTGAAAATTGCTGGATTCCTGATTTGAATTTGATTAATGAAGGATTTAAAGATTTACAGAATGCTGGTTATGACATTGCGATTGATGATTTTGGTACTGGTTATTCTTCACTTAATTATTTAAAAAAGTTACCAGTTAATGTAATAAAGATTGATCGTAGTTTTGTCCAAGGAATAACGGCAAATAGTTATGAATATACTTTTCTTGAATATATTATTAAGCTGGCTCATATTATTAATTTAAAAGTATGTGTTGAAGGCGTTGAATCATGGAATGAATTCAATGTTGTAGAAGCATCACATCCAGATTATATCCAAGGGTTTTTATTTGGAAAGCCAGTTAATCAAGCCGAATTTGAAAAAAGTTTTTTAAGTTAATATTTTTATAGTAGGTTGTAGAGTATTTTTTACTATGAATTAACACCTGGGAAATAATGAGAGGAAGCAATAATATGTTTTATGATGATGTAGAAGAAAGTTGTAATTTTATTAGAAAACAAATGAAACAAGAAGTAGAGATTGCTCTTATCTTAGGAAGTGGCCTAGGAGGATTAATTGATATTTTAGAAGATCAAGTTATTATCCCATATAAAGATATTCCTCATTTTCCACAGGTAAAAGTAGCGGGACATGCTGGTAATTTAGTTCTAGGTTCGATTGGAGATCATTATGTTATGATGATGCAGGGGCGCTTTCATTATTATGAGGGTTTCACGATGAAAGAGCTAACTTATCCAATTTACGTAATGAAATTATTAAATGTATCTAGTTTAATTATTACCAATGCATGCGGAGGCATTAATCAAAGCTTTAAACCTGGTGATTTGATGTTGATGGAGGATTTTATTAATGGGGTTAGTGTTAACCCATTAATTGGTGATAATGATGAACGTTTTGGTCCTCGTTTTCCAGATATGTCAAAGCCATTTAATCCAGAGTTCGTTGAACATGCGAAAAAGATTGCCCAAAAAGAGAAGATTGAATATTGCCAAGGTGTTTATACTTTCTTTCAAGGACCTTATTATGAAAGTGCCGCAGAAATTAGAATGTATGATAAACTGGGCAGTGATGCGATTGGAATGTCGAGTGTACCAGAAGTCATCGCCGCTAATTATATGGGACTTAGAGTACTTGGAATCGCTTGTATCACGAATATGGCAACAGGAATACGTAAGGATCAACACTCACATCAAGAAGTAGTAAGGATTGCGAATGCATCAAGTGAAAAACTAAGCCGATGGATTGCATCGATTATAAAAGGATAATTATTATAGGGATTAAGTAAAAACGTTCGTTTATTGGAATAAATGAAAGGTAATCATGGTAAATTTTAAATTATGTGCTAATATAATAGGGTTAAGTTATATTATGCGAAAATTTGAATTATAAGAAGGGAAATCATGAATAAATCCAAATTGTTTAAAAGAGGATTATTATTAATCATTTTAATAACCGCGATTATTGTTGTGACCGCGGATTTTGTTATGAGTTCTTTTTCAATTATTAATCATAATACTTATAATGAATTGGAAGAGAATGCGGTTCATTATAATGAAATACTTGATATACAAATAAAATCTAAACTTCATTTATTAGAATCGGTCGCAAAGAATATTGAAATTTCATCTGATAAATCAAAAGAAATGGTTCAACAAATACTAAATATTGAAGTTGCGAATGGAAGTTTTAATTATTTGTTAATATCAGATTTAACTGGTCGAAGTATAATAAGTGATGGACTCGTAACAACTTTTGATAACGGTAAATATTATCAACAAGCACTTAGTGGTAAATCAGCCATTAGTAATCCGGTTTATTCAAAAGAGATTGATTCAAATGTTTTAATCATTGCCGTGCCTTTTTATCAAGATGGAAGTGTACAAGGAGTTATTCGCGGAATTTATGATGTAAAGAAATTAAGTAATGCCATCTCAGCCTTTTCAAGAACCGGATATGGATTTATTGTTGATGAAACAGGAACGATTATATTAAGCAGTGATCATAAAGATAGAGTATGTAACGGAAATAATCTATTTGATTTTTTTAAACAAAAAGAAATTAAGAATTCTTTAAATGTAAATGAATTTAAAGAAATGATAATGAATAAAAAGCCAAAGACTTTCGATTATACTTATAAGGGAGAAAAGCGATATGCAACCTTTATGGCAATGGGAGTAAATAATTGGTATACCTTTAGCTTCGCATCGGATACAGCCTTAAAAGCAGAAGCAAATAGAGTGAATGCAATTACCTTTCAGTTGGTTATTAAGTTAGTTGTTATCTTTTTTATCCTTGCATTATATATTTATAAACAAAGAAAGAAACAACAGTTAATTCTTCAAAAATCGAATGAGAATTATGAAACACTAGTTGCCAATATTAAAGGTGGAGTGGTTACCACGAAACGCGATATTCAACAAAGTGATTATGGTATTGTAACTTATGCCTCACTTGGCTTTAGTGAAATGACTGGTTACACAATGAAAGAGATTAATACATTATTTAAAGGTCGTTATCGTGCGATTGTTGATCAGCGTGATTTGTATAAATTTGAAGAGGACTATTTTGTTAAGGGTAAGGTTGGTTCCGCTTATTCAATTCAGTATCGGATTGTGAAGAAAGATGGATCCACTATTTGGGTTATGGATAATTCTCATATTATTTTAGATGAACATGGAAATCGAGTCGACCATGGAATTCTTACGGAAATTACGGATATGAAACAACAGGAAGAGAATTTAAGATTAAGTGAAGCACGTTTTAAAATTGCCACACAATTATCTAGTAGTTATATTTCTGAATTTGATTTGGCAACACATATGTATACGCATGTTGAAAATGCGGAAGGTATCTTTAAAATATCGGCAGAAGCAATTATTCGCGATACGGATGTTTTCGCAGCGTTTGATATTAAAAATACAATTATAAAGAATATTCATTATTTTTATGATGAACGAGATTTTGAAGTTGTTCATGATGCATATAAGCGTTTGTTTAAAGATTATAGTGCGGATTTTGAAGCAAGAGTTAAACCTTATCAAGGAGATTCAATTTGGTGTCAAGTTCATTTTGTCTTAATTGAAGATGAAGAAAAGAAACCTAAACGAATTATCGCAACGATGAGTGATATTGATGAAATGAAGAAAGAAGCACAGCAATTAAAACTAGAAACACAGTTAGACCCATTAACTGGTTTATATAATAAAGTTGCGACGAGAAGCATTGTAGACCGTATTTTAAAAGAAGATTTTGATAAGAAACATGTCTTAGTTATGATTGATGTTGATAATTTTAAAGGTGTAAATGATACATTAGGTCACTTGTTTGGTGATGCGGTTTTAATGGAAGTATTTACTAAGTTAAAGAAAATGTTTCGTGCTCAAGATATTTTAGGAAGAGTAGGAGGCGATGAGTTCTTAGTCTTCATTCGGGATATTAAGGATGTAAGCGTTGCTTATAAGAAGGCGGGAGAAATTTGTAAAGCGTTTAAAAAGACTTATATTGGAGATAAACAGGATTATCAGATTTCTTGTAGTGTTGGTATCGTCTTTTCGAATGAAAAGGATAATTTTGATGATTTATTTAATAAAGCAGATATTGCTCTTTACCAAGCAAAAGAAAATGGTAAAGATAGATTTCATGCTTATAATGGCGAAGAAAATAATCGAATTGAAATCAGAGCCGAGCGCCAAGCGATAATTGAAAAACTAGAAGAAAATCAACCGCCAATTATGTTAATAAAAGAGCGTGTGTTTGAAATGTTATACGGATCGTATGATTTCTATAGTAGTATTAATTTAGTACTAGCACTACTAGGTCGAATTCATGATGTGAATCATGTGTATATTTTTGAAATATTACCAGACCAAGAGTATATGTCAAATACGTTTGAATGGTGTAGTGATCGGACGAATACATTTATTGATCAATTACAGAAGATTAAAATGCCAGAAAGTATTTATACATTCTTCTCTAATGATAATGATTCATACTATTGTTCGGATTTAGAGAACATGGATGAAAGAATTAAACCGTTAATATTTGATGATAAAGTAGTTTCTACTTTACAGATTTTAGTTAGAGAGAACTCTCAACCATTCTGTTTTGTTGGTTTCGATGACTATAAAAATAAAGATGGCTACTCAATTAATGAAGTAAATGCATTAAGAGATACCGCTAAGATTATTGGTGTATTCTTAAAGAAACGTCGTTTAGAAGAAGCATTATCGATTATAAATAATATATAAATCGCATATCTCTTAATTGAGTGGCGATTTTTTTCATGTGTTATAATATAAGAAGGAGTTGATAGTGTGAAAGAAAATGGTGTAATGTTTCAGTATTTTGAATGGTATATAACTTGGGACCAACATCTTTGGAAACAAGTGACGAGTGATGCGAAAAATCTTAAAAAGATTGGAATAAGCAGCGTTTGGTTACCTCCTGCTTATAAAGGATACAGTGGTAAAGAAGATGCAGGATATGGAGTATATGATTGCTATGACTTAGGCGAATTTGATCAAAAGGGAAGTGTAGCAACTAAATATGGGACAAAGAAAGAATATTTAAAAGCAATTCAGACATTACAAGAAAATGGTATTGAGGTATATGGAGATATTGTTTTAAATCATAAAATGGGTGCCGATGAAACGGAGATGGTTCCAGCTACGTTAGTATCAAATACTAATCGTAATTTTAGTAAAGATCGTGAAGGAGAAGAAATTATTGAGGCATGGACTAAGTTTACTTTTCCTAACCGAAATAAAAAGTATTCTGATTTTACTTGGAATTGGAATCATTTCGATGGTATTGATTATGATGCGAAGTATAATCGTAATGGCATATATCGTTTTTTTGGGAAAACATGGGCAACAGATGTAGATCAAGAAAATCATAATTATGATTATTTAATGGGAGTAGATATTGATTTTAAAAATCCTGATGTTGTGAATGAAATGATTCATTGGGGTAAATGGTATTTAGATATGACGCATTTAGATGGATTAAGATTAGATGCTCTAAAGCATATTAGTAGTAATTTTTATAAAGAATGGTTAAATGAAATGCGTAAGTATGTGAATAAAGAATTGTTCACGGTTGGTGAATATTGGAGTGCTGATACATCTTTATTAGTAAATTATTTAGAATCATTTGATTATCAATTAAGCTTATTTGATGTTCCATTACATTTTCATTTTATGGAAGCAAGTAGCAGTAATGGTAAGTATGATATGGCTAAGATATTTGAAAATACTTTAGTTGAGAAACTCCCACAGTGTGCAGTTACTTTTGTCGATAATCATGATACACAACCATCTCTTGCACTTAGTTCTACAATACTTCCATGGTTTAAACCACTCGCTTATGCAATGATTCTATTGCGTAAGAATGGTTATCCTTGCGTCTTCTATGGAGATTATTATGGTATTGCTCATGATCACTTAGAGGAAGGTAAGGCATGGTTAGATCAATTATTAGATTTCAGAAAGAAATATGCTTATGGAGAACAAATCGATTACTTTGATGATTTCAGTATTGTCGGTTGGGTGCGTTGTGGTGATGATTTACACAAGCCTTGTGTTTGTATTTTAAGTGATAGTGATGGTGGTAATAAGATAATGAATGTATCAACAAAGTGGTATGGTAGTATCTTTTATGATGCTTATGGTAATCAAGGTGAAGTTATAATTGATGAAAAAGGAAATGGTGAATTTAAAGTAGCTGGTGGCAGTTTATCTGTTTATATTCTGAAATAATCACTTGATTTGTAAAGTTTGTGTTATGTTTATGAAATACTTGCATACTTTTGATTTATTATGTATTATAATAGTCATGTTTTACACTAGGAGCCAACTATAGTTAAGTCAAGAGAAAATTGAAGGAATTATAGAAGTTTCTTAAGTTCTTTGAAAAGTGAA
>JAVWEY010000049.1:0-9389 GCA_036641395.1 Erysipelotrichaceae bacterium
TTGAAAAATCTGTTGAATTTATGAAATCAATGGCTAAGAAATCTTATGCGAAAAAAGGTGATGCAGTTGTTGAATTAAACTATAAAGCAATTGATGCTGGTAAAGCAGGTATTGTTGAAATTGAAGTTCAAAGTGACTGGGCTAATTTAACTTATAATGCAACTCGTAAATTAACTGGTGATGAATATTTTGATAACCATGTTGCGGTAATTAATGGCTTAGAGGGTTATGATCTTCCTGTTTCAGCTTTCACTAAATACAACTTATTAGATGGATCAATCCGTAATAATGTTGCCTTTGATGAAAAACGTACGATTGCGGTTCAAGTACCAACTTGGCATCCAGAGAACTGTATCCAATGTGGTATCTGTAGTTTCGTATGTCCTCATGCTACAATTCGTCCTTTCTTATTAAGTGAGGAAGAAGTTGCGAATGCACCAATGGAATTCAAATCATTACCAGCAATGGGTAAAGGTGTTGAAGGCTTTAAATATCGCATTCAAGTTTCACCTGATAACTGTGTAGGTTGTGGATTATGCGTTACAGAGTGTCCTGGTAAAGCAGGAAATAAAGCACTTGAGATGGTTGATATCAATGAAAAACTTGGACAAGCACCACTTGCTGATTACTTATATAAAGAAACAGAATATAAAACAGAGTTCTTCCCAGTTGACAGTGTAAAAGGTTCACAATTTGCAATGCCTTACTTTGAAGTATCTGGAGCATGCCCTGGATGTGGAGAAACACCTTATTACAAATTAGTTTCTCAACTATTCGGTCGTGATATGTTAGTTGCGAATGCAACTGGTTGTAGTATGATTTATTGTAGTTCTACACCATCAACACCATTTGTTAATGACAAAAACGGTGAAGGTGTTGCTTGGGCTAACTCATTATTTGAAGATAATGCGGAATTCGGTTATGGAATGGCACTTGCTAATAGTTATAAAGAAGCTAAAGTTCTTCAGATTATGGAAGAAAACTTAGAAGCAGTGAATCCAGACCTTAAAGCTGCCTTTGTTCAATATATGGAAGCAAAAGGTGAACATGATCGTACAGCAGAACGTTACCTTTCTAAAACAATTAAAGATTTAGTTGCTGCTAGTGATAATAAGAATGTTAAAGAATTAATTAATATGGATCTTGTTTCTAAATCTGCTTGGATTATCGGTGGAGATGGATGGGCTTATGATATCGGATACGGTGGATTAGACCATGTATTAGCTAACAATTTAAATGTTAATGTATTAGTTCTTGATACTGAAGTTTATTCTAACACAGGCGGACAGTCTTCTAAATCTAGTCAGGCTGCTTCAATTGCGAAATTCGCAGCTGGTGGTAAAGCTGGTGCTAAGAAAGACTTAGGACAAATTGCAATGGCTTATGGACATGTATATGTTGCTCAAATTGCAATGGGTGCAAATAAGGCTCAAACAATTAAAGCATTGAAAGAGGCTGAAAGTTATGATGGACCTTCTTTAGTTATTGCTTATTCTCCATGTGCAGAACATGGTATTAAAGGTGGATTATCAAATCACCAAAGAACTCAAGCAAAAGCTGTTGAAGCCGGATATCTTGACTTGTATCGCTATGATCCAAGAAAAGAAAACCCACTTACTATCGATTCGAAAGAACCAGATTATGATAAGATGTTAGACTTTATGTTGAGTGAAACACGTTACTCTCAATTGCCTAAGATTAAGGGTGAAAAAGCTTATGAAATGTTTGAAAAGACAAAAGCAGATGCACAAAAACGTCACAAACGTTTATTAAGATTAGCAGCAGAATAGTATTTAATGACAAGGATTTCCATTATGGATTTCCTTGTTTTTTTAACTTCATAATAGATTTTTATGAACAAGGAAGGACGAAAAGGCTGAAATATCGATTACTTCATTGTATAATCCTTTTAATCAGTGTTTTTTACTTGCATTTTACCTTCACTTTTTGTTAGTATGTGATATGCTAATAATATAAAAATATCAATTAGATAAAAAAATTAGAAGGGAAGCGATAGCATGAAAGAACTTATTCATATTATAGGTCATAAGAATCCAGATACGGACTCAATTATGGCTTCAATTGGTTATGCAGAATTAAAAAGAAAATTAGGTATTAATGCGATTGCTTGTCGAATTGGTGAAGTTAATAGTGAAACGGCTTATATATTAAAGAAGTTTGATATGGAAGAGCCTATTTATATTCAAAATGCAAGACTAAAATTATACGATGTTCCTTTCGATATGCCACTTACCATTACAAAGAATAAAACATTAAAAGAAGCGTGGGATAAGATGTGTTCTAATAGCAGTGATGCGGGACGTAGCAATTCACTTTATGTGGTTGACACAGAAGATAAATTAATTGGGGTTATTTCACTTTCAGATATTGCCCATATTTTATTGAATCCAAAAGGTGATATAAAAGCATTAATGGAAGATACGCCAGTTGAAAATATCTGTGAAGTATTAGAAGGCGATTTAATATATAAACCAGAGCGGTTCCGTAAGAAAGGTAATGTTTATGTTAATGTAACTCATAGTCGTGATATCCATGATGTAAATTATCAAGATAGTATCGTAGTTATGAACGATGATTTAAAGATGCAACGTCATGTGATTGATAATGGTGCTTCTTGTTTAATTCTAGTAGGTATTGATATTGTATCAAAACAGATTATTGCGAGTGCAAAGGAAAATGGTTGTACAATTATACGAAGTGATAAGGCAATGATGGATGTTACAAATACGATTTATCAATCTATTCCTGTGTCAAGTATTATGGGAAGAAAAATTGTGTCGTTTAATAATCATGAATATATTGATGATGTTTATAAGAAAATGTCACAAACTCGTTATCGTTCTTATCCAGTATTAAACAATCAAGGAAAAGTACTAGGAGCTATATCTCGTTTCCACTTATTGAATTATCAGAAGAAAAAATTTATTTTAGTTGATCATAATGAAATGTCACAAAGTATCGATAATATAAAGGATGCAGATATTTTAGAAATTGTTGATCATCATCGAATCGGTGATATTGAAACAAGTTCACCAATCCGATTTCGTAATGAAATCATCGGCAGTACATGTTCGATTGTCGCAATGATGTATCGAGAAAATCGTATCTTGCCAGATCCTAAAGTAGCGGCTGGAATGTGTTATGCGATTATTTCAGATACAATGAATTTTAATTCACCAACGACAACGCCGATTGATCATGATTTAGCACAAGAATTAGCGGATATTGCAGGTATTAATTTAGAAAATATAGCACCTGAAATGTTTAAAGCGGTTGCTACTTTGAAAGGCAAGAATTTATCTGAAATTCTTTATAATGATTTTAAAGAATATGCGATTGAAGGAAAACGAATTGCAATTGGTCAGATTAATTTAGCGGATATTCATGAATTGGAAGAGATTCGAAGTGATTTCATTGAATATTTAAAAACGATTAATACAATCAACAAATTTGATTTATTAATGATGTGTTTTACTAATGTTGAGGGTAAAGGAAGTAATTTAATCTTTATCGGTGATTTGAGTTGGATGGTTGATGAGGCATTTAAAGAGGATATTATGGATGAAAATTATTTTGTTGATGGTATTATGTCACGAAAGAAACAAATTATTCCAAGTCTTTCTAGAATTATAAAAGAAGATTAGATAGTTTCACTTCATTTTGAAGTGAAGCTTTTTTTACTTTTTGATAGGTATTTATAGAATTTATAGTATAATAGAGATTGGTTTAGGAGGTGCTTTATGAAGATTGCTTTAGTATCAATGAATGTAAAAGCAGGGAAGTGTCAAAGCAATTTTGAATTTATGAAAATTCAAATTCAAAAAGCAATTGATCTGGATTTAGATATGATTGTTTTTCCACAAAATGCAATTAGTGGATATTTACTGGGTGATGTTTGGTTAAAGGACGAATGGTGTAAGGAAGTAGATTCGTATAACCAGAAAATAATTGATTTATCAAATGAGATTGCAATTGTCTGGGGAAATATAAAATATCGACATAAGATGTTATTTAATTGTGCGTTTTTTGCTTATCAAGGACATCCACAAATGCGTGTAAAAACAAATTGTAATTCTGGTATTAGCCAGGATGAACGTTATTTTAAAGATAATCCTATTAATTCAATAATTGAATATAAAGATATGATTTTTGCGCTTAATTTTGGAGAAGAAGTACAGATTGCTGATTATAATATTAATATAGATGCGAAACCATATTTTTATGAAGAAAGTCATAAAATTTGTGGAAACATGATTTATGTGAATAGTCTAGGTGTTCAAAATGTTGGTAAGAATGTAATGATTTATGATGGGTTAACGCTTGTTAATGAAGGGGAAACAATTAAGTTTTGTGGAATGCCTTTTAAAGCAGAAATGAATATTGTCGATTTAAAACAAGGTGATGAGACGAAAGTAAAAAATCCATCTTTACTTGATGCTTTAACCTTCGCAATTCAAAATTTTGATGAAGAGATATTTCAAGGGAAATTACCATGGATTATTGGTTTATCAGGAGGCTTAGATAGTAGTGTGAATGCCGCATTATTAACGCATGCCTTAGGAAATAAACGAGTTATTGCTTATAATATGGCAACAAAATATAATAGTGAGCAGACTAAAAACAATGCTGCTTCGCTTGCTTCAACACTGAAGATTAGCTATCATGAGGGTAGTATTGAAAAGCTTGTAATGAGTAGTTGTGAGGTACTTCATGATTATGGTTATGATGAAAATGATTGGAATCCACTAGTGAAGGAAAATATTCAAGCGAGAATTCGTGGACATTTATTATCAAGTTTTGCTTCCATTGAAGGCGGTATAGTTGTTAACAATGGAAATAAGGTAGAAGTAGCGCTTGGTTATTGTACGCTATATGGTGATGCGATTGGTGCAATTTGTCCCATTGGCGATTTAAGTAAAGTACAGTTATTCGCATTGAGTGAGGAATTGAATCAAGCATTTAATTGTGAAGTAATTCCAAGCGATTTGTTACCACAAATAAATGGGGAAGAATTGATGTGGGAAACACCTCCTAGTGCAGAATTAAAGAGTGAACAACGTGATCCAATGAAATGGTTTTATCATGATGAAATCATTGAACATTTACGTTATGATATGAGTCTTGAAGAGTATATGGAACTATATTTAATTGATAAAATGGCATCGAAACCAATTGGTAAATGGATTAAATATTATGGACTAGATAATCCTTCGGCATTTTTAAAGGATATGGATTGGCTTAAAACAGTAATGAAGCGTAATCGATTTAAGAGAATTCAATTACCACCTTTACTTGTTGTATCGAAGAATCCTTATGGAAATGCTTATATTGAATCTCAAAGCGATTGCGATGAAACCAATTATGAATATTTACATAAGAAAATTGAAGAAATGAATTAATTATTTTTGTAAATAAAAGGATGTTTCAAAAGGAATGTATTCATTTAATTGATTTTTATATAGATGAGGGTAATAGTATTTAACACTGTGATTACCTTCTTTATATAGTTGATATAGTTGGTTGATTAGATTGAAGTCCATTGTAGTAGAGACATATTTCTGATAGTTTATTAGTTTATCAAAAGTTATTTGTCCACTGACTTGATGAAATATTTCTAGTATGGATGTAAAGTCATTTAAATTTTTATTTTTAATATCAATATTGAAATCGTTTTTAATATTGTTGAAGTTTAAAATCACATCATTTTTAATCTTTAAATCAAAGTTATCGTTAAGCGTATTGATTAAACATTTTCTCCCCATTTCTTTGAGATTAATATTATCAATGGTTGTAATGGTATTTTTCATGCATGTTAGTTTTATATTTGTTTTTTTGGGTAATAATGCAACATGATAGTTATCTTTAGTGATGGTGATGATAAATACTTGGGGAAGGGATGGAGAAAGGACTAATATTTGTTTATCAGTAGAGTTCATGCTCATTGTATTTGGGGTTATAAACATCATCATCAGACAAGTGGATAGAATTATGTTTTTCAAGTTTTCACTTCCTAACAAATTTAGTATGATAATTGATATGCCTTTCTATACAATAAATGATATAAGAATGATCAAAATGTGATATTATATATACGGAAATAAATTGAATTAAAAAAAGGAGTGTAATTATGACAACAGGCTTTATTATCATTAATTATAATGACAGTAAAACAACCATTGAATTATTAAATAACATATTAAATTATGATTGTATCAACGAGATTGTTGTTGTTGATAATAACTCTAAGGATGATTCATTGATTCAATTAAAAAAGTATCAATCAAACAAAATAACTATATTAAGTTCAAAACTTAATAAAGGATATGGTGCTGGTATTAATATTGGAGCAAAGCATTTGATTAATAAATATGGTGATTGTAAATTAATTGTTTCTAATTCAGATGTTATTATCAAGGATGAATCTGATTTGATTACTTTATTAAAGGATATGAAAGAAGATTGTGGTATGATTGCGCCGGTTATTAAAGAACGGGAAGGAATCAGTAAAGGATGGATTTGCCCTAGCCCATATCAAGATAGTGTGCTTAACATGCCTTATATTCATCGCTATCTCCGACCTAGATTATTAAATTATGATGAAAGTCATTATCAAAGTGATGTAGTGGAAGTCAATGTTGTTTCTGGTTGTTTTTTTATTTTGGATAGTAAATCATTAAAAGCCATTGATTTCTTAGATGAAAATATCTTTTTGTATTATGAAGAAAACATTCTTTATAAAAAATTAGAACAGATTCATAAGAAAGTTTGTATTGATTCCAATGTTAGCGTAGTTCACAATCATTCTGTTACGATTGATAAGAGCATGAATAAGCTTAATAAATACAAAGAATTAAAGAAGAGTCAATATTATTTTCATTGTGTTTATAATAAGGCAAACATGTTGCAACGTTGCTTACTTAAATTAAGTGATAAATTTACTTATTTAATTTTAATGATTGTCTATCGAATAAAAGTTTAGAATGTGTTTAATAAATAAAAGAGTTCAATCGTAAGTGTAAATATGATATAATCATAGAGTTTGATAATTGATATTGAAATGGAGATATGATATGAGAAGTTTAGAAAATGCTATTGAAGTTACGCATATGTCAAAAACTTTTAAAAGAGTTTTTGATAAACCCAATACATTAAAAGAGCGATTAGTTTTTTGGAATAAGTCAAAGCCTGAACTTTTTCATGTTTTAAATGATATAAATATTGATATAAAAAAAGGTGAAACGGTTGCCTTAATTGGAACAAATGGTAGTGGTAAATCTACTTTATTGAAGTTGATGACTAAGATATTGTATCCTAAAGAAGGAACACTTGAAACAAACGGTAAGTTAACTTCTTTACTGGAATTGGGTGCAGGATTTCACCCTGATTTTACTGGTAGAGAAAATATATATTTTAATGCTTCTATTTTTGGCTTAACAAAAAAAGAAATTGATAAGCGTGTTGATGACATTATTGCTTTTTCTGAATTAGGGAGTTTTATTGATAATCCGGTTAGAACGTATTCATCAGGTATGTATATGCGTCTGGCTTTTTCAGTAGCAATCAACGTCGATGCGGAAATACTTTTGATTGATGAAATTTTGGCTGTTGGAGATCAACATTTTCAAGATAAGTGTTTTAAAAAATTAGAAGAATTAAGAGATAGCGATCGTACTATAGTAATTGTTTCACATAGTCTAGATGTATTAAAAAAATTATGTAATCGAGCGATTTGGATTTATGAAGGCTCAGTTAAATTAGAAGGTGAACCGGACTATGTAATTAGTGAATACTTAAAACAAGTTATTTTTGATCATAAAGATGATGAAATTGAGGCTAAGACGGATAATTATAATGGGATAGTATGTATCGATATTCCTACTTCTTTTTCAGAGGTGAACAAGTTTAAACCATTTAATGTTAAAGGCTGGGAACTTGATGAAAGTAAAAAATCTACCGTTCACATTCAAATTGATCATAAGGAGTATCAAGGAATTACAAGATCTGAACGAATGGATGTATTTCATGTATATGAAAGCCAGTATGGTGGATATGCTACTAATAAACAACCTGGATGGGAATGTACTTTAAATATTAGTGAGATTAGCGGTGGCTCACATATAATTAATGTATTTGTTTTAGACGAAAATGGAAAAGAAATATGTAACAAAGAAGCTACAATCTATACGGTTTAAGAGGAGAAGAGCGATGAAATTATTTAAAGATTTGTATAATTATCGAGAATTGCTTAAATCCAATGTTAAAAAGGAAATAAGAGGGAAATATAAAGGCTCTATTTTAGGGGTTCTTTGGTCTTTTATTAACCCTTTATTAATGACGTTAGTATATGCAATTGTATTCCCATTTTTAATGAGTAATACTGGAGAACCAAATTATTATGTTTATTTGATTGTTGGAATTATTCCATGGAATTTCTTTACAACTGTAATTAATCAAGGTAGTTTATGTATTCGTACAGAAGCCAGTATTATAAAAAAGGTATATTTTCCAAGAGCAATCTTACCAATTTCGGTGGCACTAAGTGGATTAGTTAATTTCTTTATTTCATCAATTATTATTTTACTATTTGTACTCGGCTCTGGAACTGGTTTAAGTTGGCACTTGATATTTTTACCACTTATCGCAATTATTCAAACTTTGTTTTCATTAGGATTAGTATTTATTTTATCATCTGTTAATGTATACATTAAAGACTTAGAATATATTGTCAACTTTATTATGATGATGGCTTTTTATGGAACACCAATTCTATATAATGTTTCAAGATTTGCATCTTCACCAGAACTTACTACTTTAATTAAGCTTAATCCAATGACAGCAATTATTAATGCTTATCGTGATATTTTTTATTATCACCAAATGCCTGATTTTGTTAGTTTAGGTGTTGTTGGTATTGGAAGTCTTATTTTAGTTATTGTTGGTTATGCAATCTTTAAAAAGTTGGAAAAAGGCTTTGCTGAGGAGGTTTAAAATGAATTTTGATTTTATTAATGTTGAGGAAGCAAATATTCATGGTATAAATAATCCTATCTTTTTAATTAAGGGTATTGTGAGAGAAGACAATTATGTAATTGAAATTTTTGAGGATGATGAAAAACTATCTTATGAAACTCTACCAAGTCTTTTTTTTAATGGATTTTGTATCGAAGCTAAGCTAAAAAAGCAAAGTAGTAAAATTGAAGTTTA
The DNA here is from genome assembly GCA_036641395.1 of Erysipelotrichaceae bacterium. Taxonomy (GTDB): domain Bacteria; phylum Bacillota_I; class Bacilli_A; order Erysipelotrichales; family Erysipelotrichaceae; genus JAVXTH01. The sequence continues at coordinate 9,226 of JAVWEY010000049.1, forward strand.
TATTTTAATAGATGGGAAAAAGCAATTAATCTGTGAAAGAACAAATAGAAAAAGTAAACGTATTAAAAGAAAAATACTAAAAATAACAAGTCCTTTTTCGAATTTTATTATCAAAATCATAATTGGATTTAAATCTTTTATACTAACATTAGGAAAAGGAGTTC
>JAVWEY010000050.1:0-8483 GCA_036641395.1 Erysipelotrichaceae bacterium
TATTCACTTTTCAAAGATCTAAAATTTATTTCAGCTAATTATCAAAAACTACTTGATTTTTATATAGTTAGCTTTCTTATCTATTTTATGTAACGTATCTTGTTTCATCTGTTCTCTTAGTTCTTTTAAAAAAGGGAATTCTTCTGCATTCTCTTGAGCATAGGTTTGATTTAATTCATATTCCAAAGGAATCCATGTTGATAAGTCACTTTCATTATGTTGAATGACCGCTTCCATTTTATCAAGCGTTTTATATAATCTTGCTTCTCTCGTCTTTTGCGCATCCATTTCTTTAAACAAAGTCGTTAATTCATCACATTTACTTTGAGGTAATGTTTTTAAAAGTTCATATACTGCATTACTTTCAATTTCATCATGTTGTTCACTCTTTAAAAAAGAAGGAATATCACCGGTAATTGCTTCACCAAAATCATGAACAATGCACATTTTAATTACCTTATCGATATCAACATCGACTACTTCATCTTTAATCAATAAAGCAAATAAAGATAAACGCCATGAATGAGCAGCAACACTTTCCTGCGTTCCTTCGCTTGTCCAAGAATGACGTGTATTAGATTTAAGTTTCTCGACTACGCTTAAAAAAGATAATAATTCAGTTGGCTTCATAATTGTCCTTCTTTTCGAATTAATTGTTCGATTAAAGTTCTTTCTTCATAACTCATATCACGAAGTGGAAGCAAAAAGAAAACATTCAAATAACGTAACAACAATAAATCATTTCTCTCACTTAATTCAACAATATCTTTATAAAAAATTGCTTCATTTCCTTTACTTGTCGTAAAGTAAGTATCGTAAAAAATATAAGATTGAGATAAAGAATCACAAATTCCATTCACAATCGCTTTTTGTAACATTTGTTTCGAATAGGTTGAAAAAATAAAATAAACAACCGCCAAATCAATAAAGGTTAAAACTATTAAGACCGGAACATTTAAAAACTCTCCATCTTTTGCCAATAACTTTGCACCAAAAAAACCAATTCCTAAACATATTAAATTCAAAACCAGAATAATTACTTTGGAATTCTTTTTAATATTATCACGATAATATATTTCAAAATCATGTTCTGTTACATTAGCATCTACTTGGAAACGCATGGCGCACCCTCGCTTTCTTACGCTATCATTATATCAAATATAAGCACAAAATACGCACGTTATTTCATTAAAAAAAGGTGCTGATTAAAGAGCACCTTATTTACATCGCTTTAGTTTCTTATTTTACATCTCTAAGTGAGAATAAATAAGAACCAATATAAGCAATTAATACAATTACGATTGTTACGATGCCTAAATGCATCATCGTTACACTACTGATACTTAAAGCATCTACTTTACCTTCAATCTCTGGTAATGCATAACTTGCAAGTCCACTTAAATGAATATAGTTACCAGCAAAACGGAATAACATTCCACCAAAGAATACATATAATAAAGAAATAATTGTGGCAATACCAGAATTTCTAATTAACGTACCAATGAAGAAGAAAATAACAGTATAGTTTAAACAAACAACTAATTGAAGAGCTACGGTTGGAATAAAGGCAGCTAAATTAGGTGAGAATTTTCCACCTAAATACATCAGCAACGCCACCGAAGCAATTGCTTCCACAATAAATAAAATAGCAGTTGCGACGAAAGTACCTAATAATTTCCCAAAATAAATAGATATACGGGAAACTCCACTACAAACATAATTCTTTAAAGTTCCTTCATGAATATCTTCTTGAGCCGTGTGAATTACTAAAATTGCACAAAGAATTGGTAAGATATTTGAGAAAGTAGTAACTACTCGAGTAAAGTCTTTACTGTTAGGATCATTAAAGCCAGTTCCAAGGGTTGCACATACCATTCCAAATAAGGCAATGGCAAACATTCTACTATGAGCTAATTTGTATAGTTCAGCTTTAAATACTCTACTCATTGACAATACCCCCTACTAATTCAATAAACAATTTTTCTAAATCAATATTTTGTTCCTTAACTTCTTTTTCTGTAATTTCTTTTATTAATTTACCTTTTTTAATAAAACCATAATTTGTGGCAATCTTTTCCATTTCACCTAAAATATGACTTGAAATTAGAATCGTAACACCCTTTTTATTTAATTTTAATAGGATATTACGAATATTCGCAATTGCGATTGGATCTAATCCATTAATTGGTTCATCTAATATTAATAATTTAGGATCCCCAAGAATCGCACATGCGATACCTAAAGATTGGCGCATACCTAAAGAATACTCTTTTACTCTCTGATTCTTTTTATCTAATAAATCTACTTCTCTTAACGCTTCTTGAATAGCAGCTTCTGGATTATTTAAGCCTAATAATTTTGCACGGATTTCTAAGTTTTGATGTGCTGTAAACTCTTGATAGAAAGCTGGCGTTTCAATAATTGATCCAGTTTCTTTTCTTGCCTCATAAATATTTTTATTTAGTAAAGTCATTTTACCACTGCTTGGTTTTGTTAGCCCAAGTAGCATTCTCATTAAAGTTGTTTTACCTGCACCATTTCGACCAATTAAACCATATATAGCTCCCTCTTCAATGTTGATTGTAATATCATCATTTGCATGGAAACTACCATACTTCTTTGTTAGCGACTGTGTTGAAATTGCATAAGCCATTTAAATTCCTCCTTTGTTTACTTTAAAACTAAAAGAACAATAAATACCTTATTGTCCGATCAGCATCTTCCCGTTAATAACAAAATCATAATAGCACTTCTCTTTTTAAAAATAAGTTATTTTACCTATAATGACAACTCCTTACTAAAATAGATTATATTTATTATGTAAAAAAGTTCCTCAACTAAGAGAAACTTTTAAACAATTAGGCTTTACAAGCATCAATAAACTTATGAATATTATTAATATTTGAATAGGTTTGTACTTCATTATCCGTAGTAACAACTAAAGTTGGTGCTTGCATAATCGCAAACTTTTTAGTTAAATCTGTATGTTCTTGGGCATCCATAATTTTATAAGAAATACCCGCTTGGGTTAATAAATGATCAGCAATCTTACAATTTGGACATGTTTTAGTTGTAAACAACATAACTTCACTTGCCTGATTCATTTCTTTAGGAACATCTAAACTTTCATCTACTTTTTTCACATCAATATGTGTCTTACTCAAATGAGAAGTACCTAAATCATAAACTTTACGTTCTTTATATTCTTGCGATTTCCCAACATTCCAGTTTTGTACAGGACGATAATAGCCAGTAATTCGACTATAAACTTCCGTAGTCTCCCCACATATTGGACAAGTGAACTCTTCACCTGCAATATAGCCATGGTTCTTACAAATTGAGTAGGTTGGAGATAATGTATAATAAGGTAACTTATAATTAGCGGCAATCTTTTGAACTAAGGTAGCGGCTGCTTTCCAGTCTGGAAGTTTTTCACCTAAGAAAGCATGGAAAACCGTACCAGATGTATATAAAGTTTGAAGTTGATCTTGAATATCTAATGCTTCAAAGATATCTTCCGTATAACCGACTGGTAAATGAGAACTATTTGTATAATATGGACGATCCTCATTTTCCGTTGCTGTGATAATATCAGGATATTGTTCACGATCATGTTTCGCTAAACGATAAGATGTTGATTCTGCAGGTGTTGCTTCTAAATTATATAAATCCCCATATTCTTCTTGATATATTACTAAACGCTCCCGCATATGATTCAATACTTCTTTTGAAAATGCTTGTGTTTCACTATGGGTTAAATCAACTTTTAACCAATTTGCATTTAATCCAACTTCATTCATACCAATTAAACCAATCGTTGAGAAATGATTATCAAAGGATCCTAGGTAACGCTTTGTATATGGATATAATCCTTCACTTAATAACTTTGTGATAACCCCACGCTTTACATGAAGTGAGCGAGCTGATATATCCATTAAATGATCTAGACGTTTGTAGAAGTCTTCTTTATCTTTCGCTAAGTAAGCAATGCGAGGCATATTGATAGTAACAACACCAACTGACCCTGTGCTTTCACCACTACCAAAGAAACCGCCAGATTTACGACGAAGTTCACGCAAATCTAAACGTAAACGACAACACATACTACGTACATCACTTGGTTCCATATCACTATTTACATAGTTAGAGAAATAAGGAGTTCCATATTTACTTGTCATTTCAAATAACAGGCGATTATTTTCAGTATCGGAGAAATCAAAATCTTTCGTAATCGAATAGGTTGGAATTGGATATTGGAAGCCTCGACCATTTGCATCGCCTTCAAGCATAACTTCAATAAACGCTTTGTTCACCATATCCATTTCTTTCTTACAATCTTTGTATTTAAAATCCATTTCAACGCCGCCAACAATTGCATTTGCTTGGGCTAAATCATTTGGAATCGTCCAATCTAAAGTAATATTAGAAAAAGGTGCTTGGGTTCCCCATCTACTTGGTGTATTAACACCATAAATAAATGATTCAATTGCTTTTTTAACTTGTTTATATTCTAAGTTATCTACCTTCACAAAAGGCGCTAAATACGTATCAAAGGAAGAAAAAGCTTGTGCTCCTGCCCATTCATTTTGCATAATGCCTAGAAAATTAACCATCTGATTACAAAGTGATGATAAATGCTTAGCTGGCTTTGAAGTGATTTTTCCACCAATACCGCCAAGTCCATCTAATATTAATTGTTTTAAAGACCAGCCAGCACAATATCCTGTTAACATTGATAAATCATGTAAATGGATTTGACCTTGACGATGTGCATTCGCAATCTCTTCATCATAAATTTCAGACAGCCAGTAATTTGCGGTAATTGCTCCACTATTATTTAAAATTAAACCACCTACAGAATAAGTAACTGTTGAATTTTCCTTTACACGCCAGTCTGCTACATTAACATAACTATCAACTAGTTCTTTATAATCAAGAATTGTAGCTTTCATATTACGAACTTTTTCACGTTGTTTACGATATAAGATATAAGATTTCGCAACATCTCCATATCCTGATTGAATTAGTACCGATTCAACACTATCTTGAATATCTTCGACTTGAATTAAACTGTTTTTAATTTTTGGTTCAAAGTCAGAAGTTACACGAAGTGCTAACATATCAATTACACTTGGATGTTGTTCTCTTTCTTGTGATTTAAATGCTTGGGTAATAGCGACACTGATCTTGTTGATATTAAACTCAGTTTTGGTTCCATCTCTTTTAACTACTTGATACATATTAGTATCCTCCCTATCTTTTATATTCCTCGTAATTCACTTGTTGGAATTACCTTTCTAACTTCACTTAACATAACTTTTAATTCATCTAAATCACAGGCATGAAGATTTTTTTGGATGACACATTCACTATCAACAAAATTCTGCAGATAATATGCTTTCGCTCCTTTAATCCAATTTGCGATTTCAATCATATCTTCAATTGTATGAAACTCTTTCACAACCGTTGTCCTAAATTCGTAAGCAATTGCACCAGATAATAAATATTCAATACTTTCCTTTATGCTTGATAAATCAAAATCGATTACCCCAATTGTTTCACCATAACGTTTTGGTGAATTTTTAATATCCATTGCGACATAATCAATCAGACCTTTATTTACTAAACTTTTTAAACGTTTTGGTGAAGTACCATTCGTATCTAATTTAATTTGATAACCTAGTTCTTTTACCTCAACTAAGAAGTCTTCTAATCCTACTTGTAGAAGTGGTTCACCTCCACTGATACAAATACCTTCTAAAACATTTTTCCGTTTCTTTAAGAAAGCTATCACTTCCTCTGTATCAATTGTTCCTGTATTTTCAGGAAGGAAAACTAAATCACTATTTTGACAAAAAGGACATCTAAAATTACAGCCACCGGTAAAGATGGTACTACCTAATTTCCCTGGCCAATCCAATAAAGTTAGCTTTTGAATACCAAATATTTTAATTCCGTGATCATCTTCATTCATATATTGAAGAGCATTTTGGGTTACTTTAAATTGTAATCGTTCAAATTCATTAATTTCATCTTGTGATAACCCTTGCGTTACTCGAGCCCACCACTCTCTTCTTAATAAATAAATATCTGATATAATGTTCTTTGTTTTTTTAGTTGTAAAGAGGCAATGAGCACGTTTATCTTCTTCACTTGTTCTCATTTCAACATAATCTTGTTCCTCAAGCTTTGCGATTCCTTTCGTAACCGTTCCTTTATCAAAACCACCCTTTAATGCGAGTTGTTGCATCCCAATTCCTTCGTTTTCATAAATTAGGATTAAAAACAACAATTGACCTGCACCAATCTGAAATTCACTCATCCTTTTATCATAATATTTCTGACTGCAACGATATAAAATTGATGAATTCATCTGTAAATAATTATGTTCTTCCATAATGTGCCCCCAATTGGTTGGATACTCAACTAAATTGATAATATCACAATATATTAGCTAATTCAATCAACATATTATGAAAGTTTTTACATCTTTTTGTGAAATGTAAACCCTTTCTTAATAATAATATTCCATATTTAAAAAACCTCTGATTTTATCATTTAGAAAAGATAAAACTAATCACAAAATCAAAGAAACTATTTTTTTGTATAAAATATGTGATTTTAATAAAAATGTATTATTCACCTACAGCATATATATAATATCCATGAAATTTCCTTTATTGACTTAATTTATTAACTCTATTACAATTACATACGAAAGGGTTTCAATTTAAGGGTGTTTAGTTTATGAAATCAAGGGAAAATTTTTCATCACGTCTCGGCTTTATTTTAATATCAGCCGGATGTGCCGTAGGTCTTGGTAATGTTTGGCGCTTTCCTTATATTACTGGAAAATATGGAGGTGCTGCCTTCGTATTATTATATTTAGTATTCTTAGTTATACTTGGTTTACCAATTATGGTGATGGAATTCTCCGTAGGTCGTGCTTCACAGAAGTCTGCAGCAAAATCTTTTGATGTATTAGAGCCAAAGAAAACTTCGTGGCATAACATTAAATATGTTGCCATTGGCGGGAATTACTTATTAATGATGTTCTATACAACCGTTGGTGGTTGGATGTTGAATTATTGTTTTAAAATGGCAACCGGTACCTTTCATGGCTTGAACGCAAATGAAGTATCGAATGCGTTTGGCTCGATGTTATCAAATCCTGGGGAAAACTTATTTTGGATGTTAGCAACGATAATCATTGGTTTTGTTGTTTGTAGCAAAGGTTTACAAAACGGCGTTGAGAAAATATCAAAATATATGATGTCATGTTTATTCATTGTTATGATTGTTCTTGTTGTTCGTGCTGTAACTTTACCAAATGCGATTGAAGGTCTTAAGTTCTACCTTATTCCTGACTTCGGGAAAATGGTATCCGCTGGTTTAGGTGATGCGATTTTTGCGGCGATGGGACAAGCATTCTTTACTTTAAGTCTAGGTATTGGTTCATTAGCAATATTTGGAAGTTACATTGGTAAAGAACGTAGTTTACTTGGTGAAAGTATTAACGTTTGTATCCTTGATACATTAGTAGCCTTCATTGCTGGTTTAATTATCTTTCCTGCTTGTTTCTCCTTTAATGTAGCTGCAGATAGCGGACCTGGTTTAGTCTTTGTGACCTTACCAAATGTTTTTAACGCCATGTCAATGGGAAGTCTATGGGGATGTTTATTCTTCTTATTTATGTCATTTGCCGCTTTAACTACAGTAATTGCCGTATTTGAAAATATTGTTGCTTATGCACTAGATTGTGGTTGGACAAGAAAAAAAGCAGTTATCTTTAACTTCATTTTAGTTCTAATCTTATCCATTCCTTGTGCACTAGGATTTAACGTTTTATCATTTATTCAACCATTAGGACTAGGTAGTACGATTCAAGATTTAGAAGATTTCATTGTTTCTAATAACTTATTACCACTAGGATCCTTATTATACTTATTCTTTTGTACTCATCGTTATGGTTGGGGATGGAAATCTTTTATTGAAGAAGCAAATGCTGGAAAAGGTTTAAAGTTTCCAACTGCAATTAAAGGTTATGTAACGTTCATTCTTCCTTTCATTGTATTGTTTATCTTCTTTCAAGGATATATTCAAAAATTCGCATTTCCACTTAATGTGATTCTACCAACCATCATCCTAATTTTAGTTTTAGTTATTCCAATTCAATCTTATTTAAAGGGTAAAAATAAATAAACAAAACCTCTAAACAGCCATATCAGTGCTAGTTTAGAGGCTTTTTATTTAATAATTTAAGAAAGAATTGAATACCAGTACCCATAAGTAGAATAGCTAACAATGTACCAATTCCAAATTGTGCACCCAATATTATACCTGTGAGTGATAAGGCGATATCTATCGTTGTACGAATATAACCAACTGCTATTTTAGATTGCTTAGCGATACTAAATACAAGTGCCTCATATGCTCCCATGCCTAAATTAGCCTGTTAATAATAAGCGACACCAAAGGAGAGA
>JAVWEY010000051.1:0-8475 GCA_036641395.1 Erysipelotrichaceae bacterium
ATGCTAGGGGCATATATTGGTTATCTTGCTGTGTCTTCTTTACATGTTAATTTCTTTGTTGCCCTGATTATTTCGATGGTAGTATGTGCCATTGCAGGAGTAATAATTGAAAAGGTAGCATATAAACCATTACGTAATTCTAGTCGAATTGCGTCTTTGATTACGGCAATCGGTGTTTCATTTTTATTAGAGTATGTAATGATGTACTTAATGGGTCCAACCAATCGTTCATTTCCACAGGTATTAGATAATCAAGCTTATAAGTTTGGTGGAGTGACGATTACGTCTTTACAGATTATTATTTTCACAACTTCAATTACTTTAATGGTACTCTTACAGTTTATTATTAAAAAAACAAAAATGGGAAAAGCAATGCGTGCGGTATCAACTGATCCTGATGCAGCACAATTGATGGGAATTAATGTTAACTCGACAATTTCCTTCACTTTTGCACTTGGTTCTGCACTAGCAGGAGCAGCAGGTATTCTAGTTGCCATTTATTATAATTCAGTTACACCTTTAATGGGAATTACGCCAGGATTAAAAGCCTTTATTGCAGCTGTCTTCGGAGGTATTGGAATTATACCTGGTGCAATGATTGGTGGACTTGCAATTGGTGTTATTGAAACACTTGTTGCAGGCTATGGTAGTTCTTTAATTAAAGATGCGGTTGTTTATCTTGTATTAATTATTATCTTGTTAATTAAACCAAGTGGTTTATTAGGCAAGAATGTAAAAGAGAAAGTATAGGTGACCAATATGAAAAATTTATGGACAAAAAGGAATATTGGCTGGGGAATTTTCACACTTGCTATTTTTATGGTATTTCAAGGATTATTCTTAGCAGATTTAATTAAACCTGTTTATCAAATTATGTTAATGACGATTGGTATTAATATTATATTGGCACTTGGATTAAATTTAATTATTGGTTTCAGTGGTCAATTCTCATTGGGACATGCTGGATTTATGGCAATTGGTGCGTATTGCGCAGCAATTACCACAACTCAAAATCCTAATTTTGTAGGTTTATTAATGGGAATTGGTTTGGGTATTATATTATCTTCAATTGTTGCCTTGATTGTGGCAATTCCAACCCTACGTTTACGAGGAGATTATTTGGCGATTGCTACCCTTGGTTTTTCTGAGATTATTCGAATTGTAATTCTTAATATGAAAATTACCGGAGGTGCTTCTGGTATTTCAGGTATTCCAAAATTAACTAGTTTTAATTTGGTCTTTATTGTAATTGTCGGATGTTTATTAATCATTCATAACTTTGTTCGATCATCACATGGACGTGCTTGTATTTCGGTTAGAGAAGATGAGATTGCGAGTGAGGCAATGGGTGTTAATACAACAAAATATAAAACAATTGCCTTTGTAATTGGAGCCGCTATGGCAGCGGTTGCTGGGGCTTTGTATGCTTCTTACTTCTATGTAATTAAACCGGATGTATTTGGTTTTCAAAAATCAGTTGATATTTTAGTTGTTGTTGTATTAGGTGGTATGGGTTCACTTACTGGTAGTGTCGTTGCGGCCTTTGTGTTAGGTATTATTACTCAAGCATTACAATCAATGGCAGAATTAAGAATGATTATTTATGCCATTGCATTAATTATAATTATGATTTATCGACCTCAAGGTATCTTTGGTAATAAAGAATTTTCAATTGATTCTATCAAACAATTTTGGTATAAGATTACTCATTTGAAAGCACCGCATAAAAGTAAGGAGGAATTAAAATGACACTCCTTTCGGTAAAGAGTTTAACAAAGAACTTTGGTGGTCTTTGTGCTAACTCGAATATTAATATGATAGTAAATGAAAATGAATTGGTTGGTTTAATTGGTCCGAATGGGGCTGGTAAGACAACTCTATTTAATATGTTAACTGGTGTGTATGTTCCAAGTGATGGTAATATTACATTTAATAATAATGGAAAAGAAATTAAAATTAATGGAATGAAACCATATAAGGTAACAGGGTTAGGCTTTGCGAGAACATTTCAAAACATTCGTTTATTTAAGGAATTAAGTGTACTTGAAAATGTTTTAATCGCAATGAATAAAGATGTTAAGTCATCTACAATTGCTACTATTTTACGTCTTCCTTCTTTTTATAAAGAAGAAGCAAGGATGAAGAAAGAGGCAATTGAATTATTGAAGATATTTAAATTAGAAGATAAGGCAAATGAACTTGCTTGTAATTTACCTTATGGAGAACAAAGGTGCTTGGAAATTGCCAGAGCGTTAGCAACGCATCCTAAATTATTGTTCTTAGATGAACCAGCTGCTGGTATGAATCCTCAAGAAACAAGTGAATTAACAAAACTTATTCGTGAGATCAAAGAGCGTTTTCAAATTAGTATTCTCTTAATCGAACATGATATGTCGTTGGTAATGAATTTATGTGAACGTATATATGTATTAGATTATGGTAAGATTATCGCTAGTGGAAAACCGGAAGAGATTCAAATGAATAAAAAAGTTATTGAAGCTTATTTAGGCGAGGAGGTGTAATCATGCTGAAAATTGAACAGTTAAAAGTTAATTATGGTGTGATTGCAGCCATTAAGGGAATTGATTTAGAAGTAAATGAAGGTGAAATTGTTACTTTAATTGGTGCTAATGGAGCTGGTAAAACTTCGATTTTGAAAGCAATCTCTGGACTTGAAAAATTAAAGGGTGGTAATATTACTTTTAATGGTGAAAACTTGCAAAAAATGAATGCTCGTAATATTATGAAACTAGGTATTTCACATGTACCAGAAGGTAGACGTATCTTTTCAGGATTAACTGTTTTAGAGAATCTGGAAATGGGTGCTTATCTACGTAAGGATAAAGATGGTATTAAGAAGGATTTAGAGGCCGTGTACAATCGTTTTCCAATTCTAAGAGATCGAAGTAAGCAAGATGCTTCAACGCTCTCTGGAGGAGAACAACAGATGCTAGCGATGGGTCGGGCATTGATGTCAAAACCTAAATTATTACTTTTAGATGAACCATCGATGGGACTTGCTCCAATTCTAGTTAAAGAAATATTTTCAATTATTAAAGATATTAAAGCCCAAGGTACAACTGTTTTACTTGTTGAACAAAATGCTAGAATGGCATTATCAATTGCTGATCGTGCGTATGTACTAGAAACAGGTAAGATTGTATTAAGTGGCACAGGCGCTGAATTATCACTTAGTGAAGATATACAGAAAGCATATCTGGGAGGGTAATCTTTATGTACGTTAAAGATAAAATGACAAGCGAACCAATTTGTATTAGTGGTGATGCGAAAATTAGTGAAGTAGTTGATATCATGAGTGAACATCATCTACATCGTGTTCCGGTTGTTAACAATGGTAAACTAGTAGGTCTAGTTACCGGTAGTTTAATATCTCAAAAAGGACCAACCAAAGCAACTAGTTTAAGTATATTTGAATTAAACTATTTATTATCAAAAACAAGTGTAGATACAATTATGATTCGTGATGTTATTACGATTAATGAAAATCGTTTCTTAGAGGATGCAGCCTTATTAATGTTAAATCATGATATTGGTTGTTTACCAGTCTTAAATGATCAAAATGAATTAGTTGGTATCATGACTCAAAATGATGTGTTTGCAGCTTTCTTAGATGTTCTAGGTTATCGTGAACATGGAAGTCGTATTTGTATTGAGGTAAAAGATAAAATTGGAGCAATTGGGGAAATATCAGAAGTATTTGTTCGTAATAAAATTAATATTTCTCATGTAGGTGTTTATTCGTTAAAGAATGAAATGGCTGAAATAATTTTCCGTGTTGAAACAATTCAAACAGATGCTTTAGAAAAAGACTTAATTGAGAGTGGTTATAAAGTATTAAATGTATCAAAGAATCCAAATTAGTTTAATTAGAGTTATACGAGTAAAATCGTATAACTTTTTTTATAATGATAAAGCTTATTAAGTATACAAAAAAGCCCCTAAACTTTCGCTTAGGAGCTTTTAATCGTGCTTTACAAACTATCTAAATGTTACTGTCAAACGGTTTCGTCCCATTTCTTTGCTTTGATACATAGCTTTATCGGCCTGATCTACAAAATTCATGGGCTGCTCGCTCTTTGCGGGAACTCCCACATAAGTTCCAAGACTAAGTGTTACCACCTTTGTCTCAAGTGAGGGGCAGACGTGGGGTATTTCAAGTGCTGCTACCGCCTTGCGAATATCTTCACCAATATCAGCCGCCTTGTAACAAAGTTCATGATTTAGCAGTGCTATAAACTCCTCACCGCCATAGCGACAGACGATGGCTCCTTTTGGTACAGCTTTGGCAATGGACTCGGCAACCAGGCGCAAACAGTCATCTCCTGCTACATGTCCATATTGGTCATTATATGCTTTGAATTTATCCAAATCCATCATAATTACACCGAAGGCAAGTCCACCAGCACTTGCTTTGCGAAACATTTCATAATAATTTTCTTGGAAACTGCGGTGGTTATATAGTCCTGTAAGTGGGTCGGTAACACTTATTTTTTTAAGTTCGCCATTCAGCCTTTGCGCATCCGCTCGTGCAAAAGCTTCTTCTGCTCGAATCCGATTGATTCTCCAACCAAACATAAAGGAAAAGATTAGAACACTAATCCCATTAAGTGTGTCTGATTCAAACCAATAGCTAGCCTTAACATAATAACTTGCGGCTATCACCAAGGCTGTGCAGAGCGTGGAAATGCTCATAGTAAGCAAAGTTGGTAGACTAAAAATTGTAGAAGAAATTGTGAGCACCACAGCAAAAAGCAATGCAGTTTCTTCTTTACAATAGTAAACACTGATATAGCCGGCGAAAGCCAACATATGAAAGAGATGCAGTGCAGTTAAAGCAGTGTATGCCTTGTTAGAAAAATTCTTATTTAAAAGCCACTGGATTAAACCCAAAAGCAAGATTTCAAAAATAGCAATTGGAACATAAATATCGAATAAAAAAGTCGCACCAAAGTAAGTAAAGGAGCAGGCAATGACAAATATACTGATAATCAGCATAAAAACAGACATGCTCCGCATCGTGCGTAAATTGCTTTTATTAATATCTCTTGAAAAGCGATAAAAATAGGTATCTTCCTTTTTGCAGTCGCCTGTAAAATCCAGATATGCGACGCAATAAAATAATTTTATTAATTTTTCTTTTATATGGTTCATTTCAGTTTTCCCTTTATTTGTATTTGTTTTAGCACTGTTACTGTCATTTCTATTCTAGTATACCATAAAAATTGTCGTAAATTATGACTATTCAAAAAATCGTGTTAACAAATTCAAAAGTCTTGTATGCAAATTTCTGGATACTTGCGGAAGCGTTTGCGACAGCACTCTTAGTGTTTGTATGTATTATGCAGAGAAAAGAGGACGAAGAAACGAAAGAAGATGCACCACAGTAAACATAAAAGGGTTTCCATTATAATGTGAGGAAATCACTGAATAAGCAATAAGGTAAATTGGATTAAGCGGTAATGTGAAGGATACCGTTTTTTTCTTTTTGAGAACAAAAATCTGGTACTTTATGTAAACTCAAAAAGCGTATAACTCTTTTTCATAATTTAAAGATTGTTTAAATAGAACTTGCTCGATATAATAGTTCTATAGAAAAGAGGATTATGTTATGAATAAAATAATCGGTTTTATTGGATGTGGAAATATGGGTAAAGCAATTGCTGAGGGTATTTTAAAGTCAGGGATAATTAAAGGAAGCGATATGTTGATATGTGATCATCATCCTGATAAATTATCATCTCTAATTAGTACATATCAAGTAGAAATGGCTGAGCAAAATGAAGTAGCTCGAAAGAGTGATGTTTTGTTCTTAGGAGTTAAACCACATCGTTATCAATCTGTAATTGAAGAGATTGATAAGATAGTTAAGAAAGAAGTTGTTATTGTTGATATTGCGGCAGGACAAAGTATTGCCAATGTACAGCGTTTATTTAACTCGGATATAAAAGTAGCACGTGCTATGCCTAATACTCCTGCTCAAGTACAAGCGGGAATGAGTGCATTATGTTTTAGCGAACGAGTAAGTGAAGATGAAAGAATTTTTATTTATAATTTATTTGCTAGTTTCGGTAGATGTGAAATTATCGATGAAACAATTATTAATTCAGCAAGTAGTGCAAGTGGAGCATCACCAGCTTTTGTTTATATGTTTATTGAAGCAATGGCAGATGGTGCAGTACGTTTAGGGATGAAACGTTCTACTGCCTATACATTCTGTGCACAAGCTGTGTTAGGGGCCGCTAAGATGGTGCTAGAGAGTGGGGAACATCCTGGAGCACTCAAAGATGCTGTTTGTTCACCAGGAGGCTCTACGATTGAAGGCGTAGCTGTATTAGAGGAGCGAGGGATGCGTTCTGCAGTTATGGATGCCTTACTAGCGTGTGAAGAAAAGAGTAAAAAAATGGCTGAGATGAATGAAAAATAATTAAAGTTAGATAATCATTGCATTTTGATATGAATTATTGTAGAATAACTAAGCCACTAAAAGTGGATTTTATACATGCGTGGGAGAAGGTGCAACCCTTCAATTAAACCACTGCATAAGACAACGTATTTTATAGGAGGTGTGTCTTGTGAGTAAGAAAAAAGTTGCGAAAATTTGTAAACTGCAGTTTAATGCAGGAGGCGCTAAGCCAGGACCGGCTTTAGCATCCGCTGGTATTAACATGCCACAATTCTGTTCAGCATTTAATGATGCTACCAGAGATCGTGCTGGCGATTTAGTTCCAGTAATCATCACAGCGTATGAGGATAAATCATTCGACTTCGTATTAAAAACGACACCAGCATCTGTTTTGCTTAAAAAAGCAGCAGGAGTTAAAAAAGCTAGTGCAAACAGCAAAGAGATTTCAGGTAAAATCACAATCGATCAATTACGCGAAATCGCGGAATACAAAATGCCAGACTTAAATGCTAATGATGTTGAAGCAGCTATGCGAATTGTCGCTGGAACTGCTAAAAACATGGGTATTCAAGTTGAAGGCATGGAATAAGAAAGGCGAGGGACTAGTAGAATGGCAAAAGTAGGAAAGAAATACGCAGCAGCCGCTAAACTTGTGGATCGTACAAAAACTTATTCTGTTGAAGAAGCGATCAAGTTAGTGAAAGAAACTAAATATGTAAATTTTGATGCATCCATCGAAGTAAGTTTCCGTTTAAACGTGGATCCACGTCATGCGGATCAACAAATTCGTGGAGCAATCGTATTACCAAACGGAACTGGCCGTACACAAAAAGTTTGTGTTATTGCGCAAGGACCTAAAGAACAAGAAGCAACAGATGCCGGTGCAGATTATGTTGGTGGAAAAGATTTATTAGAGAAAATCAGCAAAGGTTGGTTTGACTTTGATGTAATTATCGCTACACCTAACATGATGGGTGAACTTGGTAAATTAGGAAGAGTACTTGGTCCTAAAGGATTAATGCCAAACCCTAAAACTGGAACAGTAACAATGGATATTGCGAAAGCAGTTGAAGATGTTAAAAAAGGTAAAGTTGAATACCGTGTAGATAAAGAAGGAAACATTAACTTAATGATTGGAAAATCAAGTTTCAATGAAACTCAGTTAACAGAAAACTTCAATGCTATCTTCGATACTATTTTACGTGCTCGTCCAGCAGCAGTAAAAGGCGTATTCATGAAGAACGTAGTAGTTTCAGCAACAATGGGTCCTGGTATCAAGATTGATACAACTCGTTAGTTGACAAAAACGTTATTTTCATTTAGAATATCATTTGTTATCAATATACCAAAGACAGTAACGGCTAAATAGCTTAATTATGTTACCGAGGTAGAGCGAAATTTGTACTTTTCACTCGTATCCTTGGGATACGGGTGTTTTTTATAAGTCCCGGTATATTGTAGCATATAAAGAAACCAGGAGGTGTAAAGATGAACCAATCGATTATCGATGCAAAAGCAGCAGTCGTAAGTGAGATTAGCACTAAATTTAAAGAATCTCTTTCAACTGTTGTTGTTGAGTATCGCGGTCTGAGCGTTGGCGAAGTAACTCAGTTACGTCGTGAACTACGCGCAGAAGGCGTTGAATTCAAAGTTTATAAAAACTCTATGGCACAGCGTGCAGCTGTCGATGCCGGAGTTGATGAACTTGTTTCAAACTTGACTGGACCAAATGCTATTGCTTTTGGAACAGACGCAGTTGCTCCTGCTCGTATCTTAGCTAAATTTGCTAAGAAACACGAATTCCTTGTAGTTAAAGGTGGAGTAGTGGAAGGTAAAATAGTTGATGCTGATACAATTAAGCAATTAGCAAAACTTCCAAATCGCGAAGGTATGATTTCTATGTTCTTAGGATGCATTCAATCACCAATTCGCAGTTTCGCATGTGCTGTTAAAGCAGTAGCGGAAAGTAAAGAAAACTAATTAATAGGAGGACCACTAAAATGGCAAAATTAACACATGAAGATATTTTAGCTTACCTAGAGGAAGCTACA
>JAVWEY010000052.1:0-8009 GCA_036641395.1 Erysipelotrichaceae bacterium
ATAAATATAAAAACTAAAAGAGTTACTATAGGCAAGATTAAAACGGATCATTAAAACATCCAGTAATAAACAAACAAATGCAATTAAGAAATTAGTTAATGGACCTGCAATTGCGGTTAATACCATTCCTACTTTAGGATTCTTGTAATAGTTTGGATTAACCATAACTGGTTTAGCCCAACCAAAACCAAACACAATTAGACATAAAGTTCCAAATGGATCCAAATGTGCAAATGGATTTAAAGATAATCTTCCCTCTCGTTTTGGGGTTGGATCGCCTAATTTATATGATACAAAACCATGAGCTAGTTCATGTAAAGTTAAAGCAATTAAAACGGCAGGAAGAAGAAATTTTAAATTATCAAACGTGAAATTCATAGGTACCTCCTTCTGTGATTTATGTTATCATAACCTTTTTATTATCGTTTGTAAAGGCATAAGAAAAGGAGGATTTTATTTCCAACAAATTGTTATTTGAATGGCTCATCCTCCAGTTTTTATTATAATAAGTTTTAAATATTCGCAAACGATACTTTTTTAACATTTGCGATTGAAGCAACACTACTACTTCTACAGATTACTTTCCATACCGCAATCGATAAGATCAAATCAATACTACTATGGATTAAAGTTCCAACCCCAACTAGACCAAATACCATATAGATAAATTCATTGACACTGCTGTTACCAAGATAAATTGGTAAGACAACCAAAACTTCACCAATGGCATGAATCAATCCAATTATAAGAATAAACATTGTTGTTTTAAATAATGAAGTTAGTGTATCTGGATGTTTCTTTAAGTAAGTAGCTCCTAAAAATGCCCATACAACATGACTTAATGCTCTTAATACAACCACAATTGGAAATTGACCAGCTAGTAAAAAACCTAAAGCAGTTCCAAGTGAAACCGCTACTGCAACACTTGGTGAAATAAAGATTGCGACCATAATAGCTACATGCGATGCTAAAGTAAAAGACATTGGTCCAACCATAATTTTAATTGGTGATACCATTGGTACTAAAATCCCTACGGCAATTAATAAAGCCGATAATGACATTGTAAATACTTTCCTATTTTGTTTCACAAACAATTCCTCCCTAAAACACAGCACCTTATTATATGTCAAGACACGTGTTAGGACTATTGTATTACTTTCATAAATAATGTCAATCTTTTATTTGATTGTGATACAAAAAACCTTCTTGCTCTAATCGATTTAAAATTCTTTCAAAACATGCTTCATCTCGAGTGCGAATCGTATGTAGATGAAGTCCTTGAGTAAGATTTGATAATGGTTTTGCTTCTAACGCTTTTACTTTATTTAAAAACTCGTCCGCATCATATCTTGATGCTAAATGAAGATTTCCTCGTAATTCTCCATACAAAGGATGTTCAACAATAACATCAATTATTTCTCCGCCTAAATCAATAATGGCATATATTTCTTTTGCTAAGTCTTTTTCTTTATGGACAACGGCAATTGTTCTTTCAATTACATCTTTAACTACAACTTCACATAAATAACCTCTAGGCGTTGCGATAATCTTAATTCCTTTTGCTCGTAATAACGCAATATCACCTACTACAATCTGTCTTGAAACATGAAACATATTCGCAAGATAACGAGCGGATATTGGTTTATCACTTTCACTGATAACTTTCATAATTTGATTACGACGATTATTTGTATCCATGGTATCATCCCTTCTACATGTTAAATATGAATTTTTCAATTGCTTCACCAACCCCACCTTGGTTATGATCAGCACTAGTTATATAATCACAATAACTTCTTACACCTTGATCAACATTTGCCACGCCAATTGCTAGGCCTGCTGCTTGTAGCATTGCAATATCATTAAAGTTATCACCAATTGCAATTGTTTCTTCTATTTTAATTCCTAAATAATCAGCAAGTTCTTTTAATCCTAAGCCTTTATCAATTCCAATATGATTTAGTTCTAGATAACGATTACTTGAAAAAGAAACACAAACTTCATCTTTTGTAATTGATTCCATTTCTTTCGCTAAGTTCATTAGATATGGCATATCACACTTTTGAAACATTATTTTCACAATTCTTTTATCTTCTAAAAAATCAATAGATGTTTGATTACACTCAATAAAATTAGGTTTAAATGATCTTAATACTTCTCTTTCCTCATTATCTAAATTGAATGCATAAATATCTCTTTCACTAAAAACTTGAATTCCAATCTTTTTTGAAAAACCAAATGTTACAAGTTCTTTTACTTTATTAAAAGGCAATTCATGAAAAGTAAGAATTCGATTATCTTTATTCTCCGTTATAATTCCACCATTATTTGATATAACATATTCATTTTCTTTATTAAATGTTCCAAGTGTTTCAAGAATATCATTAATACTTGTAAAGCCTCGACCAGTTGCTGGCACAAAGCGAACTCCATATTCATCTTCCGCTCTCTTTATCGCATCTATATTTCTTTTAACTATTTTTTTATCTTTATCAAGCAGTGTTTCATCTAAATCGCACGCAATTAGTTTATACATTATTATTTACTCCTTCATTCAACGAATCTATTATATCAGAATTTGAATAATAAAACTTATTGGATCCGCTTCATTTCTTATAAAACATTTTAGAATACATATAATAGACAAATTTTACGATAAATCCCACCATTCCACATATTTTATCACAACAATCTTTGATGTTTTAGGCTATAATATATTTAAAGAAAGAAAAGAGGTTGTATGAATGAAAAAGAAAAAACTCTTAGCAATTGGTACCCTAGCAGCAACCGCTGCAGCAGCATTACTTGCGAAAAAGAAAAGTGATGCGCTAAAAAGCGAGAAACTAGTTGAAGATTCTATAGTAATTTACAATCATAATGAAGATACTCATGCTTATTTAATCGGTGGAGGTTTAGCCAGTATGGCTGCCGCTGCTTATTTAATCCAAGATGGTGGACTACAAGGACCAAATATTCATATTATGGAAAGTATGAATATTTTAGGAGGCAGCAACGATGGTAGTGGAGATATCGAACATGGTTTCCTTTGTCGTGGCGGTAGAATGTTGAATGAAGAAACTTATGAGAACTTTTGGGACTTATTTAAAACGATTCCTTCGATTGAGTATCCAGGTCGCAGTGTAACGGAAGAAATTCTAAGCTTTGATCATGCCCACCCAACGCATGCAAAAGCTAGACTTGTTGATAAGAATGGTAAGATATTAAATGTACATTCAATGGGCTTTAATACAAAAGATCGATTATTACTAGGGAAATTAATCAATACAAAAGAATCAAAGTTAGATGACTTAACTATCGAAGATTGGTTTAAGAGTTCTCCACATTTCTTTACAACTAATTTCTGGCATATGTGGCAAACAACCTTTGCCTTTCAAACTTGGTCTTCTTTATTTGAATTTAGACGTTATATGGAACGAATGATTTTTGAATTTTCAAGAATTGAAACACTTGCTGGTGTTACTCGCACTCAATATAATCAATATGAATCTGTTATCTTACCAATTCAAACTTATCTAGAGGCAAATGGTGTTGATTTTAAATGTAATTGTAAAGTTGTTGATATTGATTTTAGTGATGATGAGCATATCTATGCTAACACATTACATTTAGATGATAATCATATTGAAACAACGGTTTCGCTTCGCCCTCAGGATTTATGTATCATGACCAATGGTTGTATGAGCGATAATGCAACACTTGGCGATTTTAATCATGCCCCTGAATACATTTGTGATCATCCGGTATCTTTTGAATTATGGGAGAAGATTGCGAATAAAAAAGAAGGTTTAGGTAATCCTCTACCTTTCTGTAGTAAACCTCACGAAAGTAATTGGGAAAGTTTCACAGTTACGATGAAAGGTAATAAATTATTAAAACTAATTGAAAAATTCTCAAATAATATTCCAGGTAGTGGAGCATTAATGACATTTAAAGATTCTAGTTGGAAGATGAGTATTGTCGTTGCTGCGCAACCCCATTTTAAGAATCAACCACTAGATTCGACGATTTTTTGGGCTTATGGTTTATATACAGACCACATTGGAGATTATGTTAAGAAACCAATGTTAGAGTGTACCGGTGAAGAATTAATGATTGAGTTATTACATCACTTACATTTTGAAGAACAGTTAGATGAAATAATGGCTAGTGTTACAAATGTTATTCCTTGTATGATGCCTTACATTGATTCTCAATTTCTTCCTAGAAAAATGAGTGATCGACCACTTGTAGTTCCAAACGGATCTAAGAACTTTGCGATGATTTCACAGTTCGTAGAAATTAGTGAAGATATGGTATTCACAGAAGAATACTCAGTACGTGCGGCCCGCATTGCCGTTTATAAGTTACTAGGTATCCAAAAGAAAATATGTCCGGTAACACCTTATAATAAGGATCCTAAAGTATTACTAAAAGCATTAAAAACTGCATATCGCTAATTCAAAGGGCCACAACTTCAAAGTTGTGACCCTTTATCTTGACGATAATTATCTTATTTGTTATACTAACGTAGCAATAAATAAACTTTTGGCGCGTTGGAGAAACGGTTAACTCACATGCCTTTCACGCATGCACTCACGGGTTCAAATCCCGTACGCGTCACCAATCAAACAATATAAGCCTTCAATGAAGGTTTTTTTATTTGTTAGCAATTTCAACTAACTTTAAATGATAATCAAATCGCTCATCAACAATTTGTAGAGCTCCTTGAGCAATTGCTTTCGCTTTACCTAAATCAAATGCTTCATAAACATGGGCAAAACGATAGTAGATATAGTCCTTAATCTGATTCTCTCTTAAAATATAATTATAACAATCATCCCCATGTAAGAAGTCATTATGTTTAATATATAAATCAGCAACATCTAATAGCAACGCTTGTTCATAGATTGGATAAATATCTGTGTATTGTGATAACACAGCAAACATGAAGTCTTCATAATATGCAACATCTTTATGTTGGTATTCAGGAAGGACCTCATAAGCTAATTTCATAAAATGAGCAACGAACGATTCTATATCGATACCTAATAATTCACTAACTGTTTTCGCTTCGTTAATAATACGTCGTTGACCAATCATTAAAACCTTTTCCATTAAGGCAAATGCCTCTAAATATGCTTTAGAATTCACTTCAAATTCCTTAACGATTGCATGTTTCATATTTATTTCGATTGCTTTTCGCATATCTTTAAATTCAACCGCTTTAATTTCCATTGTATCGCAAACTTTATTCAATGTTTCATAAAGCATAGCAACAACAATTGCTTCTGATTCAATTACATTCTCTGTTTCGCTTACAATTCTTTTTGCTTCCTTCATTAAATCTTCGCTAACTAATAGCAAGTTGTAACAATCTTGATAATTCAGTGAAATCGAATTATTATTTAATCTTTCAAAGCATTCATCTAAACTTAATGTCAGAAATTCTTCTTTTACTGTTTTAGATTTTGGAAGTTTAGTTTCAACTACTGGTGCTTTCTTAATAGCAATTTTCTTTACTTCTTTGCTTGTAATCTTTTCTGGTGCTTTCTTAGTAGCAATTTTCTTTACTTCTTTACTTGCAATCTTTTCTGGTGCTTTCTTAGTAGCAATTTTCTTTACTTCCTTACTTGTAATCTTTTCTGGTGCTTTCTTAGCAGCAATTTTCTTTACTTCTTTGCTTGTAATCTTTTCTGGTGCTTTCTTAACTTCCGCTTTTTCAGCAACTACTTTTGTCGTAACTTTCTTTTCTGGTTTTACCTCTTTTTTTACTTGTTGCAATTTACTTTTTGTCGTTTGGACCTTCTTACTCATAAACGCTCCTCCTTCATTCTCCACAATCGAAAGTTGGTTTCTTATATGATATAATTATAGCACATTTAGAATTAAGCGCTGTGCTTATTTTACATTATCATCTTTGCATATTTTGTCACATAAGCATATAATTATGACTGTGAAAGAAACATAATTGTGTCAAAAATACAATGATTTCACACATTATTCAAAAACTGAACCCATTTTTTAAGGGTATACTAAAAACATGTTAAATGGAGGTAATGGTATGGAAGATAACAATTTAAACAATTGTGGTGAAAGAGACAAAATTCTAGAAGGCGAATTTAAAAACGTTGAAGGAAGTTTTAATTATCAAGAAAAACCAATGAAAAAGAAAAAAATGAAAAATTTCATACATAATCATTATAGTGCTTGTCTATTAACTGGTTGTTTATGTATCTCCCTTGTTGGGGGTTTTGGTGGTACCTATCTTGCGAATTCACTCAATGACGATCAAGGTAAAGTGGTTATGTATCAAGGAAGTGCAACTCCTGTAAATACAACTAAAAACAATACCAAGAATGCAACTAGTGTTGCGAAAAACAGTTTAGATCAAGTTGTTGAAATAACGACTGAATCCTCGAAAACATCGACATTCATGGAACAATATGTTGAACAAGGTGCAGGTAGTGGTGTCATTCTTTCAAATGATGGTTATATCGTAACCAACCATCATGTTATTAATGGGGCAACTAAAATAAGTATTACAACCCATAACGGAAAGAACTATCAAGCAAAAGTTATCGGTAGTGATCAACAAAGTGATTTAGCCTTATTAAAAATTGATGCTAGTGGCTTAAATCCTGCCGTATTAGGAGATTCCAGTAAATTAGCCATTGGTGATGAAGCAATTGCTATTGGGAATCCGCTGGGACAAGGTGCAACTCTTACCACTGGTGTTATCTCTGCATTAGATCGTGATATCACTATTGATGGTGAAACCATGACGCTTCTACAAACGAATGCAGCTATTAATCCTGGTAACTCAGGTGGTGGTTTATTTAATAGTAATGGTGAATTAATTGGTATCGTAAATGCGAAAACAAGTGGGAATAACATTGAAGGACTTGGTTTTGCCATTCCTATTAACAGTGCGAAAGTAGTAATTGAAGAACTAATGAAAAATGGTTATGTATCAAATCGTGCTCAGCTAGGTGTTTCACTAATTGATGTTGAAGATTCAATGACAGCGATGAAAGCAGGTGTTGATGAAGTTGGTGTTTATATTTCTAAAATATTCAATAATTCAGCTGCTGATAAAGGTGGATTGAAAATACGTGATCAAATTTTACAAATCGGTAATTCAAAAGTAACAACTTCTGCCGAAGCACGTGCCGCTATTCACCAGCATAAAGCAGGCGACACAATTACCATTAAAATCATCCGTGAAGGTGAAAAGATGGATGTGAAAGTAACATTAGATGAAGCGAGTAAGAGCGAAACACAATAGTAATTTTAAGCCAAAGAAAATCGGTACCTTATTTATAATAATAAGAGTACCGATTTTTTAAGTTCTTTTATCAAATTTAGTTTGGCACTTGGGACAAGTGATGGTTACACTACCTCTTCCTTTAGGTACCCTAATCTTCTGTTTACAACTAGGACAAGTAAAGAAACGATGTGTTTTACGCTCTTTCAAATGTTTCTTTTTTAATTGAAACCATGAACGAAATGGTTGAGTAAATCTCAAATATGCCATATTCTCAGCATATCGTTTCGAAATATTACGTGAGAATAATCTAAAATACATTATAATAACAATTAAAAATGAAGCGATTTGAGCAATTCCATTTCCACTTAAGATTGAAAGTAACCATACAACAAAGAATGAAACAAGTAATGCTTTTGATAATGCGTCATTTGCGCCATATCTTCCAGCCATAAATTTTCTTAACCAATTCATTTGAATGCCTCCTTAAAGGATACGATTATTATAGCATAATCAATTATGAATAACATCCTTTTGGCGGTTTTAAAATTAGTGAAATTATGTTATTAAGCTTATTTAATTCAAAATATAACAGTTTATTATAACCTATATTTCCTAGGAAATGGTTACAAAAAAATCGCAATTAAGCGATTTATTCTTGTTGGAGTAAAATAGACTTTCTAAAAACACCTGGTGTCATATTCTTAATTTTTAAGAAATTACGAGAGAATGTTTTCGCGTTATT
>JAVWEY010000053.1:0-6805 GCA_036641395.1 Erysipelotrichaceae bacterium
CAATTTCACTATTTCTATTATAGCCTAAATGAAGTAAAAAGAACATAAAAAAGTTAAAAACTCGCCTTGAATCAAGCGAGTCAATCTTCTTTTTAGAAATATCATGATGATTGATAGAAATTGTATAGTAACAGTAAATCTTTTCACTTATTTAACGTTAAGAAAAAAGAATTGAAACTTATCATCATCAGATAAACACTTATGCCTAAATTGAATCTATTATCTTTTCTATTGTATATGTGAATAGGATTATATTATCTTAATTTACTAAAATAGTCCAAGTTATTATAATTCTTCTCCATCTAATGACCATGTTTTCGTGTCAACAATTTTTACTTTCACAAGATCTCCACATAATGCTTTATTTGCTTTGAAGTTAACTAGTTTATTTGTTTGTGTATAACCAGCAAAAATCGAATCTTTTTTCTTACTAGGTCCATCTACTAAAACTTCCACAATTTGATTACGATAAGCTTCATTCTTAATATGAGCATAATGGTTCGTCACTTCATTAAGACGCTGTAAACGTTCTTGTTTCACTTCCATTGAAACATTATCTATCATTTTCGCAGCAGGTGTACCAACTCTAGGTGAATAAATGAAAGTAAATGCATTATCAAATTGGCAATAATTTACAATATCTAAAGTATGTTGAAATTGTTCTTCACTTTCATTTGGAAAGCCGACGATAATATCCGTAGAAAATGCACAGTTTTTAATACTTGATTTTAATTTATCAAATAATAATTTATACTGCGTACTATTATATCTTCTTCCCATGATTTTCAACATTTCATCATCACCAGATTGTACAGGTAAATGAATGAAAGGCATAATATTATCATATTTCGCAATAATCTGAATCATTTCATCACTGAAATCCCAAGGATGTGAAGTCATAAAACGTATTCTTGGAATATCCATTTTTGCAACATCTTCAAGTAAAGAGGCAAATCCTCCTTCTATTTCAATGTCTTTTCCATATGCATTAACATTTTGTCCTAATAAAGTTACTTCTTTAAAGCCTTCTTTAATTAAAACCCGTATTTCATCTAAAATATCTTCTTTTCTTCTTGAACGTTCTTTCCCTCTTGTATAAGGAACAATACAATAAGTACAAAACTTATCACAACCATACATAATATTTACCCATGCTTTATGATTACCAAAACGTCGTACCGGAAGGTTTTCTACAACTTCCCCTTCCTTTGAAAAGACTTCAATACTCTTTTCTTTTTTAACCATTGCTTGTTGAAGCAAATATGGTAAGCGATGAATATTATGAGTTCCAAATATTAAATCTACATGTTTATATTTCTTCAAGATAGTTGAAATTACTTCTTCTTCTTGAGCCATACAACCGCATAATCCAAAAACAATATCTGGATTTGTTCTTTGTAAACGTTTTAAAGAACCTAATTCACCTAAAACTTTATCTTCGGCATTCCCACGAATTGCACATGTATTCATCAAAATTAAATCAGCTTGTTGAGGATGATCCACAGCCACAAATTGCATTTGTTCTAAAATACCAGCAATTGTTTCTGAATCTCTTTGATTCGCCTGACAGCCATAAGTTCTTAAATAATATTTCTTACCTTTACCAATTGTTTGCATTTCAAAAGGAATTGAAAATAAATTATCCTCAATTGTACTTTTATTCTTAGTTCTTGTTTTCGCATCCTTTAATGATGGTAAAGCCCATCCTGGTTGTTGTTTCATTATGTACCTCCACTGTTCTATATAAATATTTTCATATGATTAATTGTTAAAAAAAACCAAGCGCGGCTTGGTTTATTGAGAAATAGCTTCAACTGGACATGTTGCAAGACATGATCCACAATCGATACAACTTCCCTCATCACAAACGGATTTGTTATCACCGTCCATTGATAAAGCTCCAACTGGACATACTCCAACGCATGCTCCACATCCGATACAAGTATCTGCATTAATAGTAACTGGCATTTTATATTCCTCCTTTTTTGACTGTATTCATTATATATGAAGACAATCCAAAAGTAAATAAATATCGACTAAGTGTAACTATTTAAAGTATCCTTTAAACTATTGGGTGTTTACCTAAGCCAAAGTAAAATTTTTACATAGTTTAAATTAGGGGGTGAAAGCATCGCTAGTGGAAGAGTAATGTTTCAAATCTTTGATTTAGACTCTAATAGACCCTTGCAGCATGCCATGATTCGCATTTACCATAAAAAGGATCAACTTTTAGTCTATGAAGATTATATTAAGAGTAATCAAGATGGTGCCAGTGAAATAATCCCTTTATTTGTTGAACCTACTTTAAATGATGAAAATACAACGAATCATTATTTAACTTATTTGATAGATATTCATCTTGCTGGTTATCACTCCATTATCGCTAAACCTTTTCATCTATTTGTAAACGAAACATGTTATCTTCCGATTCATATAAAAAAAGTGCATTTATGATATGCACTTTTATTCCATTGCAACAATTAACAATGCCTTAATTGCTTCAATCGTTTTTTGTCTATGCTTTGTTTCAATACTACGTAGTGAGTTAATTATAAAATATTCTTCTTGATTCATAATATAATGATAATTACTTGCTTCAAAATAGAATTCTAAACCCATATTTAATTCATTTGATATACGCATTGCATCATTTACGCTCATATCCCTTTTCCCATTAATATATAACGATAAGGTACTCTGTTGTATATTTACCTTTTTTGCAAGCATAACTTGTGTAATTTCTAATTCTTGCATCTTCCGTAGTATCATTATTCCTAATTCCTTTGAGTAATTTTGATCCATTTTAACTACCTACCTTAGAATATACTATAGTTGATGTTAATAAATAACTAATCAATTATATTATATCGAAATAATAACACTTATAATATGCATATAATTATTCCATATCAATATAATTATTCCGTATTGATATAAATACAATAAAACCACAATTAAATTGAAACTGTGGTTTTATTTAAAATATCAAGAATTGCATGGTAAACAATATATTCTGAATAAGTATCCATGGAACAGTACTCAAATAAATGCTTCTTTATTATTTTACTTTCTTCACAATCTAAATTATCTAATAAGCGCCAGTTTCTTACCGCATCCATACCATAAGATATATCTAAATCACTATAGCGATAATCTGAGAAAACACTTACTAATTTTTTTAAAGAATAAAGACCAGCCATACGTTCATCATATAAATTGCCACTACTAAATGGTAATGATAAATCAACCATTCTATCCCACACTTTTTTTAGTTCCTTCGCATATTTTGGAAATTGAATTGATAATTGTATTAAACGAAGCTTTTCAGCACCTTCCATATTAAATACTAAAATCGTTCCCTGCTTAGGGATATCATGAAGCAAATGTAAAATAAAATCTTCACGACAATCTTTTACACCTAAGTATTCATAATGTTGAAGTTCTTGATTTTCAACTTCAACATGTAAAGAATATTGAAACACTAAAACATCAAAAGGTTTCATTCCTTTATAGGGTGGATAGGCATAAGTTTCCCATTCAAAATCAAGATAAGAAATCGGTTCATGAATATGCTCATCAATCCATGCCTTCATCGCAAAGTAATCAAAAAACATACCATGATTACGAGCAGCCATGATTTGTGCATATTGATGTCGTGTACCTTCAATTAAATTTACGTCCGTATCAATAATCTCGTTGATTCCCTGCTTCTTCATCTCACCTTTATGAGCTGATTGTACAAGGTTTAAAATAGAAGTATTACTGACCGGTTCAAAGCATGTATCAAAGTAACTGCATTTATTGCCTCGTGTACAAGCGTTGCAACGTTTACTTTTTACTTCTTTTTTTAATAAAATGGTTTCCATTGCTTTTAAAATAGGATCAACATCCCGACTGTTTTTTTTAACTAATTCATCTATTCGATGATTTGCTTTGTTTTTATTATTATATAGATAACTACTAATAATTAATAACTTATCAACATCTAGTTCATCTTCTCTTACATATAATGCATTTAAATGAATCGCATATAAATTATGTATTTTAATACCAAGATGATTTAATACCCAACAAGTATCACTAATAGAAACTGCATAATGTTCTTTTGGCCAACAACTAGCATAGGTAAAATAGATATCCCAGCCGTCTTCTGATTTGCGCATAATTGGGCATTTAATCCTTAAATTATGATAAACAAACCGTGCATTTATTAGCGTATCATAGTTTAATAAAGCATCCATAGCAAGCATACCATCATCGCCTACTTTTCCTTCAAAGTAATCAGTAATTGAAAGACGTTGCATGCTTAAAGAAACGATATTTTCATTAAAATATATATAAGGCAAAAATGTTAAAGGTTGATTTTGATGCAACCAAAACAATTTATTACATCGTTCAAATTTTTGAATATCCGATATATGAAACATAGGTACCACCTCATCTTAACGCTTTAAATTATAACACATGCAAGTCCTCCTTGGAGATAAATTATTAATTATAATTATTAACCATATTTTTAATAATTAATCCTAGTTCATTTTTTAATTGAACTGGCTGTTTCACAATCACTTGATCCCCTAAAGATAAGATAAAAGATATTGCATCTTTATGTCCTTCTATCACTGTTGTAAAATGTAATTGATTATCATCAACCCATTCCATTTTAGGATTTAAGCCAATCGATTGTTCACTTACTAAACGCGCTGTTTGCCCTTTTATAATTAGATCAAGTTTGTAAATTTCATTCTTTACTAAACCACTCTTTCCAATATACTCATCACTCTTATAATCTTTGTCACGAGTAAAGAGTTGATTAGTGACGGTAAGTGATTGCATTCGTTCTTCACTAAACTTAAAGACACGATAGTCCTTTGCTTTTAAACTATAAGCAATTCCATAATAAGCACCTTTATAATTTAAAATTTCATAAGGATGAATTCGAACTAAAGCTGCACTTTGAACTTGAATTGAGCGATAATATAATTCAATGACAAGATGATTCTTTCTTGCTAATTGAAATTCATCAATCATTTTCCTTATTTTTTTACTTATTAATATTTCATTATTTAAATACGTTGGTTTTTCGTTTAAATCATCCTTCATACCCGCCACAACTTTATCCATTGCTTGATTAAAATGATCCAAATAGAGAAAATCTTTATGAGCATTTAAATATTCAATTGCCTCATGAATACTATTTTTTTCTGATTCAATAAAACAAGGGACATTAAGAAATTGATTCGCAGCGATTTTATATCCACCAAATCTACCTGGAATGATATCAATATAATAACCAGCAACTTCTAATTCTTTACGATATTCTCCAATATTTCGAACATTTGTTTGTAAATAATCAGCTAGTTGATGACGGGTTAACACTCCTTTACTTTTAAGTAATTGTAACATTTTTAAGCACTGAGCCGTGCGATTCATAAATTATCCTCCTTTATGAAAGGTGAGCATGCGTATAGCCAAGCGGTGCAAAACGATCAGGATAAGGGCCAAATGCCGCTTTTACCTCATAAGATTCTGGGACAATGCCTAGTAACATAAGTGGTAAAACTAATTCACCAATACCTCGTTCAAGAGCAAACCCTAGTGCTTTTCCTAAATCGCTTGCGCCATGATCAATTAATAACATGACCATATCTTGATTACGGGTAAAAATAGCATGCATTAAAATTGGATATCCATTAAAAATCCAATCAGGACTTGCTCCTAAAAACAATGCTTCCCTAGCTTTTGTAACATCCTCGTTCCATACTGCATTTAATAATTCTTTTGCGATACTGTTTGGTGTTGACATATCAAATCATCCTCTCTTTGATATTATCTTACACCATAATATAACACTATCTATGTTACATTAAAAAATAAATTAAAACAACTAAAAAAAGTAACGATTAATCGTTACCCTTATTAGAACCTGCATTTTTCATTGCTTTATAGGTTGGAAACAAAGTTTCTAATTGTGATATATCTTTACCATCTTGATATACCATTAAATAGTCCCGATTAACTAAAGCCTTATACTGCTTTTCTACTCCATTTTCATTTACATTCACAATCTTAGAATGCTGTGTTTCATTTAAGAAAGAATTCATCTTTTCATCACTTGTATTAACACGATATAAGTAAACTAAATTTTCATTATACTTAAAACTTCGTCCTTCATGAGCTGCAAAGTTCATCTCGTTCAAAGTTTCCATTTCATTATACTTTATTCCTTGTTGTTCCATCCATTTCATTACTTCATCGATAGAGTCTGATGCTTCCTTCTCAACACTTTTTTCTTTCTTACTTGTTTCAACCTTATCTTTTTCACTTGTATCATCTTTATTAAAATAACTACAACCACTTAATAATGAAACCATAAAGGTAACTAATAGAGCATTTTTTAATAAATGATTTAATTTCATAACCTACCTCCTGTATAACTAGTATGGTTAGACAAAGATTTATTATTCAAAAAAAGATATCCAAATATCAGATATCTTCTAATGAACTTATTTTTCAGATTTAATTGCTGCCTGTGCTGCTGCTAAGCGAGCAATTGGTACACGATAAGGAGAACAAGAAACATAATCAAGTCCAACTTTATGGAAGAATTCAATACTGCTAGGATCTCCTCCATGTTCTCCACAAACACCTAGATGAATATCAGGGCGTGATTCACGGCCTAATTTAACTGCCATAGAAATTAATTTACCAACACCTTTTTGATCAACACGAGCAAATGGGTCTTGTTCATAAATTTTCTTATCATAATAATCATTTAAGAATCCACCGGCATCATCACGTGAGA
>JAVWEY010000054.1:0-6589 GCA_036641395.1 Erysipelotrichaceae bacterium
TATCTAAGCCTTGTTGACCATTAAAAGCTTTAAATACTTTATATCCTTGATTAACTAAATAAATTTCAATCGCATCATTAATCTCTTTTTCATCTTCCACAATTAATATTTGATATTGTCCCATTATTTAAGTCCTCGCTTTTTATTTATTATACAATAGATAATTAGAACTGTCGCATTTGTTTTGTTTAAGACGGTTAAACATGTTCTGTATGGTCAATGTGTTTCATTATACTAAAAGTAATCAGAATCGCAATAACGAGGATAATAATGAAAAAGAAATTACCAAGCGATACTATAATTGATTCCATGTAATCATCTCCTTGTCTTTATTATAGAGGTAATTACTTAAGGATTTATTTTGAAAATTCAAAAGAATTTCTAAAGAAAGAGTGGAATTGGCTTGAAAAGCTATGATATACTAGCCCTAGATATGAAATGTGAGGGCTTTATTTATGAATGAAAAGATAATTACGGTAGTCGGAACAAATGCATCAGGAAAAAGTGATTTAGGTGTTTTCTTGGCAAAGAAATATAATGGAGAGATATTATCAGCTGATTCCCGTCAGATATATAAAGGGTTAGATTTAGGAACAGGTAAACTTACTAAGGATGAGATGCAAGGAATTAAGCATTATATGGTAGATATTCTAGATGTGAATCAACCTTATTCTGTTGTTGATTTTCAACAACAAGCATATACCATCATTGAAGATATTATCAAGCGTGATAAGTTAGCAATTATTGCAGGAGGGACTGGTCTTTATACTAGATCAGTTGTGAAAGGTTATACCTTTAATGATGTCGATGCTAACCCTGAATTAAGAGCAGAATTAGAAAAGCAAACAACGGAAGAATTATATCAACAGTTAGTGGATATTGATCCGGAAGTTGCTAAACGTAATACAAAAGAGAATCGTCGCCGGATTATTCGTTGCCTTGAGAAGTATGAAGCCATGGGTAAAGAAGGCTTAGAAGATACTTATGAACCACGTTATGATGTATTGCAACTAGGTGTTACTTGGCCAAATGATATCTTACATGAAAGAATTGATGAGCGGATGCAACGTCGTTTTGATCAAGGGATGATTGAAGAAGTGGAAACTTTGATGAAACAAGGTGCCAGTGATGAATTTCTAGAGAATCTTGGTTTAGAATATCGTTTCATTCATCGATATTTAATTGGCGAAATAAAAAGCAAAGCTGATTTATATGATCAACTAGGAAGAGCAATTAAACGTTTTGCGAAGCAACAAAAAACCTGGTTTAAAAGAGATAAAGATATAAAATGGCTAGATATGAGTGGCGATTTTAGAAGTGAAGCATGTTTATTGGTCGATGAATTTTTAAAGAAATAATTAGATGTACTTCAATTATTACGCTTTTATAATCAATAAATATGTTCGTTGCTTATTTTGATTCCTATATAGTTACATGTTACAATATCTTCATAAGAAATGAGGTGTAAACTATGATTCAAGTAATCGAGAATGTACGTTTTATTCAAGATGGTACAATGGTTTTTGGAGATTTATATTTAGTGGATGGTTATGTAGAGCGAATTTACTATAAAACACTCAAAGGTCCATCCGATTTAGTAATTCCAGGCTTTGTAGATATTCATATTCATGGTTATCATGATTATGAATGTGCAAGTACAAATCCTCATGATATCCATAATATGGCAGTCGCAATGGCCAAACGAGGCATTGTTGGTTTCTGTCCTACGATATCAGCTCGTCCCTATCCAGTAATTGAAAAGATAATCGAAGCTTATCGTAGTGCTTTTATGACTTCAGGACAATTTGCTAGATTTCTAGGTTTCCATTTAGAAGGACCATATTTAAGTGAAAAACGTATCGGTGCAATTGACCCAACACAAATAAAAGAAATTGATCTAAATGAATTAGAAACATTCTTACATAAATATCATGACGATATTGCGATTATGAGCATTGCCCCAGAATCTAAAAATGGTAAAGAAGCAGTTGAAATGTTAACTCGGTATGGTGTAATCGCATCACTTGGACATAGTAATGCTACTTATGAAGAGTGTGAAGTAGCATTTGCTCATGGGGTACGACATGTAACCCATTTAGGGAATGCAATGGCTGAAGTGAATCATCGTCAAGCCACGATTAGTGATGCTATTTTTAATAATAAAGTAAAATGCGAATTAATCTGTGATGGTGTTCATAATGATAAAAGGCATTTAAAATGGTTAATTCCAATGTTAGGCTTTGATCGTGTCATGGTGATAAGTGATGGAACACGACAGTGTGGAATGAAGTATAAAGATCATCATGTATTTAAAGATGGAAGCACCTCGATAAAGGATGCTATATATAAGGAAGGGATTCTTCAAGGAAGTACAAAAGATATTTTAGATGCCTTACCGATGTTTTATAATGAGTTTGAATATTCAATGGATGATATAATTAAAATGACATCAATTAACGCAATGAAGTCATTAAATGAAAATGATTCGACTATTTCACTCGGTAAGAAAGTAGATTTAATTGTATTGGATCATAATTTAAAGTTAAAAGAAGTTTATATGAATGGAGATAAAGTAAAATAGAACCGAAAATGAAAAGAGATATTTCGATAAGGAATATTTCTTTTTTTTATTTAATTAATAATTATTATAAAGATGGAGATACTTATAATATATAACGCAATTCTGTAAACGCTTACACTTTAAATATTTCACAAAGTGTTAAGATTTATAAAAACTATGATTATAAGTTGATATTTCATTGATTATTGTAGTAAATTACAGTCAAATATCTTGTTTGCATGTGAAATTATAAGAATATATCACAAACAGAATTTTAGTATATTATTCTAACTTTATGCATATAAGTATTCATAAGTCCTTTGTTTACGTAGAATGTTTTCTTCATATAAAATATTCGTTTGTATAAATTGGCAATTAATGGGGATGATAGTGAATATCACATGTGAATAATAGAAAAATTGGACAAGTTAGATTAAATATGTTAGAATACTTCAAGTCCGAGACAAAGGAGGAAACAATTTGAAATTAAAACGAATCGTATTCGCTTTATTTATGGCGATATTTGTCTTGAATGGTTGCGCAAGCACAAACTATTTAAGAGAAGAAGCACATATTGCTCCCAAGCTAAAACCGGCAGAAATAAGTTTCAAAAGGGAAAGAATCACAAAAGATGTATTAGGTGAAAAAACAAATGCCGATATTCCTCCAATGGAATATCGTGAATATGATGGTAGAGATGGTCTTGCATGGATTGCTACATTAAGTGACCATGGTTCATCAGGAAAAGTAGTTGAAGATTACGATATAGTAAAAGATCCATTTGGTAAGGTTACATCGATGACGTTTGTAAACGGATCAAAAAGAGTTGAAGATCGTCGCCCACCTATTATGCAATTTGGTGGAAGCGTTCAAATAGGAAGTGTATTCTTTCCTAGAACAACAACCTATGGTTTAGATTGTTATGGTTGTTGGGGTGCTCAAAGTGGAACTGGCGGAACTGCTGCTGGTGTTAAGTTTGACATTAATAAAGGTGTTCAACAAAGTAGTGGTGCATGGCTTCCTGGAATTACTTACGATGGCTTTTATATAGTCGCAGCCGATCGCAGTATTCCAATTGGTTCTGTATTAGAGATTAGTGATCACGGTTATAGTGGAGCAGGTTTAACACCTGGAGTACCATTCTTGGCTAAAGTATTAGATCGAGGTGGTGGAGTTCAAGAAGACCATTTAGATTTATATAGTGGTAGTGAGAAACAACCAATTTTATCAATTAATCGAGGAATTCATAATCCAAAGGTTACAATAGTACAAATAGGAAACGGACATAAGTAAAATACGTAAGGAAGCGAAATGCTTCCTTTTGTTTTGTTTTATCAAATGTGGTAAAATAGGTAACAAGGTGAAAATATGAAATTAAAAGAAATAATCGTAGTTGAAGGAAAACATGATAGTGATACACTAAAAAAATACCTTGATTGTGATACAATTGAAACCAATGGTACGCATTTAGGAAAAGAAATTTTGTCACTAATTGCCCAAGCACAAAAGATGCGAGGGGTAATTATATTTACTGATCCAGATGCACCAGGAGAAAAGATACGTTCTTTAATTAACCAAAATATTAAAGGATGTAAGAATGCATTTGTTGATAAGGCAAAGGCTAAGACAAGTAAAAAAGTTGGAATTGAACATGCCAGCAAAGAAGTAATTCTATCATCACTAGAACATCTTATGACTTATAGTGATGATATTAAAGAAACATTAAGTTATGAAGACTTTATTGATTTTAATTTTATGGGAAAAGAAAATAGTACGTTATTAAGAGAAAAACTTGGTCGACGTTTATTTATAGGAAAGCCAAATGCGAAAACTTTGTTTAAACGATTAAATATGTTGCAATTAAATAAGAAGGATATTGAAACACTATTAGAGGAGCTCAAATGAAAAAAGCAATCGCTACACCAAGTAGAACAAGAGAAATATTAGAAACGTATCATTTATTCGCAAAGAAGAATTATGGTCAAAACTTTTTAATTGAGCCAGGAATTGTGGAAAAGATTGCCCGTAATGCGGTAATTAGTGATCATTCTTTAGTTATTGAAATAGGTCCAGGGATTGGGGCATTAACTCAATACTTAGCTGAGTATGCAACAAAAGTTATTTCATTTGAAATCGACGATCGTTTAATTGAAGTTTTAAATGATACATTAAGTGAATATGATAATGTAGATATTATTCATCAGGATTTTTTAGATGTGGATTTGAAAGCTTTTTGTGAACCTTATCTTAAACAAGGTTTTGACATTGTGATTGCTGCAAATCTACCTTATTATATTACAACACCTATCTTATTTAAGATATTTGAAGCAGATGCCGGTATTAAAGCAATTACCGTTATGATGCAAAAGGAAGTTGCAGATCGTTTTGGGGCTAATGTAAATACAAAAGATTATAATGCATTAAGTGTAGTAACTCAATATCGTTGTAATGTGAAAGCAGTTATGAAGGTAGGTCGAAATGTATTTCAACCAAAACCTGCCGTTGATAGTAGTGTTGTGCAATTTACCTTTAAAGAAATGGAAAATAGTATAGATGAAACAGATTTCTTCTTAATGGTAAAAGCAT
The DNA here is from genome assembly GCA_036641395.1 of Erysipelotrichaceae bacterium. Taxonomy (GTDB): domain Bacteria; phylum Bacillota_I; class Bacilli_A; order Erysipelotrichales; family Erysipelotrichaceae; genus JAVXTH01. The sequence goes on from JAVWEY010000054.1 coordinate 5,147, forward strand.
GTTTTAAACAGAGAAGGAAAACAATTCGAAATAATTATTTAGAATATGTTCAAGATAAAGATAAAGCGTTGAGTAATCTACATTTAGCGGGTATTGATGAAGCTAGAAGAGCTGAAAGTTTAACTCTAACAGAATTCAAACAATTATATGAGGTGAGTGTGAATGATAAAACAAGCACATGCGAAGATTAATTTAGGATTAAATGTAGTATCAAAAAGAGATGATGGCTATCATGAATTAGAAATGATTATGGTACCATTAGAATTTCACGATACAATTGAAATTGAGATAAGCGATGTTGATTTACTTAGTAGCAATGACCCGAGTATGCCTTGTAACGACAATAATACAATTATGAGAGCAATTAAGTTGATGAGAGACACATATTCGTTAAAACATGCTTATCGTGTCTACGTGGATAAGAAAATACCGATGCAAGCAGGTCTTGCTGGTGGAAGTAGTGATGCAGCAGCAGTAATTCAAGCAATTAATGAAATAGAGGGATTAAACCGTCCGTTAGATGAATTAGTTGCATTAGGGAAAAAAGTTGGAGCTGATGTATGTTTTTGTATTCAAAATACATGTGCCATCGTAAAGGGAATCGGTGATAAGATTCAACCTTTTATGAATCATTGTGATTTTTCAGTTTTATTAGTTAAGCCACACATTGGTATATCCACAAGGGAAGCATATGAAACATTAGATTTCACTACCTGTATCCATCCTAATTGTGAAGATATAAAAGATGCGTTAATGAACGATGATTTTAATTTATTATGTACGACACTGGGAAACACATTAGAGAAAAGTGCTTTCAAAATAGCACCAGAAGTTTCACAACTTAAACAACAGTTAATCGATATCGGGTTTGAAGGAGTGTTAATGTCGGGCAGTGGCTCAACTGTATTTGCACTTACAAGAAATAATATTTTATTGAAAGAAGCACAAGCAAGTTTGAAGAAACAATATCCATTTGTGGAAATAACTAAAATAAATAACAGTGAATCTAAACCATATTAGGTTATAAGATTCACTGTTATTTTAGTTATAAGAGATATTTATCAGCACAATTGTTAGTTGGTGCTGATAAAGTGCTGATAATTAAAAGAATGTGTTGATAAACACGGGGAGTAATGCTAAGATATTAATAAGGAATGGTGATTATATGTTCTCAATAGAAGATTTAAGAAATACCAGAGAAACAATATCTTTTGAAGGAAAGCGAGCAAAAAACGGGCTACCAAATTCTATATGGGAAACTTATTCTGCATTCTGTAATACGATTGGTGGAACAATCCTACTTGGCATTGATGAAAAAGAAAATGGTTATTTTTCGGTTTGTGGAATTGAAGATAGTAGAAAGTTGATAAATGATTTCTGGAATCTTATCAACAATAAGAAAAAAGTTAGTATTAATTTATTAATGGATCACTCCATCCGGAT
>JAVWEY010000055.1:0-6585 GCA_036641395.1 Erysipelotrichaceae bacterium
CGATGGAAGAAATAGCAACAAAAATATATGAAAAAGGAGCAAGACAGGTTACCGAAATATTGATTGCAGTTAACCAAACAATAGAAAGTACATCACTTATCTATAAGCATCCAAGGTGTAAAAATTGTGGTGGTGAGTTACGGTTACGATTGAACAAAAGAGATAATTCAATCTTTTTTGGATGCGTAAATTATCAAGATGGAAAAATTCACCCAACATTAAGTTGCAAAGAAGGATTGCATCAAATTAAATTGATAAATAAGTTTGAGCAAATTGATAACGTGGATCTTAAAGATGCTTATTAAAAATGCTTTTAAAAGATATGTGTTGATACGGAGAAGAATTTTTTAATTCAATTATATCAAAGCTTGAAGAAACTTATATAGATACTTAACTAAATTGTATGAGCACATCTACAAAATTAAATAAACTTTTAGGTATCAAGATTATTTCATGAGATTTTTGCATAATATAGTTGATAATTGGCAGTCATTGAAATAATCTCTGGTTGACAGTGGATACACCACCATTAAATAATAGAAATGAATTGAATACAAAATGAGATTTAAACTAATTTATTTTTTCTTCTAAAATAAACAATTGTAAATATATTAGTGGTGATTAAGAGTAAGGAGACAATCACAAAGAACATGAATTTCGTATTATTTGATGATATTACTAACTCATAATTACTTTGTGTAATTGGTGCTGTGTTTGAAAAAGGTTGTAAACTATTACTTGTCTTTTCATATTGATATAAACAAGGTTTATTATCTTCATTCATCAAATAAACTAAAGCAAAATTCTTAAATTGTTTATCATTAAACTTCCAACCATCTAATAATTGTCCATCAATACTTATTTGTTGATAGGTATAACCTTGCATTTTCTTAAGATTATCAGGAACACTAATAATATAAAATGCTTTATTTGTTAGGGTTACTTGTTTATAAATGGAAGTAACTTTTTTATTATAAAGATAAAAGTTTTTTTCACCATTATCATTAACAAGATAAACAAGCGTTTTCTTTGTGTTTGGATTATACCAAGCGTTAATCTGCTTCCCATTCATTTTAATGGTTGTTGCTTGGAAACCATGAGGTATTTGTAGTCCCTCTAAATTTCTTACGACTCCTAATTTATTCTTCTCAAAATTAGTGAAGATTAAAGGCTTTTCATCAACCATTATTTCGATTAAATAACTCTTGGTCGCCTCGTTTTCAGCAGTACAAATAAGTTCAATTAGATTTTTCCCTGCTTTTAAGCCATGTTTTCCATTTCCTATAATATTTGCTTGTGAATCTTCAACCATTCCCTTTAGTTCAATTTCAGTAACATCTGCTTCAAGACTTACTTTATAGTTAGTTACATCACGACTAAAGGTTGGGGCTAATTTTCCTTTTGAAATACTAAGCGAAATAAGATTATTGTTAAAGGAGCGTTTATCACTTGGTAGTGGTGCCACGGCATTGGGTTTTGTCGTAGATGGATTAGATGGCTTTGGTTTAGAAGGTGTTGTAGTTCCTCCACCAGAAGTCGGAGGAATGATACTAACACTACCTGAACCGATATGTCTTTCTGAGGCATCAATTGGTGGGACTACGCTAGTATCAACGGTATCAATGCCAGTAAAGGTAATGGAAGCAGTGCCAGATGCTCCAGCACGTGCCGTGGCACTTACTGATCTTCCTCGATCACAGAAATTACTTGCACTTATAATTGTCGCATTACTAGCGGTTACCCGAATTGCTCCTTCTAGATAACCGCATTGAACTTCAATTGTGAAATTGCTATTAGGTGCAATACTACCAGCATGGATATTTTCACTATGAAAAAAGAATAAAGTGACTAAGACGATAAATAGGTATCTCTTCTTATTTTTCATAATAACTCCCTTCATTGAACTATCTTCGCGATTTTCAAAATATCATTTTTAATTAGCGCATAATCCATAGATCTTATTTTCTTATTGCCGTCGACATCACCTGCTACATAACTAGCAGCGGATAATTTACTAATATTCAAAATATCGTTTTTCACTAACGCATAATCCATAGAAGTTATTTTCCCATCACCATTTACATCACCCCGAACAACAACGTTGAAATGATATACACGATGAGTATTATCTCTTGTAGAAACAAGCAATTGATATCCTGTTTTCATCATCGTGTTTTCATCCACATGAATCATTTGATTATTCGAATCATATAAATTGACACTATACTGATCATTATTTTTTAAGGATTGGATTATTCTAAATACGTTGTTTGTTTCTTTTATAGGAAAACCAGTTAAGTAGTTCTCATTTAACTTAATGTTATGATGAGCGAAAGATGAATTCATTTCATTTGTAAGTGGTTTTATATCATCATTTTTAATTAATACAAATTCAATGGCGGTAACATAAGAATTTGAATCACCAGCAGTTTCTCCATTAAACTTCCATTCTTGCCAACCATTATTATTAATAAAAACTCGATATAATAAGGAATAATTATTTAAATTATTTATTGAAAATTTAACTTGTTTTATTTCCGTTCCCTCATTACCTAAAAGCGTAGAAGAATTAATATTAGAATATATCGTCCAATCTTTTCCTTCCATTAATATTTCACTATGCAAACTCACATTTGATTTGACATTTTTAAGTTCAATATTTAAATTATCCAAGCGAAGATTGGAATTTAACGTTCCTGCAGTATTTCCCTCACTTACATAAGATAACCAGTTCTTTGATTGTGATTTTGCACGATAAGTGATCGTTGCCTCGTTTGTAGTCTTTTCATTTTGATAATGATCCGTGAAGTCACTACTAGTTACAAATACATTAACAGGTATTGACATAATCTTATTACCTACCGCAATATCTACATTCATAATGGTAGTACCGATTGAACTTCCTGTGACTTTTTTAGTTATATTATTATAAGAAGCGATGCTTGGATCACTGAAATGAATTGTATATTGATAGGAAGCTGTAGGTTTTGTGGAAATTGGTAAAGAAGCGGAATTTATATTATTTAATTGCAAAGAAATATCATTTGTTTTAAGAATACCGGTAATGCCTGAAACATCAATCTTATTTTGTGCGAAAGTTTGTCCGGTTGCAAGCATATCATAGAAACAATTTGTATAATTTATTATATTGCCAAATTGTTGACCTACAAATCCACCAATGGTTAGACTACCATTACTGACACTTCCATTGGCAAAACAATTGACAAAGGATCCGCCTTGATTTAAACCAACAAAACCAGCAACATTATTTCCACCATTTACGGTAACACTTGCACTACAATTACTTATTTGTGATTGATCTCCATTTGTTCCGATAAAACCTCCGGCACCTAGATTTGTATTTTTACTAGATGGGGTGGATGTTACACTTCCACTTGTTGAAATGTTTGTGGCCTTACCCGACATCGTTCCAGCAAGTGTACCAACATGAGTATCTTGTTTTCCTACGACATTGATATTCTCTAAGTTTAAGTTACTAACTTCTGCTTCAAAATCGATAAAATCAAACATCCCAGAACCTTGATTAATTTTTATATTTTTAAGTGATTTATTAGATCCGTCAAAAGTTCCACGAAAGAATTCAATTGGGCTAAAAACTGTACCTGCAAAATCGATATCATTTGCTAACTTAAAATGTTGGTCACTTTTATTTCGCATTGTATTAAAATCACTTATTGTTTTAATAATATACGGATCGACTACTGTACCGGATCCAAGTAGGGTTGGTACACTTACATCAATTGTAATCGAATCACTCGTTACATCCGTAATTGTAACTTTAATACCACTATTCGTACCGTTTTTATAATACAAGGAATCCTTATTCCAACTTGAAGTAGTTTCATCTAATCCTAATCCATAAGCATTACCAACTTTAGGTAAAATCACCGCATCACTTAGTGTCCCCTCACCCCGACCTAATACTGTTTCGTTTGGACGAAAGACGTACATATAGTCATTTAGACCATCATTTTTACCACCAATATTTGACCCCATTGTTTCATCAATACGATAAATTATTAATCCATCACTTCTACCAACTCTTGATGAAGTCGTATCAGGTTTAATATAAGTATCAATTACAAATGTTTCGTTATTATTTAAAGGACTTTTAAACTTAATTGCTGTTTGTTCATTTGGATTTATATATTTAGGCATTTGTAAGGTAACCTTACTGCTCGTACTTCTTTCTTCAATTTCACTACCCCACTTTAACCAATGCCTTGACATTATTGAAGTAATTGCTTGTGGACTACTAGGATTTGTCTCAGCCATAATATCGTAAAAGGCAACTGGTTTACCAGAGTTATCTCCTCGATACAAATCAGGTAAGCCTAATGTATGTAAATATTCATGGTGAATCACTGCGTAACTTGGACGATTCACTTTAAAATTTCCATTTATATTTTGATAAGAAAAAGGACTTCCTGCTTCCTGTGTATTGCTTACACTAATTAAATTATAAGAGCCTAAGGACTTTCCAAGAATCTTTGTCGAACATGATGCATCATTCTTGTGGGACCACAATAATTCACTCCATCCAACATCATTATTATTTGGTGCCTCCATAAAAAAAGTAATGGCATCAATGAAATTATCATTCCCAGAATCAATCTGTTCTGCTTTTAGATTTCGTTCGATGGATGGTTTAATCGCATTCATTATTTCTTCAATCAAAGCATCTTCGCGTTTTCCCATTTCCCCTGGTGCATAACCAACGTCATTTGTACTAGTCTTTTTCTTATAATAAGAGCGATTCTTTAAGGACATATAGGATATTGTTTTATTAGTTTCATCCTTTGGGAAGAAACTAGTCGTTACATCTAATTTTTGATAACTATACTTTTTTATATATTCTTTTAAAGGTATAAGGTTTCCTTCTATATAGCCAGCACCAACATATTTACCACCAGTATTCATAACCATATCGGCTGCCTTTAACGTATTTTCATCATCTAAATGAGTGTTGGTTTCATCAGGGAACTCAACAAAAACGGATAAATAAGCAACATTTCTTGTGGCACTTCGACTCCGCTTATTAAGTACCACTTGTTTTTGATTTGCGATTGGTGTTCTTCCATATAATTCATTATAGTTCATTAAATGAGAATCGTTTTGTTCTTCTGAACTTGCATCTTCTGTATTAATTCTTTCTTCCACGGCAAAAATGGATACTGGAAGATAATTCAGTATCATACTTATAATAAGAAATAGTGATAATAATTGTTTTTTCATATAGATTCACCTCACGGCTGCGAGTTGGATTTATAAAGATATGGTTTGATTTACTAAATAATAACAAAATACTACTAATGTGTAAATGAAAATGCCTAATATCTACTATATTTACTCAAAACATTCGTTTGATATATATAATATAAATAAATATGTAAATGGTATTCGCCCTTTTTTTAGGTTTGTTGTATAATATAAAAAGCAATCACAAATGGAGGACATATCTTATGAAAATATTAGTATGTGGTGGAAATGGGTTTATTGGGAGTCATACTTGTGTTGAATTACTAGCAGCAGGAAATGAAGTTGTCATCGTTGATAATTTGTATAATTCTAAAATTGAGGTAGTTGACAAAATAAAGAAAATAAGTGGAAAAGAAGTTGTCTTCTATGAAGGTGATGTATGTGATGAGAAAATCATGGAAAAGATTTTCTGTGAACATAAAATTGATGCGGCAATTCACTTTGCAGGCTATAAAGCAGTAGGAGAATCAGTTAAAAAACCACTGATGTATTATGAAAATAATTTGATTAGTACCTTTGTGTTATGTAAAACAATGGCTAAGCACGGTTGTTTTAACTTAGTCTTTTCCTCAAGTGCAACAGTTTATGGAAATCCTCACAGTGTTCCGATTACGGAAGACTTTCCATTAGGTCCTACAACAAATCCTTATGGAACTACAAAACTTATGATTGAACAAATACTTAATGATTTACATACAGCAGATTCAAATTGGAATATCGCATTATTACGTTATTTTAATCCAATTGGAGCTCATGAAAGTGGGTTAATTGGTGAAAGTCCTAATGGAATTCCTAATAATCTAATGCCTTATATTTGCCAAGTCGCAAGTAAACAACTGGATCATCTAAATATCTTTGGTAATGATTATGACACAATTGATGGTACAGGAGTACGTGATTATATCCATGTAGTAGATCTTGCCAAAGGCCATGTTTGTGCTATAAATAAACTAGCAAATCAACATGTTGGTATTGATGCTTATAATCTTGGAACTGGAATTGGTTATAGTGTCTTACAAATAGTTGATGCTTTTAATTCTGCTAATCAAATGAATTTACCTTATGTAATTGGACCACGTCGTGATGGTGATATCGCATCTTGTTTTGCTGATACTAGTAAAGCATTCAAAGAATTGAACTGGAAAGCAGAAAAAGATATTACGCAAATGTGTAAAGATTCATGGAACTATTTATCTATAATCATGCAAGAATACTCCCACTTCTAAAGTGGTGAGATGAATTGCATAAACCCATGTAAAACTACTGAATATATGATATAATATAACCAGAAGTTAAGTATAATAA
>JAVWEY010000056.1:0-6490 GCA_036641395.1 Erysipelotrichaceae bacterium
AAATGGTCAATGGTTTGCGGTAACTGTATTTGAAACAAATCCTGCTCCTTGGGATTTCCCAAGATAGAAGAATCGATTGCGATTCTTCTTTTTATTTTTATATACAAAAAAAATATTTCAAAATGATAACAATTTGCCATACATAAGACCAGTTTTTCTTCTAATTCCTTCAAAGAAAGGAATTTTTTTATCCCTAAAATCTAACATAACACAATGAAGTTCTTTTCATCTTAGAACGTTCATTTTATGGAAACAAAGGAGGTCTTATGAACTATAGAAAGATAAAAGATAAAGGAATCAAACTATTAGGAGTTATATCGATTGCATTTGTGTCAATTGTAGGAACTGCTCCTATCTCTTTAACATGCATACCTTTAAAAAGTCGGATCAACAATTCTTAAGAAAGTAAAAGATATTGATATTATTATGATTCTTCATATGCAGCCTCAATAATCGCAACTGCTTTATCTATACCTAGTGCTCCACTATCGATACAAAGATGATAATTATCAATCTTACGAGCTTCAAAACTAGAGTAGAACTTTAAATAAGAAGCTCGTTGAGAATCAATCTTCGCAATATGTTCTTCTATTTGATATGGATCATTTCCATATTCGTTTATTGCTCGTTGTTTTCTTTTATCTATATCCGCATAAATATAAACATTTAGTAAATTAGATTTATCTTTTAAGGCAATTGCTGCACCTCTACCTAGTATTATACAAGGTCCTTGATTTGATATTGTTTGAATGGCTTCATATTGAGCCAAATATATTTGATCCTCTAGCGTTGTTTGTGAAGCAATTCCATTTGCTAATCCACGAAATAATGAATGAATCGATTCATCTTTCGTAAAGAAGTCATAAGATATACCACTATTTTTACTAGCAAGTTCAATAATTTCTTTATCATATAATGGTAACTCCAAACGCTTTGCAAGTGCTTGGGCTATTTGCCTACCGCCACTTCCATAAAGTCGAGATATTGTAATGATTTTTGAATTCATAATAAATCCTCCTTAACTAACAATTCTCATATTTTTAGTTGCAATTGTCTTCATTGATTTATAAGACAACAAACACACCACAAGCGTTAAGATATCAGCAATTGGTTGGGAGAAATATATTCCATTCACACCTAGGAAACGTGGAAGAATCATAATACATGGAATATAGAAGATACCTTGTCGAATCGTTGAAAGAAATAAGCCAAAGGTTGATGCGCCAATTGTTTGAAATGTTATTGTCATCATGTAACATAAACCAAAAGCTGGATATAAAATAACCTGTGATATTAATAAACGTGATCCATACTTAACGACAGCAGGATTTTGATTAAATAACATAATAAGGGGACGTGATAATACAATATACACAACCGCCACAATTAATGATAACAGTAAAGTAGCCTTCAGCGAAAAATATGCTGAGTCAGAAAAACGATCTTCACATTTCGCACCAAATGCATAGGCTGCCACCGGCTGATAACCTTGCATAAAGCCCATTATAATGTAACAACCAACTAAGATAAGACGTTGAACAACTCCATAAGCAGCAATGATTAAATCACTATCTGGAAGGGTTGCTGCGGCAATATTTGTAAGCGATGTTGCTAGTGCTAAACATATCTGTATTACCGCTGTTGGTATACCAATTAATATAACTTCTTTGAATAATTTAACACTAGGTTTAATATATTTTAAACCGACTTTTATAATTGATTTACCACTTAAATAGAACCATCCTAGAATTGCGAAAGTTACCATTTGTGATATCGTAGTTGCAAGTGATGCTCCACCAACTCCCATTTGAAATCCCCAATCAAACATAAAAATTGGATCTAGAATAACATTTAGAATTGCTCCTGTTATAACTGCAATTGATGATATTTTAACGGATGACTCGGCTCGTGCTGCACAATTCATACTTTGTGCTGGCAAATTAAAGATTGCTGCAACAAACATCCAAAATGCATAATCCTTTGCAAGTGGTAACACTGCTTTTGATGCCCCAAATACTTCTAATAATGGTTCCATAAAGATAATGCCACCAACACAGAGTAAACCACCAATTAGCGTAGAAGCACCAACAATCGTTGATATGGTAGTATTAGCACCTAATGTATCTTCTGCTCCTAATTGACGACCAGCTAAAACAGCCGCACCAGCAGCGAATATATTTTCAATGGAAACAAAGATTAATAAAAGTGGAAGTGTTACCCCAACTGCTGCTAAGGCAGTTTCACTATCTAATAATCCAATATAGGCGGTATCCACAATGTTATATACGGCTTTTGCGAGTAAAGCAATGGTTGCGGGAATCGCAAGTTTTATAATCACTGTTGAAGGTTTACCACTTGATAATAAGGATGATTGGGGGATATTCTTTTCCTTATCCATCCTACTCTCCCTTCCTTTCTACAACACCATAAAGTAAAATATGCAAAGTGCGTTTACATGTCATTTCATATTCTTTTAAATCAATTTCATCGCTTTGCATTTGATAACGAGCACTAATAAAATCTTGGAATAAACGTAAAGTATCAACTGCTAATTCAATTGATATATTCTCTTGTAACTTAAGATCTTGAAGAAGCAATGTTAAGATTGAAATATTAAATTTATCAAAGTCATTTTTTAATTCATGAATTCTAGACAATAAATGCTTTGGTGGTGTAATCACAACATCACAAAATATATTTTGATACATCGGATGTTGTTTAAAAAATCCCTGTCTTGCATCGAAATAACGTTCTAATTGAAGAGTTTTATTCTTCATTGAATTAACTAATTCACTCTTTAAGAATTGTGTTAAACAATCAAATAATTCCTTTACACATGCAAGATATAATTCATCTTTATCTTTAAAATAATGGTAAAGAATTCCCTTTGAAATATTACCTTCACTACATATTTTATTAATTGAACTTGAACGATAACCTTGTTCACCAAATTCAATCAAAGCATAATCCATAATTTTACGAGTACTAATTGAATTCTTTTCATCACGTTTCATAACTTACCTCCTATTAAACAGACTATATGGTCTATTTAATATAATAGCATAAACAGACTAGTAAGTCTATTTATTTAATTGACAAATTATTCCCATTACTTTCCTTTCGTCAACTTGACATAAAATTAATTTAGCGATATTCTTTAGACAATGGTATTATCTTTTTTTCTCATATAATTGAGAAGTCAGGGGCTAATTATGGAAGAACTAAAAAAGAGTAAATACAGCAGTCATTTTAAAGAAAATAAATATAATAATAAAAAAATATTTGCCCAAGGATTTTGTTTTGCCAAGATATTTGCAATCTTCTTTATTGGTTGTATCATTGGTACCTATTATGAACAAATCTTAACGCTAGTTACAAAAGGTGTATGGGAATCACGTTCTGGTTTAATCTATGGGCCATTCAATCCCATTTATGGATTTGGATTTGCTGGTTTTATTGCTATCTTAGGTAAAAATCTAGCAAAACGAAAATGGTATATCACCTATTTTTGGAGTTGTATTATTGGTGGTGTAGCTGAGTTTTCACTTAGTTTAATTGGTGAAAAACTATTTGGTGGTACTTCTTGGGATTACACTGGTTATTTCTTAAATATCGGTGGTAGAACTACCGTTCCTTATATGTTATTCTGGGGACTTGGAGGTATGGCAATCCTATATCTTGTCTATCCTTTATTATCAAAACTAATTGAAAAGATTCCCTTTAAAATTGGAAGAGTTATTTATCCTATCTTCTTAGTCTTTATGATATTTAATATGATTATCTCTTATACTGCTTTATTTCGACAGGGGAATCGAGAAAAAGGCCAACCACCAATGACTTTTATTGGTGAATTTTGTGATAAAGTTTATACCGATAAATTTTTATATAACATTTATCCAAATATGACACATAATAAATAAACACATTATTATTTATTATATGTTCCTTTACATTATTGAATTTATGTACTAAAATTTAAATATATACCTGTCTTTTACAGTTTGAAAAGAATAAAAAGTGCTTAGAGCCCTAAATGAAAGGGTTTAAGCACTTTTTGCTTGTTGTAGTGAATATGCGTAGATTATTAAACTTTTGTGTTTTTAATAATATTTCTTATCTTCTTCTTACTGATAATCTCATAATCGGTTCTAAATCCAAAACGCTCATGTAATAGGTCAGTAAGTGAAGAACGTGTATAAGCTGGAATATAGCCATTATATTGAGTATCTACTAGTTCCATATCTCGCAAGGTATTTAATAAGGCTGTTACTGTAAATTGGTTTCCTAACATGTCTGCTAATAGTCGATATATAACGAGGGATAGAAAGCAAGTAAGAAAATGTGCTTCTATATGATCTTGGTTGTGTAAGTATACTGGTCTTGCTTTGAAATCGGTTTTCATTATTCGAAAACACTCTTCTATTTGCCATCTTCTTTCGGATACAGTAAGAATAGCCTTAATATCATCATCTTCTAGATTGGTGGTAATTGCATAAAATCCATCGTACATAGCTTCTTCTGTTATTTTATCTTCGCTTAGTAAATAGGATTCTTCGATTACTTCGCCATTTTGATCTGTGGTTACTTTTTTTATGAATCGAGAAGGGTCATTAGGATTCTTTGTATTCTTTCTTAACTTTCCGTTCTTTCTTATCATATTTATGGCACGTAAAATTTGTTTATCTCTGATGTTTTTTTGATAGATGGCATATTTGGGAGAGAAAGTAATAATTAATCTTTCCTCGAATGGTTTTTCTATGGGAAGTTCTTTATAGAATACTCTGTTCCTATTTGCTTCAATCGTAAAATCAATTTCGTCAATATTAATTCTTTTGCCAAATGGATGACCAAGTTCTAAGAAATCACAATGCCTTAGTGCTACTTCTCTATCTTCTTTTTTAAGTTTCTTTAAAGATTGGGTAATAATGTAGGCACGATTTTGGATGCGATTAAATTGCTTATTATTTTTAGAAGCAAGTCCTGCATCGCTACAATAGATAAATTTTGAAAGTTCGAAATCTTTAATGATTCTTTCTTCTAATGGTCTTAAGGTAACCTGTTCATTTTTATTCCCTTCATACATATTGAACGCTAAAGGAATACCGTCACCATCCATCATTAAGCCCATACCTATAATTGGATTCGGCCTATTTTCTTTACTCTTTCCATACTTTCTAAAATCATCCTCTTCTTCAATTTCAAAATAATAGTTTGTACAATCATAATAAAGAGTATTTGTATTTCTTTTTTTTATAAAATGACTATTCTTGTATAATTCACTTTGAATATAATCACTTTCTTTCGATAATACAGATAAAGCTCTGTAAACATCATGAAGTTCATATTTTGGTTTTTCTAATAAGGTAGAAGCAAATTCAAAAGAAGAACGTTTACTAGAGGGAACTAAAATACGAGAGTAAATAAGATCAGATAAAATGGCATTGATATCATAATCAAACTTGTATTTAGATTTAATGGTCTTACATACATGGTCTAAATTCAATTTATAATAGATATTCTGTAAGAATAAATAACCACAATTAAATTTTCTTAATACATCCGTTTCAATGATTCTGTTTGGAGAAAAAGAAATCGTAGAATCTTCGTTATCACTTTTTTCTTTTGAGGTTAATTCAAAAGCATACTCTTTAGCCCAAGAAATGACTTCGTCGCGGGACATCTTTTTTTCTGCACAAAGGTCATCCATCTTTCCGAGCTTCTCAAAAATCTTAGTAGTTCTAGATTTATTATGATAGAAGTCTTTAATAATATAAACAAATTCATGATTTTTAGTAGCTTTAATACTAACTCGCATAAGAACACCTCCACAATATAATACTATTATATCATAAACTACGACAATATACGATATATAAATTAAAAATATTTGACAAAAATAATATAAAAAAAGGCGACCGTTAGGGCACCTTGACTATATTGTGATATTTTTAACTGTAAAACACCCGGGTGAATTTTGTGATAAAGTTTATACCGATAAATTTTTATATAACATTTATCCAAATATGACACATAATAAATAAACACATTATTATTTATTATATGTTCCTTTACATTATTGAATTTATGTACTAAAATTTAAATATATACCTGTCTTTTACAGTTTGAAAAGAATAAAAAGTGCTTAGAGCCCTAAATGAAAGGGTTTAAGCACTTTTTGCTTGTTGTAGTGAATATGCGTAGATTATTAAACTTTTGTGTTTTTAATAATATTTCTTATCTTCTTCTTACTGATAATCTCATAATCGGTTCTAAATCCAAAACGCTCATGTAATAGGTCAGTAAGTGAAGAACGTGTATAAGCTGGAATATAGCCATTATATTGAGTATCTACTAGTTCCATATCTCGCAAGGTATTTAATAAGGCTGTTACTGTAAATTGGTTTCCTAACATGTCTGCTAATAGTCGATATATAACGAGGGATAGAAAGCAAGTAAGAAAATGTGCTTCTATATGATCTTGGTTGTGTAA
>JAVWEY010000057.1:0-2476 GCA_036641395.1 Erysipelotrichaceae bacterium
CAACTGAGCTATTTAGGCAAGTGCTTATTAATATTATCATAATACATTTATAAATACAATGACTTTTTCAAAGTTTTCACCTTATCTTGACAAAGAAAATGGCAATCGGTATGATATAAACAATATAATCTTGAATATAACGATAAATACGTGATTATAATTGAAAGAGAGGGTAAAAGTATGAATGAAATTCAATTTAAAAAAGATAATCTTTTTCATACTTTCGCCACTTATGCATCGGCTAATGTTTTAAGCATGATGGGATTATCATTCAATGTCTTCACCGATACATTCTTTGTCGCAAATGGAATTGGTGCCGTGGCTCTTGCTGCGCTTAATATTGTCCTTCCGGTTTTCGCATTAATAGCCGGTCTTGGTCTAATGAATGGAATGGGATCTGCCACAAAATACATGATATTCAAAGCGAGTAAAAATCATGAAGAAGGAAACAAAGTTTTCACTCATGGATTATATTATGCAGGATTTCTATCAATTATTCTCCTTATACTTGGTGTTTTCTTTTCAAAAGATATTGTAATTCTTTTAGGTGCAAATAAAGAAACACTTTACTTAGCTCGAGATTATTGCGCAACTATTTTAGGATTCTCATTTGCTTTCTTCTTCAACCACCATTTAATCTGTACCATTCGTAATGACGGTGCTCCAAAACTTGCGATGATAGCCATGTTAAGTGGTAATATCACTAATATTATATTTGATTACTTATTTATTTATGAGTTCAATATGGGATTATTTGGTGCAGCAATCGCAACATGCTTTTCACCAGTTGTATCGATAATAATTCTATCAAGTTATTTATTTAAAAAGAAAAATCATTTCCACTTAATAAAATGTAAACTTGAAATGGCAACTTTCATATCAATCACTAAAATTGGCTCTTCTTCTTTCTTAAATGAAATGTCTAGTGGCCTTGTCATGCTTGCTTTTAATTACTCTATATTAGCTTATGCTGGAAATACTGGAATTGCTGCTTATGGAATTATTGCGAATTTAGGCCTTGTATTTCAAGCAGTCTTTACTGGATTAGCCCAAGGTATTCAACCTTTGTTATCCTATGCCTTTGGTGTGAAAGATCAAACTTCCATTCATAAACTGATTAAATACGCACTAATAACTTCCTTGTTGATTGGTGTCCTCTTTTATTTAAGTGGTTTATGTTTCCCAAATCAGTTAGTAGCCCTATTCAATCAAAAAGGAAATAATGCTTTATCCTTAATCGCAACCAATGGCATCTCATTATATTTCCCTGCTTTTATCTTTATGGGAATTAACGTTGTCCTTACATGTTTCTTTGCTTCTGTGAATGCACCAGCACCAAGCCTATTGCTATCGCTTCTAAGAGGCTTTGTACTTGTTCTTATATTTATCTATGTTCTCCCATCTTTCCTTCAACTGGATGGTATCTGGCTCAGTGTTCCTGCAACTGAATTAATTAGTTGTATCATTGGTTTATGTATTTTATCCTTCTATATAAAGAAAGAAAATAAATTAATGTAAGAAAAAACTTCCTAATTACAAGGAAGTTCTTTTTTTACTTACTAACTAAAGTTACACCAGCACTTGTACCAATTCGATCCGCACCAGCTTCAATCATTTTCATCATATCTTCATAAGTACGAATTCCACCAGCAGCTTTTACTTTACATGTAGTTCCTACTGTCTGTTTCATTAATGCAACATCTTCAACCGTAGCACCACCTGTAGAGAAACCTGTTGATGTCTTTACAAAATTAGCTCCAGCACTCATACATAACTCACAAGCTTTTTTAATTTCTGCTTTATCTAAGAGACAATTCTCTAAGATTACTTTAACACAGACACCGTTTGCTGCCTCTACTACTGCTTTAATATCTTCAAGTACTACTTCATAATTACCAGCCTTCATTTCGCCAACATTAATCACCATGTCAACTTCTCCAGCACCTTTACAAATAACATCCTTTGTCTCAAATACTTTCGTAGCAGTTGTTGTTGCTCCTAAAGGAAATCCAATTACTGTACAAACTAAAACATCACTACCTTTTAAATTCTTAGCACATGCTTCAACCCAATATGGGTTAACACATACACTAGCAAAATGATGGGCTCTAGCCTCTTCACAAAGATTAAGAATCTGTTCTCCCTTTGCATCTTGTTTCAAAAGCGTATGATCAATATATTTATTTAATTCCATGCGTATACCCTCCTCGCAAGTTCAATCCTAGTATACCATAAACCATTATTAAATTTCATCCATTTTTATGCATCAATTCAATAAACTAAGTAAATAGAAACTTAAATTATTATGGAATGAATTATATAGAAATTCCATTACATTATTAAAAAATCAAATGTTGTGTTATAATTACAAACGTTAAAAGGAGAATTTATTTATGGACTATAAAATAATATTTTTTGATATGGATCATACCTTATATGAGAGTAAAGATGATTATATACATGATGAAGATTTACT
>JAVWEY010000057.1:2519-5618 GCA_036641395.1 Erysipelotrichaceae bacterium
GCAACCGGTAGGCCCTTAAATCAAATGGATAAAATTCTACCTTATTTTACTTTTGATTATCTAGTACTTATCAATGGGGCTTATGTATTAGATAAAAATCTAGAAATTATGTATAATAACCCAATTCCAAACACAGAAGTTAACGACATCTATGCTTGGGCTAAGCATCATCAATTCCCTTTGAGTTTTCACTTTGGTAATGTTACACAATTATATTGGGGTAGTGAAATTCAAAATAAAATGTGGAAGCGTTATAACGTTACTAACGGGATTACAATTCCTGATATAACTAATTATCATATAAATCATCCCACTTATAATGCAATCATAACTGCGGATTTTAAGTATATTAAAGAGTTTGTAGAGCAACATGAAGATCTACAATATGATGAAGTAGAAAAAGGTACTTATGATATATTTTCTAAAACAAATAATAAAAGCCTTGGTATTGAATTTGTATTAAACCATTGTCATCTTACATGGAATGACACAATTACGTTTGGCGATAGTACCAATGATTTAGAAATGTTAAGTAAAGCTAAACTTGGCATTGCCATGGGAAATGCCCATGATAAGGCAAAAGCATGTGCAAATTATATTACCGATGATATTCATGATTGTGGCATTGCGACAGCCATCCATAAAATTCTAAATGGTACCCTTTCTTAAATAGTTCTGAAAAACACGTTATCGTGTTTTTTTATGTTCTGCTTCACTTCTTCTTTTTTTACTTAACAAGACAAATTCGTAAAAGTTTGTTTTAACCTTTCTTTGATATTCACTGCTCCACCCAATACTTGCATAGGGTGCATACTGTTGTAAAGCATGCAACGCCTCTGTGTAAGCTTCCTCGCTATCAAAGTCACGTATTATGTACTTAGTTGCGTATTTATCATAAAGAACCAGTGAGCATCGATTATGAGCATTCTCTAATTGGTAAAACCAAACAATATCTTCATACTTTACAAATTGTATAACATTACGATACCAACCTTGATAGAAATAACAATAATTTCTACCAAATAAAATACCTCGATGTTTCTTCATTGCTTCCAATTCATAATCAATAATTTCTCTATCTTGGCGAGTTAAATTTTCACATCGATTTATATAACGTAAAATCGGACTATATTTAAACATACGATAGAGAATAAAAATTGTTATTAAGACAATACCCAATAATGTAAAAGATAAAAGCATATATTGAATGCGTGGCATATCTCCTACATAATCAACTTGATAAGCAAAGTCTGATAAATCACTTTCTAAGGTTTGCATATCACTTAGTTTCATCTCACTCATATAAGCAAGTGCTTTTTCTTTTTCATGTTTATTAGTAACATGAATTCCACCTTTAGAATTAAGTAATGCTTTCCCATCACTCTTCGCAATCATAAAATAAGAATCATCTAACTGAACAATATAATATTTATCCTTACCTATTTGATCATATGGTCCATAGATTTTAGATACATCCATTAATGCACTACGATTACGCATATCTTCATTATTAAAACGATAAGTTAATTTATCAATCATTGTATTCATTTCATTTATATCCTGATGTAGATCTGCATTCATTCTTGTAATCTCTTTAATTTCGACATAACTTCGTAATTTCCCAAATGTAAGAATAAAAAAAGGCGAACATAACAAGATCATAATTACTAGAATCATGATAATTTGTCTTTTATATTTTAATCGATAATTATTTAATATTTTCTTCATATCATTGTCCTTACTATATTTACAATTATATCACATTAAGAAAATTTGAATCATATAAAAAAACTGCATTCTCAGGAATTTACCTTAAGAATACAGTTTATTAATTAAACATGGTGGAGCTTAACGGGATCGAACCGTTGACCTCCTGCGTGCAAAGCAGGCGCTCTCCCAACTGAGCTAAAACCCCATGTATAATAAATTCGATGGTGGGCCTGAATGGACTTGAACCAACGACCTCACCCTTATCAGGGGTGCGCTCTAACCACCTGAGCTACAGGCCCGCTTCCATCGAATGCCTACTTATAATATCATGATACATAGCGAGTGTCAACGATTTTTAATTCTTTTTTCTTGATTATTTAGACAGAAAAATATTTACCCTATTCAAGCATGTTTAGATACTCTTTTATACTTGAATATAAGCAATCTGCAATCTTATTTTGATAACTTTCTTGACATAAATTAGCTCGATCTTGATGATTAGAAATGAAACCGCATTCAACTAAAACACCAATTGGTTTTGTTTTATTTAAAATAAAGTAATCTCCATCCTTAGGAACCATCCGTGTTTCATTAAATTTCTTAAAATTATTTTGAATTATGTTCGCAAATACTTTACCTTGTTCATCATCTTTTCTAAAATAAACTTGTGAACCTTTCACATTACTACTTGGATATGCGTTTAAATGAATACTTAAAAACAAATCAACTTTTTTATTATTAATAATTTTTGCCCTTTTTTTCATATCATCTCTTTTTCGATTCTTCTTATCTTTACTTGATAAATCATTTTCATTTGAACGTGTGAATATAACCTTTGCTCCGGCTTTTGTTAATCGCTCTTTTGTTTTCCTAACTAGAATTAAATTAATATCACTCTCATTTATATCGATACTCATTGCTCCTCGATCAGGATAACCATGGCCTGCATCTAAAACAATAACTACTCCCGATAGTGGTTGAATTATTTTTACTTCTAATTCTTCCTTTACATAAACAGTTAGCGGATTAAACAATAAAAAGAGTATAAATACAAAGCTATAAATTATCTTTTTCAAATCTATCACCCTTAAAGGATATGTGAAAAGGTATAAGAACTTGTCTTATACCTAACCATTATTGTATCTATTTAATAGAATCCTCAAAAGGTAATTAAATTCAATTAATCTAAATATCAATTTCTATATTAAACTTGAATAATAAAACTTTTCTTTCGTTATAAAAGACCCCCAGATTCATATTCAGTGCTATATTAATTTTCACTGTCTACTATAAAGAGGTCTTATCATAAATCAAAATTATTTTTTAGTATCTTAAAATTTTATTTGGGGCTCACTCCATACTTTTTACTCAAATAATATTTCTGATAAT
>JAVWEY010000058.1:0-4220 GCA_036641395.1 Erysipelotrichaceae bacterium
AAGGCGTTAGCCTTATCGAACAAGAAGCCCCCACTTCAATGCGTTATCACTCGCATAAGTGGTGGGAGTATGTCACCATCAATATTATGTAAATCCTTGTCACCTAAGAAGATGGTGAATTCTTAGTGAAGTTTTGCTATAATAACAATATGAAAAAACAAATAGATTTATTTGAAATTAAATGCAGTGTTCATGAATTAGTGGACACGGTCTACAGCGATGGTAATATTGATCATCGTTTTTTCTCTTTAGAAAGAGCACAAACAGGTTCACGTATTCATCGTTTACTTCAATCTACTAGCAAAGATCAATATGATAGTGAAGTATTTTTAAAACATTCGTGTATCTATGAAGATATCCGTTTTTGTGTTGAAGGAAGAGCAGATGGAATCATTCATAAAGATGATAGAATTATTGTCGATGAAATTAAAACAGTTACAGTACCTTTAAATAAAATTGAAATTGATTATAAAGATGTACATTGGGCTCAAGTAAAATGTTATGCTTTCTTTTATGCTACGAAGCATCATTTAGAATTCATCGAAGTACAATTAACTTATTATCAAATCGAAGATGAAACAATAAAACAGTTCATTAAATCTTATTCTTATGATGAACTGTATGTATTCTATCAATATACTTTACAAGTATATTATCGATGGGCTGCCATGAATCGTGATTTTAATAAGGTTAAGTTAGCATCCATTCAAGCATTACCTTTCCCCTTTCCCAGTTATCGTGAGGGACAGCGTACCCTTGCAGTAGCCGTATATAAGACAATTCTTGACCAAGATGTATTATATACACAAGCACCTACTGGCATTGGTAAAACGATCTCTACCCTTTTCCCTTCTATTAAGGCAATTGGTGAAGAGAAAATTGATAAGATATTTTATCTAACAGCAAAAAGTATGACCCGCAGTGTTGCTCAACATGCTATTTCTTTGCTAGAAGAAAAAGGCCTTAGAATAAAATCAATTGTTATTAACGCTAAAGATAAAATGTGCTTTTTAGAAGAACGTAATTGTGATCCTGAAGTATGTCCTTTTGCCGCTAATTATTATAATCGAGTCGATCAAGCAATGTATGAATTGCTTGATCATCATGATGCAATCGATGAAGCAATCTTAAAGAAATATGGTAAAAGATTTAACGTTTGTCCCTTTGAATTATCATTAGATTTATCACTTCGCTGTGATGTGATTATTTGTGATTATAATTATTTATTTGATCCTAGTGTTTACCTAAAAAGATTCTTTATGGATATGCCTGAAAAGTACATGTTTTTAATTGATGAAGCACATAATTTAGTTGATCGTGCTCGTTCTATGTACTCTTGTATGCTTAATCAACTTCATTTTATTGAAGTTGAGAAATTATTTCCTAAGGATGAAAAATTAGCTCTACATAAAAGTTTTGCTTTAATTAATGATTTTTTTGAGAAAACAAAAAATACGCATCATGATTTTGAAGTACTAAAAGAACCATTGCTTGATTTTCAAGATATTTTATCTAAGTTTTTAATTCAATGTGAATTCATTATGCAAGACGAAGAAAAGAATAATGAAACAAAAGAATTAACTACTCTTTATTTTAATATTGTCGACTACTTAAGAATTGCTGATTTATATGACGAACACTTTGTGACAACAATTAAGTTAATTAACCAAGACATTGAAATCAAACAATTCTGCATTGATCCAGGAGTATTCGTGCGTCATAATTTAAAGAAAGGAGAAGCTGCTTGTTTATTCTCAGCAACGCTTACTCCGATTAATTATTTTTTAGAGTTACTTGGAGGCGATGAAACAAGTAAGCGTTTATTACTTCAAAGTCCCTTTGATTCTGAACATTTAAAGATTATCATTAATGATTCTATTAGTACCCGTTATAAGGATCGAAATCGAAGTGTCAATGAAATTGTAGAAATGATTTATGATAGTATAATGAGCAAAGTTGGTAATTACATTATTTACTTTCCAAGTTATGTTTATATGAATCAAATCTATCAGGCTTTTTCAACAATTCATCCAGATATTACAACCCTTCTTCAACATAACCAAATGAGTGAATTAGAAAGAGAAGCCTTCTTACTTAATTTTCATGAAAATCGTTGTCAACTGCTCGTTGGGTTTTGCGTATTAGGTGGAATGTATGGAGAAGGGATTGATTTACGAGGAGAATCCTTAATTGGTAGTATTATTATAGGGGTTGGTTTACCACAAATTAATCCAGAACAAAATATACTAAGAGATTATTTTGAAACAAAAAATGGGCTTGGTTATCCCTATGCCTATATCTTTCCGGGAATGAATAAAGTCTTGCAAGCTGGAGGTAGAGTGATTCGCTCCAATCTTGATATTGGTATCATTGTCTTAATTGACGATCGTTATGCAAGTGACATCTACCAACGATTATTACCAAAACACTGGCAACACTACGAAAGAATTGCTAATAGCAAACAATTAAAACATAGTTTGAAGATGTTCTGGCAAAAAAAATAACACCGCTTAAGCGAGTGTTAAATGTTGTTTCAATGCTTTTAAATCATTTAAAACTAAAGCACCACAAGAACTTAGTTTTTCAAAGCTTTGATGGCCATTCGCAATTAGAATACAATCACAATGATTCACATCTGCTACTTCAAAGTCATGGATGCTATCTCCAATAAATACTACTTGATCAAGTGGTATTTTTTCTTCCTTCAAATAATCACTTGCTAATTGTTGTTTGCTTGCAGCGTGAATATCTTGAATTCCTAAAATATGATCTAAATACTTCGTAATATCATAATTATTCAATTGACTCTTAAGATTATCAATTTGTGATGCCGATAGAATAATTTGATGATAACCATTTTGATGTAGATATTTCATAATATCAATTACACCATCATGTAACTTACAATGATTTGATGATGGCTGATACATATCCATATATTCTTTCGCTAGTTGTGAGAAAGGTGTTTTATTAAAATCAAAACCCATTTCTTCATAATAATCTGATACAGGGAATGTAAATACTTCCCGATATTGCTTCATTGATTTGAATGGTTCTAAATGATAGTTATCTAAAAGTTGATTAATTGTTTCAAGACATAAATCAACATCATCTAGTAAAGTTCCATTCCAATCCCATATAATATATTTTTTATTCATTTCTTATTAGTCTCCTTATATTTTTTATTATTGTAGCACATTAATCTTATCTTTCGTATATGATTTGCTTTCCCTCTTACTTATCCTATGATATTAACCATTATTCATTGATTCGCCTACCAGTTTATTGGGTTCCTGCATAATATAAACTGAGATAAAAGGATTATCTCATATAAAAGGAGGTATTTTATGTACAACTCATGTAAATGTGGTTCTAATCAATATGAATCGAATGCTTGTCAAAGTAATACTCGTAATCGTTGTTCATCTAGTTGTGGAGGTGGAGGCAGTTGTGGATGTAGTTCTCGTCCTTGGCGTCCTGCCCCTTGTAGTAACAGTTGTGGATGTAGTAAGCCAAATAGTGGTTGTGGCTGCAGTAAACCCTCTACAGGATGTGGATGTGGCTCTCAAGGCACAGGATGTGGATGTAAACCAATTGTTGACAAAAACATTTATTATGAATGCCGTCGTGTAAGTAAATGTGATGTAGAAAGTGGCTATACTTGTTATTGTTTTAAAAATAAAAAGCAAAATGGCTGCTTAGATGTAGAAGAGGAATGCGAATAAAAAACATCATTTCTGATGTTAGATAATCCTAAAATATGTTACTAAATCACAAGAAAGGTGAAAGCATAAGCTTTCACCTTTTTGATATAGATGTAATCACAACTGAGTTTTTAAGTAAAGAAACTTTAAGAATTTTTTGATATCTGCTTCGCTTCCAATGACTTTTTTAGGCAAAATCAAGGATAGTTTTTCATCATAAAAGATAACAATAACGCTAGTTAACATTCGAATTTTCTTAATGCTATTATAAGAAGCGATCGTATCATTAATTTTGAATTCATCATCAAAGAATTCTACACAAATTTCTACTGCTTTTTTGTAACCAATATTTTCAAGGAAATTATCATTTACTTTCTTACTTAAATAATAATTCCAGATTCGTTTCCATATTACGAAAATCCATAATAAAGAAAATAATCCAAGCATCAGTTTAAATATGATATTCATTTGTTTAAAATAGAGAGCAGTTAAAACTGCAAATAATGGAATTGAAAC
>JAVWEY010000059.1:0-3951 GCA_036641395.1 Erysipelotrichaceae bacterium
ACTGTGTTATAAAATATTTCCACATATCTGATACATTTTCAATAACACCTTCAAGATTAAAATCATCGTTCATTTCGGACATGTTTGAATATGGCAACAATTAGCTAAAATTCTAGTTGTAATCATTACCTCTAGTGGATATGTGATATAATCCTGACATCTCGAATCATAAACAGTATTCATGTTCTTGAAGAAATCCTTATCATAATGATGTATTGTAAAGAATAGATTTTTCAACATATTCTCCATTTTTTTATTTCTTCTTTCTTTCCTAGTTTCTGCTTGTTTCATACAAATCACCTTTTTTTTCTTCGCGAAGAAAAAAAGTTAGAATATCTGTACACTTACCCCTATATTCTAACCTATTTAAACTACTTTTTTTAACTCGATCAATTTTTACTATTTTTTACTGTATACTTTACCAGCCTTAATATCTTCAATCATTTTTAATTCATCACTACTAAATGAGCGATTTTCTAATAAATCAGGTCGATAATTCAAAGTATTACGAAGTGATTCTTGAAGTCGCCATTTTTTAATATTTGCATGATGGCCACTTAATAGTACTTCAGGGACAACTTTTCCCTCATATTCAATCGGTCTTGTATATTGAGGATATTCTAATAAACCATCTTCAAAAGATTCATCTTGATGACTTGCTTCTAAAATAACACCATCCAATAAGCGAATAATCGCATCTGAAATAATAAGAGCTGCTCCCTCTCCGCCTGTTAATACAAAATCTCCCAGTGATACTTCACCATCAACATAAGCACGAATTCGCTCATCAAAGCCTTCATAATGACCACATACGATCATTAGATGATCAATTTTTGATAATTCGTGAGCCATTGCTTGATTAAAGGTTTTACCACGTGGTGATAGTAGGATTACACGGGTGTTTGGCGTACGATTTGCCCTAATACAGTCAATGATTGGTTGACACATTAAAAGCATTCCCTGTCCACCCCCACATGGGGTGTCATCCACTTTATTATGTTTATCTAAAGTATAATCCCTAAAATTAATCGTTTCAAACGTAACCAACTTATTCTCTAAAGCACGTTTAATAATTGAGGTTGTTTGAAAGCAATCAAAATATTCAGGAAATAAGGTAAGAATCGTTATTCTCATCTCATTCCCTCCAATAAGTGAACCTTCATTTTATTATCTTTTACATTTGTTTCTTTTACAAATACAGATACATAAGGCATTAAGAAAGAAGTTGTACCATCATCAATTCTCAAGACTAAATTAGCTCCGGTTTCAATTAATTCTTTTACTTCTCCTAAATACTGATTTTCATCATCATATACTTGCATATTACGCAATTGAAAATAATAAACATCATCACCATCTAGTTGATGTAAATTACCTTTATCAATTACTAATAAAAGATTTTTCCACTTTTCAACATCATTAATATCATCAAAGCCTTCAAAGGATAATAAAACACGATCCTTATGAACTCGCATTGTCTTAATTGTGAGTGGTATTAATTCATTTTCTTTTAAATAAACGACATTCCCTTTTTTAAAACGAATCTCATCAAAATCACTTAAACTTTTTACACTTACTTCACCTTTTAAACCATGTGTTCCACAAATGACACCTATTTTGATTTCATCCATTATATTCTCCTAAAAAAAGGATGCATCAGCATCCTAGTATGACTCAAACTTAATCGTGATACGCTTTTCTTCGCTACGCGAAGCAACCGACATCATTTGACGAATTGCACTGGCCATAACACCTTTGCGTCCAATCAAACGAGCAACATCATCGCCGTTTGCGTAGATATATAAAAGAATTTCTTTTTCATCTAAGCTTGGCATTAGCTTTACCGATAGGCTGTTCTTATCATCCACGATAGGAGTAACAAGATCCATCACAATCTTTTCATATGCAACCATATTATTTTGCGTTCTTCTGCTCGTGTAGGCGTTTCATAATGCCTTGTTTAGATAAGATATTACGAACGGTATCACTTGGTTGAGCACCATTATTTAACCAATTCATAGCTAATTCATCATTTAAAGAAACAACTGCTGGATTCTTAGTTGGGTCATAAGTACCGATTGCCTCAATGATACGACCATCACGAGGGAAACGTGAATCTGCTGCAACGATGCGGTAAAAAGGTTTTCTTTTTGAACCCATTCTTTTTAAACGTAATTTAACTGCCATATATGTATCCTCCTATAATTTATTTGTTTTGCCTTAATAGAATACCACAAGATAAAAAAGGTGTCAAGTATTTTTACTTGACACTCATTATATTTAAAAACGTCGTTTCCCTGTTCTTGGTTTAAGCTTTGACATACCTTTCATTTGGTTTGGTAAGCCTCCACCTTTTGCCATGGATGTCATTTGTTTCATTGCTATTTTAGTCTTTTCATAGCGAGTTAGTAATTGATTTAACTCTAGTACTTTACAACCACTACCTGCTGCAATTCGATTTTTACGACTTGCTTTTAAAATAGAGGGATCTTCTCTTTCTTCTTTTGTCATCGATAAGATAATCGCTTCAAATTTCTTCATTTGATCATCACTCTTTGCTTCATTAATTTGTCCTGCCATTTGTCCCATACCAGGAATTAATTTCATCATTGAAGAAAAAGAACCCATTTTTTTAATTTGTTGAAACTGTTCTAACATATCTTGTAAGGTAAATATACCTTGCATCATTCGCTTCGCGCTACGCTCTCCAGCTTGAAGATCCATTTTATCTTGAGCTTGTTCTACCAAACTCATAATATCGCCCATACCTAAGATACGATCTGCCATACGAGTTGGATAGAAGATATCTAAATCATCAATTTTTTCACCTAAACCAACAAACTTAACTGGAACTTTTGTAATGGCACGAACCGATAAAACACCACCGCCTCTTGCATCACCATCTAATTTTGTAAGAACTAAACCAGTTACTTCTAATTGATCATGAAAACTTTGAGCAACATTTACAATATCTTGACCAGTCATTGCATCTACCGTTAATAAGATATCATCCGGTTTTACATATTCCTTGATATCGGCTAATTCCTGCATCAATTCTTCATCAATATGTAAACGTCCTGCTGTATCAAAGATAACTGTATCAAAGTTATTCTCTTTTGCATAATCGAGTGCTAGTTTTGCGGTATCAAGTGCTTTCGTTTCAATACCACGCGTGAATACTTCAACGTTAATTGATTCTCCTAAAGTAATTAATTGTTCAATCGCAGCCGGTCGTACGATGTCACATGCAACTAATAAAGGTTTGCGACTTTGTTTCTTTACAATTACATTGGCAATCTTAGCCGCAGCCGTAGTCTTACCAGTACCTTGTAAACCTACCATCATAATGCTTGTAATACCTTGTTCTTTATAATTAATACTAGCTTCTTGGGTACCTAAAAGTTCAACTATTTCATCATGGACAATTTTCACAACCATTTGTGATGGATTTAGTGATTGCATCACTTCAACACCTAGTGCTTGTATTTTTATCTTATCGATGAATTCCTTTACTACTTGATAATTTACATCTGCTTCCAATAAAGACATTCTAACTTCACGAAGCATATCATTCATATTTTTTTCGGATAATTTACCTTTTCCAGTAATATTCTTAAATGCTTGATTCATCCGACTTGTTAATGATTCAAAAGCCATAATAACACACCTTTCTTCAACTAATCTTTCCTAATTATAGCAAACAACTTCTTTTAATAAAAGTTATTTTGGTTTTTTTCGATAAATCGAAAGAATAAAGGCTATTTCAGTTTCTAAGTTAGAATAATGATTCAATTTATCTCTATCCTTTTTTGTTGTTTTCCATGCATAAGGAGTCATCGAGAACAAATTCATAATATCACGATTATCATTCAAATATATCTTACTACTAATTTCATATTGCTCTTTTATAAACCCTTCATAATCTTTTGCTTCTCCATCATTTTCATATAT
>JAVWEY010000060.1:0-3777 GCA_036641395.1 Erysipelotrichaceae bacterium
CAACACAAAAAAAATCTTAACTAATTTACTTGTCTTTTTCATTTTATTAATCCCTTTCGCTTAATAGAAAATGCTTTATACAAGGTCGGTCTCCTGACTTAGATTCATTTTACTTGCTCACCTTCCCGCTTACACGCAGTGGTTATTGAGCTTTCATCCTCTTTACAGTAGCGAGGGCTGTTGTGGCTTTTACCACATTCCCGATTGTCCCTTTGTATCTTATTCCCATTTAGAACATTATTATTGTAACATGCAAACGAACTAGAATACAAACAAGTTGCATAAAAAAACCTGCTTTCACAGGTGATGTTTAATCAAATATTCTTTGATGCTGCTAGGTAGCATAAAACTAGCGACTATGTAATATAAATAATGAAAAAGCAATAAGAAGAAACCAAAGATAATAAGTTGAAGAAAAATTGCTGAAACACCAAATTTATCAATAATTAATAATGAAAACAAAACGGCAATGATAAGATTCACAACATAAACGGTTGTCATTCTTCTTTTCTTTAATATTAATTCATTATTAAAATCATATCTTACTTTATCAACTGTAATATAATTACTGTTTGTGAATATAACTTTCTTTTTTAATTCCACATTTTCTAGCATAATGATATCCTTTCTATTTCTCAATTAATTTTATAAAATCTTTAAAATTAGATGGACATCCTACCATAAGACCTACTGGTTTAACATAACCGTATAATCCATTTAAGGTTTGTACTTTACCTCCCGCTTCTTTAATAATAATAATTGCTGCTGCATGATCCCATGGACTAAGCAGTTCTTCATAAAAAGCATCACATTTACCACTTGCCAAATAACATAAATCAAGTACAGCACTACCTGATCTTCTGATATCTCGACAATTCATAAATATCGTTTCCATTGTTTCAAATGTTTTATGAGCATTCTCTTTATTATAAGGCGATGTTCCACAAATTACTAAAGAATCTTTCAAACTATGTTCATTACAAACTACTTTATTTTTATTTAAATACGCTCCATATCCTCTTGTTGCGTAAAACATTTCTTTTTGATAAGGATTATAACATACTCCAATTTGTCCAATACCATTTTCTATATAAGCAATTGATATAGCGGAGTGATTATAATTATAAGCATAATTCGTCGTTCCGTCAATTGGATCAATGATAAAATAAGAATGACAATCTACGGATGGTATAACTCCCTCTTCTGCTAATATTTCTGCTTCTGGTTTTATTTCATGTAACATTGCAATAATTTTATTTTGAACTTCTAAATCAACATCGGTTACGATATTCGCAGAATCACTCTTGTTATTTATTATTGTTGGACGTTTATGTTTTATTAACTGTCCAGCAACTTTTGCGCAAGCAACCATTTTATCCATAAGAATCAGTTTATCCATTTAACCACTTCCTTTGTCATGATATTATAACATAGTTATAATCTTTAGCACAATCGAAGAAAGGCGGATATAGCAAGGAAAAGAGCGATTAAATCACTATTTATCCTAATAAGTGTTTACACACTAGTTAATACGATATAAAATAGAATTACTACAGAAAAGGTGATGAAATGGAAAAGCAAGTATTATTGTCATTATTAGAGAAAAAAGCAAGACTATCAACACGTGATTTGGCAGATATTCTACAGGCGGATGAGAAAAGTATTCTTTCCACTATGGATGAACTTGAAAAGGATAAAATAATCTGCGGTTATCATACGATTATTAACTGGGATAAAACAAACAATGATAAAGTTATGGCTTTGATTGAAGTTGGTGTTACTCCAGAGCGTGAATTTGGATATGATCGCGTCGCTAAGAATATTTATCGTTTCCCTGAAGTTGATACGATGTATTTAATGAGCGGAAAAAGTGAATTTACTGTGATTGTAAATGGGAAAACTATGCAAGAAGTTTCAAACTTCGTGGCAAAGCTTGCCTGTGTCGAACATGTTACTTCAACGGTAACCTTATTTGTTTTAAAACAATATAAAGCAAGTGGTGTTATCTTTGATGAAGAGGAGAAGCCAAGTGAACGGCTTATTGTGACTCCATAATGAATGAAGATATACTCAGTAAACATGTCAGAGAAATTAAGCCAAGCGGAATTCGTCGTTTCTTTGATTTAGCGAATGAGATGGAAGGCGTTGTTTCCCTAGGTGTTGGTGAACCTGATTTCGCTACTCCGTGGCATATTCGTGAAGCTGCTATTTATTCAATCGAAAGCGGTAAGACTTATTATACTGCAAATCAAGGACTATTAGAATTGCGCCAAGAAATATGTAATTATCAAAAACGTCGTTTTAATTTAAATTATGATCCAAAGGATAATGTAGTTGTTACGGTTGGAGGTAGTGAAGCGATTGATATAGCTTTACGCTCAGTCGTTGATCCAGGTGATGAAGTTATTCTGTTAGAACCCGGTTATGTGGCTTATCAGCCCGGTGTTCAATTAGTTGGAGCTATTCCTAAGATGATTGAATTAACATCAGAGAACCAATTTAAATTAACACCAGAAGCATTAGAAGCTGCGATTAGTGATAAGACAAAAGCAATGATTATTAACTTTCCTAGTAATCCTACTGGCGGAGTTATGAGTCATGATGATTATGCGAAAATTGTTCCGATTATAAAGAAACATAACATTATGATAATTAGCGACGAAATATACGCCGAATTAACGTATGATGAAGAGTTTTGCTCCCCTGCTAACTTTGATGAAATTAAAGATCAAGTCATTTTAATTAGTGGTTTTTCTAAAGCCTTCGCAATGACTGGATGGCGCTTAGGTTATGTATTAGCACATAAAACAATTGCAATGGCAATGAATAAGATTCATCAATATATTATTATGTCAGCACCAACCGCAGCACAGTATGGAGCAATTGAAGGATTACGTAATGGGTCAAAGCAGGTAGAAGAGATGCATGACGCTTATTTATTACGACGTAATTTCATCGTAAAAGGATTTAATCGCATAGGTTTAGAAACGCATCTTCCCCATGGTGCTTTCTATATTTTCCCAAGTATTAAATCAACTGGTTTAAGCAGCGAAGAATTTTGTGAAGAATTATTAAAAGAGGAAAAAGTTGCCTGTGTTCCTGGAACAGCATTTGGTAATGCTGGTGAAGGCTTTATCCGTGTTTCATATGCTTATAGTATTGAAGAGATTAAAGTAGCACTTGACCGGATTGAAAAGTTCATGAATAAATTGAAAGCGAAGTCGTAATTATGACTTCGCTTTTTGTATTCTTAATTTTTTTCCTTTAATTGATTTATCTTTTAATGACTTCAAAACATAATCACCCTTACCATGTAGAATATCTACATAAGAACCGGTATCTTTGATTTCAATATTTCCAATATCATCACTTTCAACACCATCAATTTGACATATGGCACCAACAAAGTCACCTAATCGCATCTTTTTATTTTTACCACCATTGAAATATAGTTTAATTACATCTTGGCGAACAAGATCTTTTTTAATTACATTCGTTTTATCAGAGAAGCATGCCCAATCATCATTTTTACTGTCATAAAAACGCATGATATCGCTATCCATTTCCGTTGCCGACAAATTACTTTCTTCTAAGATTTTTTCTAAACGAGGTTGTGTTGATTTTTCACATAAAGCAATCGCAATTCCTGATTCTTCAACTCTTCCACATCTTCCAATACGATGAACATACGTTGCACCATCTCTTGGTAAGTCCGCATGGATTACATGAGATAAAGCTGGAATATCAATTCCTCGAGCGGATACATCAGTTGTGATC
>JAVWEY010000061.1:0-3741 GCA_036641395.1 Erysipelotrichaceae bacterium
TTAGTATATCTTTTGTGAAATAAACTTTCATATCTTTATTAACTAATACATTTTGATCAAATGCTTTTTTATCTGTTCCATCTAAATAATACCAAGTTGAAGTATTATATCCTGTTTCTTCTTTTATAGTTGGAAGAGATGAAACACTTGTATTTGCATAAACAGTTGCTGCTGTTCCATCAACTTCATAACCTTTATCATTAAAATATTGAACTGTGAATACTTCTGGGAATAAACCAATATAACTTGTTAACATATTACCTTTGGCAGGATGATCTAAAACGGTTGCTTTGACAAGTGCTGTATGTTCACTCATTAACCAAACATTGTTATTATCTGCTTTCCCTGAGTTTTCTAATTTAACTTTGTAATCGCCATCACCAACGCTAATCGCAAAGGATGTATAAGCTGCTGGCATAACAAATTGATTTACTTTTGAATTTTGATTGTAAATTCCATAAGTTGCTTTTTGAGATTTAGAAACAAGTGGATTATTACGATTTTCTGTATATAAAGTTCCTTGAAGAATATTGTTTGCGAATTGAGCTGAAATTGAATCAGTCGCAATTGCCTCTTTCCCATTATCACCAGGAGCGGCTGCATTAATATAGGAAGCTGCATCGATACTTATTTTACCATTAAGAGTACTATTTGCTCCATTACCAATTGCGCTTGGAGAATCATCATTATATATCGTTGTATCACTCAATGGTTTATTCATTGCTTGTTCAATAGCGCTAGACATTCCTGCTCTTGCGACAATTGCACTATTCGTAATGTTAATATCACCAGTTTTACTATAGATACCATTTCCAATCCCAGCTGCTTGTTTTCCACCGGTTGCATCAATTGATGAATTAGTAATATTGATTGTTCCTATATTACTAATAGCAGTTAAATCACTTAGACCTGTACCAATCCCTGCTGCGTTATTACCACCAACGGCAACGCTTCCTAATTGATTAAAAGATCCTGAATTATTTATTGTAATATCTTGTACACTACCGAATGCTCCACAACCAATACCTGCTGCATTGCTAGCACCTACGGCATTAATGAATGCATCTTGAATAACAATATGACCACCAGTACCATTTTTAAGCGTACCGATTGCGGCAGCTTCATTATTTGAAGTAGCTTGTAACATACCCTTACCCGCAATGGTTGTCGTTGTATTAAATCCACCAATTTGAACGGCACAATTATTTGAGATAATATTATTCATTCCCTCAACATTAATCGTAGCATCGCCCTCAACTACAATTGAGCCCTCATTCATTCTTAAGTTCTTAATCGTAATATGTGGATTATTACTTGTCTTCTTACTATTAACATAAATTGAATGATTAGTAGGTGTTCTTGGATCGCTTTGAACAATCGTAATCTCAGCATTATCCCCAACATATTCAACTTGGTTCTTACCAAATCTAATTGTCGTTTTCGCACCTAGTACGTTAAAATCAACTTTAATATCTCCGGATGATAAATCAAATTCTTTCGGCATAGTTTTAGTATTCGAATCTGCCATAATTGGAGATACATTTATTGCTGATATAATTAAAAATAAAGCAAATGTTATTTTAACTAATTTTATCATTGATTTCTTCATCATAATTACCTCTTTCACTTTCAAATATAGTTTTTCTATCTTTATACCTATATCATAAACAATGCCGGTTATATTTTGGTTATATTTCAAACATTCGCCAGTTATATTTTGTGTCAATTGAAAATTCACATAAAAAAACTACTATTTTCTAGTAGTTTTCAATGATTATATGTTTTTTGCGACCTTCCAAAGTTCCGAATAAGAAGTAAAAACAATTGCATCACACTTTTCTTTCGCAACTTGACGCTGCTTTTTAACATTTCCACCGTGGATTTTCATTAAATTGTTCTTATCCATCATATATTGTACATAAGAGAACTTCTTTAATAAAAACCATGTAGCAATTATTTCATTAATTGCTTTATCTTTATTCTCTGCTTTACTTAATATTTCTTTTAAATCATTTAAACAATTCTCTGCAATCTTTTGTGCTAGTTCATACATTTCATCATAAGTAGAAAACATAACTCGATCAAGTGATCTTTGAACAATTCCCGCTTTTTCTTTATTCATAAAGAATCTATTTACAATTTTAAAAGCAATATCGTTTTCTTCTAAATCTAAATTTAAAGAAATAACTTCATTTCTAGTTCCTTCAAATTCATTATCAGGTTCACTCATAACATAATAAAGAGCTTTCGCAATAATATATTCTTCCTTATGCCCAGGGCAAAGAATGATAGCACGTTGATCATCATCAAAGATACCATATAAGACATAAGGGGCTTTTATTTGTCCCTTTGCCAGTTTAAAGGAATCTTTATATCGAATAATTTGATTTGCAATCGCATCTTTATTAATACTTAATTTAAGATCTGTACAAATTTTAATTGAATCATTTACATCAAAAATCATTTTAAAGAAATCATAAAATGGCTTTTTGCTTTCATCATCTTCAATTTGATCTAGATAATCTTCTAAATACCCATTAAACATGCACCCATTTTGTTCTTCTCTTTTGTCCTTAATTCCATTTAAGATATCATAGATTGCCATAATACCACTCCTTTATATTATTAAATTCATAATATATACAAATAAATCACGCTAATGATATATTGTATTAACAAGTATAGGAAAATATGCATTTCTCTTAAAACTTATATTCTATAGGATCAAACTTTATCTTAATTATTTTATTTTTATATTTCTTTTCTTTTTCACAGTATATAACGAAATTCCCGTTATTGCAATAAGTGAAAGTGTGAAAATGATTAAATATTCATTGCTATTAGTTATATCTCCAGTATTAATATCATTCGTTGCTTTTTTACTTAAGAAATAATCCGAAGTATGATCAATTACAAACTTTGCGATTCCATTAATCACTTCAACATCTTGCGTAAATTCTGCTTTATTTGTTGTTTCATTAAAATAGAATAAATGATAAATGCCATCTTTTAAATCTGTTTGTATTTCAATGGTTGCCTTACCTGGTAACTTACCATGATTGGTAAAGCAAATCACGAGAGCGTTCGCATCTAAGCCTTTAATCTTATCATTATTTTTATTACTAAAGAATTTAATTTCTGGATTAAAGGATAAACTCTCTTTAATATCTAAACCATTAAACTTAATCGAATAATTTTTATTATTAACTGATCCTTTAAACTCATAATTTATATCCTTACCTTTTATATTATCAAATACTTCTGGTAATATCTTTTTATCTTTTAAAGCATCAATAATTCTTTGAGCGTTTATTACATCTTGATAATTATTAATAAGTTTTTGATCTTGTTTTCTTAAAGATTGATATAACTTATTAATTTCAATAATATCTGATTCATCATCAAGTGTTACATTTAACGGTTTAATATTATTCCATATTTTATCATTAATATCTTTAATCTTCTTTTCACTGTCTAGAATAAACTGATATGTTTTATATAACTTATCTTTATTCGTAATTCTTTTCTGATCTTCTTTTGATAATGATTCTACTCGTTGAATCAAATTCATTACATCATTCTTTTTGTTTAAAGGTATATCTTTAATATCATCTAATTTACTAATCTTATCGTTTATATCTTTAATCTTTTCATCTAATAATAATTTATCTAATTGTGCTTTTAAATCAATTAATTTATTCGCATTCACAACTTTAGTTTTATCTGTAGCATTTAATCCTT
>JAVWEY010000062.1:0-3711 GCA_036641395.1 Erysipelotrichaceae bacterium
GCCAATTATAAATCCGCCAGCACCAACTAGCCATCCAATCATATGTTGTTCCTGCGCCATATCAATGGCTGGAATTAACAAGGACCAAACACTTGCGGCAATCATAACACCAGCAGCAAAGCCTAGAAAAATCTGTTGATAAATTGGTTTTATTTCTCCTCGAAAGAAGTAAACAACGCCCGCTCCCAGCGTTGTGCATAGAAAGGTAAAACCTGTTCCTAATAATGCCAAAAGGGCAGGGTGTAATTGTTCCATAGAATATCCTCCTCACATGTGTTACTTATTACAAATATATTATGCACATAAATGTTAGCCGTGTCAAACTTTTTGCAATTATTTATAATAATCCCATTAATGATTGTACTAGCAATGAAACCACTGCAACACCAAACCAACAACATAAACCTAAACCAATTGGTTTTAAGCCATCGGTAATTAGATGTTTAAAATCCGTATTCAAACCAATTGCACACATTGCCATCACAATCATAAACTTGCCAATCATAACTAAATTACTTCCTAACCCAATTGGAAGTTCAACGAATGTATTGATAATTGCTGCTAGTATAAATCCTATCACAAACCATGGGAATATTTTAATAATATTGAAATTATTCCCCGCTTCCTTTTTTGCTTTATGTGAAGTGTAAATAGCTAAACTAAATGTAATTGGTACAATCATTAAAGTTCTTGTAAGCTTCACAATTGTCGCAAGATTCAAAGCTATGTTATTCCCGGCAGATGCACTCCATGATGCTCCTGCTGCTACTACACTAGAAGTATCATTAATAGCAGTTCCAGCCCACATACCAAAACCGGTATCACTCAGACCAAGTAAATGACCTAACATCGGAAATAAGAAAACGGCAACGATATTGAATAAGAAGATCGTTGATATTGCTTGGGCAACTTCCTCTTCTTTACTTTGAATTACAGGTGCTGTAGCAGCGATTGCTGATCCACCACAAATTGAAGTACCAACCCCAATTAAGATTGTCGTATTTCGATCTATTTTCATCATTTTCCCAACGAAATATGCAATCGTAAAAGAAGTTGTTAAAGTAAACAACATAACCATTAAAGACTGTTGACCAACTTCAATCACATGATATAGATTCATTTCAAAGCCTAACAAAATAATCGAAAGTTGTAATAATATTTTACTTGTAAATTTTATACCTGATTGAAAAAAGATTGGCTTTTTCCAAATTGTAATCAACATTCCAAATAGAATACCAAATACCGGTCCTCCAATAATTGGAAACTGCTTTCCTAATAACCAAGCAGGTATTGCGATAAGTAAACATAGTAAAATGCCTGGTAGATTTTTTTTCATTATACCCATTATTTCCCCTCATTTCATAAGGCTAAATACTACGGCATTTTTACATATTTTGCAAGAAAAAAACTGTAGAAAATATACAGTTTAGTTTTTAAGCATGTTTTAGAAATGCTACATATCCACATTTCGTTTCAAATACATCAGCTTTAGAAACAACTTCCCATGGTGCATGCATATTTTGAACAGCAACACCACAATCAATTACTTCCATATTATATTGAGCTAGAATATAAGCGATGGTTCCTCCACCACCCTGATCTACTTTTCCAAGTTCTGCTGTTTGAAATATTACATGTTCTCTTTCCATAATATTTCTTAGTTCTCCTAAATATTCAGCATTTGCATCGTTACAACCACTTTTGCCTCGTGAACCTGTATACTTATTAAATACAATACCATGTCCAAAATATGCCGAATTCTTTTTCTCCATTACACTAGCGTAATTAGGATCGAAGGCTGCCGATACATCACTACTTAGCATCTTTGAATTTTTAAGTGCTCGACGGACTTTAATTTCACTATAATCCTTTGTACAATTCATTACTTCTGCTACACAGTTTTCAAAGAATTTTGATTGCATACCCGTAGCACCAATGCTTCCTACTTCCTCTTTATCGACTAATAAGCAAACACATGTTCGATTGCTTTTTTTCATTTCCATCATTGCAACAAGTGATGTATAAGCACAAACTCGATCATCCTGTCCATAACCAATAATCATACTGCGATCAAGTCCATAATCACGCGCCTTCCCTGCTGGCACTGCTTCTATTTCAGCAGAAAGAAAATCTTCCTCTTCAACATCATATTGATCTTTTAATAGTTTCAAAATGGTTGCCTTGGCTTTTTCTTTTGAATCACCTATTAAAGGAATTGAACCTACTAGGATATTCAAATCTTCTCCTTCAATTACTTTAGAACCACTTTTAGTTAATTGATCACTTGCAAGATGAACAAGTAAATCTGAAATTCCGACAACTGGATCATTCTCATTTTCACCAATCTCGATATGGATTTTAGTACCATCTTTTTTCACAACAATACCATGAAGAGCTAAAGGCATTGTAACCCATTGATATTTCTTTATTCCACCATAATAATGAGTTTCTAACATTGCAAGTTCTTGATCTTCATATAGAGGATTTTGTTTAATATCCAATCGAGGTGAATCCACATGTGCACCTAATATCTTCATTCCGTTTTCCATTGGTTCTTCACCAATTAAAAATAACGCAATCGTTTTACCCATATTATTTGCATACACTTTATCGCCTGCTTTTAATACTTGTTTTTCTTTAATAACATCATCAAGATTTTGATATCCATTCGCTTTCGCTATACGAATTGTTTCATCAATACATTCACGTTCACTCTTACATTTAGAAATAAATTCCTTATATGAATCACTAAAAGAAAAAACTTCTTTCATTTTATTTTCATCATATGTTTCCCAAGCGTTTTTTTGTTCCATCTTTATCACCATTCCTATCTGTTCTTTATTATAGTGTTAATAAGTTTTTAACGCAAGAAAAGCGCAAAAAAAATCTCTAATCGAGATAAAAGATTAAAGATTTATAAGTTATTTTAGCATAATTTGTTTCTCAAGCAATTAACAAGCAAATGTTGAATTTCTACGACATCTTTTATTTCAGGAGTTCTTCCACAAAGATAATTTGTTACTTCAGACCATTCTGAAAAAGTATAATCTGCTGCCTTAATATTCTCGACAGAATTTATAAAATTAACTTCCTTCATTTGATTTCTTAAATCTGAAATATAACAATGATTCAGTTTTGCAAGTTCTTCTAATAGATCTCGTTTCATTTTCTACCTCCTACTTGTTTATAAAGGTATACAAATCGGTACAGTAACATTTAATATATATTTAATATGAAATTGTAAATCTTAGATAATAATTGACATTATTATGTATTTCTTGAAAACTATACTATAATAGACAATTATTATAGCATTTCTTAAATGATAACAGTTTTAAATGTTAAAAACAATCCTTTAAATGAAAATATACTTAAGATTTGATGAAAAACGTTAGTTTATTTCAAATTACATAACAATTCCATGCTCTTTGGATCAATATTATTATCCCATTTCCCTTCTAAATGGGTTCCACTTCCAAAGTGTATTTCCTCAGGTTTTACGTTTAAAATAAAATCTTTAACATTTTCAATTGTTAAACCTGCGCCTGCCATAATCACAAAATTATGACAAGTGTTTTGTATTAATTTAAAATTTTCACTACCGGTAATTACACTTGATTCATGGCCACTTGTTAACATCCGGTCAATCTTTAAATCTTTTACATAAGCAAGCGTTGCTTCAAAATCTTCACTACGATCAAAGCAGCGATT
>JAVWEY010000063.1:0-3535 GCA_036641395.1 Erysipelotrichaceae bacterium
TCATAACTTACTTTATGAACAATATTATTATCACTTAATACAGAACCACTTACATCAGTATTCATATCAATATTATCTTTATAGTATTTAATTGTATAAGGCAAGGATACGATTGGTGGATCAATCTCTTTTATTTTCTTATAGGCTACTTTAATGACATTGTTTTCCGTTGTCACATTAAATGGTAAAGGAGTTGAAGCATCATAATCGATTTCATATCCTTTAGGAAGATTATCATAACTTACTTTATGAACAATATTATTATCACTTAATACAGAACCACTTACATCAGTATTCATATCAATATTATCTTTATAGTATTTAATTGTATAAGGCAAATCTGTTGCTTTGTTTTTCTCCCAAACAGCCTTAAAGACGGTATTTTCTTTAATACTTATTATTTCATTTGGCTGATAAACAGTATTACCGGCAAGCCAACCAACAAAGGTATAATCTTTAATGGCAAGATTACCATAAGGTAGGATTGTAGCTTTTTCATCTAGATGATAGAGTAAATCATCTTTTGGAACATTTCCGATTAAAGATGTACCAAGCGGAGGGTTTCCTTCATAAAGAATCGTAAAAGTCTGTTCGTTTTTTCGAAGAATGGGTGATTCTACTTCTTGCATACATTTTGGATTATGCTTGAAATTCGTATATATTAATTTTGCATTTCCTTCATTTGTTGGGAATATTCCATCTTGATTTGGATTTAGACGAATTGGAATAATTAGTGTAGTTGGTTTGGATAGAATGTTGCCAACATCCCATGTAACATCTTGATTTACAATACGGACTTTTTGATTTCTATCGACAACCCCATTAACTAAAACAGGTTTTGAAGAATCATAAACGAAATGATTTTTAATGGTATCACTTAAATTAGCATTGCTTCCTGCATAACTTACACTCTTTTTAATTTCATTAAATACAGATTGAATATCATTGGGATTTACAATGTCGTAATAACAATTTTTATCATAGGCGATTTGATCTCGTAATAAAGCTTTCGCAGTTGGATTTTTAATCGCAAGAGCTAAAGAATAAACTTTCACATTCATTTTCTTTAAACTAACAGCACTCGCAATCCCATCTTGACCAGGAGCCGGCATACCATCCGTTAAGAAGATAATACTAACAGGACGAGTTTTATCTAGGCGATGCATAATCATCTTTTTAGCCGCTTCTAAGGCTGGGGTATAATCGGTTCCACCTAAATGTTCAAGTGAATTAATTGATGAGATTAATGCTTGTTTCCCATTTCCATCAACAAAATCAGTACTTGTGACAATCTGTAGCGTATTATCAATAGCAGGGTCTCCAGATTTCCCACTAAAAGATACAAAGCCTACTCGATTATTGGATGGATTTCCTTGTTCATCATTTGCTAACATCGCATTCACAAAGTTAGTTGCAGCACCTTGCGATATCGCAAGTCGATCACGATCATCGCAGCGATTAGGAGCAGGAGCTGAATGTTTCTTTCCACATTTCATACATTTATTTTGAATGATCGTACCACCACATGAGACGCTGCTTCCCTCAACTCCATCCGCCATGCTACCTGAGCGATCTAATACAATCACAACATCACTATTGGTTGGTTTACCTGATAATTCGAATTTAATTTCGGCTCGACCGGCTTTTTTATCTGTCCATTTTGCTGATTTCCTCATTTTGACATTGCCTGGTTCACCTTCTTTTGGATAATCACTTTCATTTGTTCCTTCGCTAATTACTGGAAATGAATCATGATGATCTTCACCAATTGGTTGTGTTGCATGAATATTAGCAAATATTGTAGGAAGTACCAGCAAGCTAATTAACATAATACATAGCCCGCTATTTAATACTTTTTTCATATCTTTCACACCATTCCTTTCATATAATCGTGTGCATTCCTTTTATAGTATAGGTAAGGGAAGTTATCTTTATGCTTTACACAAAGAAATTATTTCATTACCGATAAATAGTAAGCACAGTTATCATATGAAAAAAACAGATAACTTGTTCCTGTTATCTGCTTTCATAAATGATGTGTTTGTTATTAATAATTAGCTACTACTAAGT
This sequence comes from Erysipelotrichaceae bacterium, assembly GCA_036641395.1. GTDB lineage: Bacteria > Bacillota_I > Bacilli_A > Erysipelotrichales > Erysipelotrichaceae > JAVXTH01. Next base: position 2,071 of record JAVWEY010000063.1, read on the forward strand.
TCTTTTTCCAGTTTACTAGGGTACCAATGACACCAATGACACAAACAATAAGACCACCGATTAGTAAAGGTGTTCCTCCAATATTAGCCCACATTGCAGCATCAAAGCCAGCTAAACCAACTGCCATAAGAATACTACAAACGCCATTGGGGCGTAACCATGCTTTAATTGATTCATCCGTATACTTATCAAGTCCTTGTTTTTGTAATGGTGCATAAATTCCAAATAGATTCATAAGTCCTTCAATACCGATAAGAAAGGACATTAAGTAAACTGTCATATCCATAAATAATACCTCCTTTTATCTAAATATAATGTCATTTGTATAACCATACTTCAATCTTTTTACCAAATAATTCATTTTTATACGATAATTATTAATGATTTGTTTGTTTAACATATATGCAATTTAATAAGCAAATGATATAAATTCCGGTATAATGAATAAGAGGAGTGATGAAATGAATAAAATTAATGAATTATTTAAAGTTTTAAAAGAAAATAATATAAATTATAAAGAAAATGAAACATTAAAAGCATATACTACCTTACATATTGGTGGATCAATCACTTGTTTAGTAGAACCAAACAATATAGAAGAAATCATTTTATGTTTGTCCACTTGTATTGAATATGATATTCCTTATTATGTACTTGGTCATGGTAGTAATGTACTTGGATTAGATCGTGGTTATGATGGTTTAATCTTAGTTCTACCTACTCATTTTAATCATGTTTCTAGAAAAGGAAATCTTCTTTATGTTGAAAGTGGAATGTCTTTAAAAAAACTCTGTGATTTTGCTTGTAAACAACAACTGGATGGATTAGCCTTTGCCTGTGGAATACCAGGAAGTGTTGGTGGAGCAATTGTGATGAATGCTGGAGCATATGATGGAGAAATAAGCAATGTTGTAAAGCAAGTAACTTATTTAGATGAATCTTTTAATATCAAGGTATTAACAAATAAAGAACTAGCTTTTGGCTATCGCCACAGTTATTTTAGTGATCATAAAGGGATTGTCTTAGAAGCCGTATTTGAATGCAAGCAAGGTGAAACAAGTGTGATTCAAGCACGGATGAATGAATTAAATAGTGCTCGATGCGCGTCGCAACCACTTAGCGACTATAGTGCTGGTAGTACCTTTAAAAGACCACTTGATTATTATGCATCTGCCTTAATTAAAGAAGCAAACTTAGCGGGTTTTAAGGTTGGTGATGCTAGTGTTTCAAGTAAACATACTGGTTTTTTAATCAATCAAGGGAATGCGACAAGTAATGATTTTTTAACATTAATTAAAGAAGTACAAAAACAGGTAAAGATAAAAAGTGGTTATGAACTAGAATGTGAAATTAAAATAATTGAATAATAATTTATCTATAATCATGCTAGAATACTCCCACTTCTAAAGTGGTGAGATGAATTGCATAAACCCATGTAAAACTACTGAATATATGATATAATATA
>JAVWEY010000064.1:0-3184 GCA_036641395.1 Erysipelotrichaceae bacterium
ATCAACAACTTCTCCATCTCTCATATAAATCATTATAGCCGCTTTAATTAATTCTGTTTTCGTTGCACCACCATATGTCTTGAATTTCCTAACCTCACAGTTTATTAAGTCAATCTTTGAAATTGCTTAATAGTATTATATATAGAATGAGATTCAAGTAATAATTTGCATATTAAAAGAACTCTTAGAAATAATTCACATCGTAGTCTCAATACTCGTGGGAATTAAAGAACTCAATCGAAAATAGGTTTAAGGGAAGTAATTCCCCTACCTATATATAATATATCACTATTATATACCTTAAGCAATCTTCAGTGATGATTAAAATATCATTCATATACTTTATCGTATATGAATAAAAAAGCCCTATTTAAGGGCTATTTTAAGTTATGGAGCAGATGAGGGGAATCGGACCCCCGTAACAACCTTGGGAAGGTTGTGTTCTACCATTGAACTACATCTGCATGATTGCTCTTTTATTATATCACTCTCGTTTTAAAATAAAAGATGCAGCCATTATTTTTTATGATCATTCTTCATTTCATACATTAATTTATCGGCAGCCCGAATCATCTTATCAATATCAGTTGCTAATTCAGGGAAGCGACTTATACCAAAACTAACCTTTACATCAATTTTATTATTTTCAATCACAAAAGCTGTCGAGAATACCATTTCCATTTTATCTGATAATTCTTGGTAACATTCCTCACTCTTACATCCTTCAATAATCATCGCAAACTCGTCTCCACCGATTCGATAAATACTAGCATATTCACTAAAATTCTTTAGTAAACGATTTGCACTTTCAATTAAGAATAAATCACCAATCGCATGTCCATAAGTATCATTGATGCCTTTAAAATCATCAAAGTCTAAGTATAATAATCCAAACGGTTTATTATCAACAATTAATTTATTCATTGTACTTAACAACATTCTTTGATTATATAAACTAGTTAAATTATCTCTTAAAGATAATTCTTTCATTGCTTTACTCTGTTGTTTTGTCTTAACTACAAAGATACTTAAACAATAGAGGATAATACTTACAAAAATACCAATTAATATTTCACTGATTAAAGATTGTTTAGCTAACCAACCATCATGAGGAGCAACACTAAACTGCCAACTTCCATTAGGAACTTTAAATGATAAATTGATTGCATCCTTTAACTCTTCTTTATTTGATTCATCAATAATTACAACCTTATTTGTGTTTGGGTCAATCCGTGTTAGTTTATAATCGAATCCCTCTTCTTTAAACTTTTCAAACTCAGCAGGTCGAAAGGCATCCGGTATGTTTAAGATTACAATTGAAAAACCCCAAAACTTTTTATTTCCTATTTCATCTTTTAAATAAATTGGTCGACGTGCTACTGCACCCATTCCACCTTGACTTAATTCATAGGGACCCGCCAGTGTCATATTACCACTATCACGTGCGTATTCTGCTTCCTTTACACGATCAGGATCAGCAAACAAATCACCAAAGGCTTGTTCATTCCCTTTTAAAGGATAGACATAAGTGACAACTCCATTAGGTGCTAGTTGTAAGGATCGTACTGCATTTTTATGATCGTATAATTGTTCACACACTTGATCAAAGTTCTTAACTTCACCATCTTGTTGAACGACTATCATTTCTAGTGTTTCTGTTTTAAGAAATAATGAATCAAGAATATATTGTAATTTACTTAATTGAGAACTTGCCTCATATTTTACTTGTTCCCTTTTCTGATTCATTATTTTTGCTTGATTAAAATAGATTATAATTCCATTGAATAATAAACTCATAAGTAACACAATAATTGGTATCGTTCTTTTTTTTATCTGCTTCATTATCTTTACCTCTTAAAATTAACTTCTTTTATCTATTATATCAAAAAAATGTATATTTTCATAATAAAAATATTCCTTGCTTAATATAATACTAAACAAGGAATATCTTTATTATTTATTATCTTTTTTAATTAGATTTCGTAATGCTCCAATTGCTACTTTAATTGCCATTTCGGTATCATGTACAACTGGATTTTCTAAACCCAATTTTTCACGCTCTTGGTTGGCTACTGCTAGGAAAACCGAACCACAACGAACATGTAAATGAGCCGCAACAACAAACAATGCTGCCGATTCCATTTCTGAGGCTAAGGTACCTAGTTTAATCCAAGCATCCCATTTATTAAGTAACTCATAACTCACGGGACTTTTTTCAGGTGAATGCTGACCATAGAATGAATCTTTACACTCAACAACACCTACATGGTAAGGAACATTTAAATCTTCAGCACTTTTTGTTAGTGCATTGACTATGTCATAATTTGCAACTGCTGGAAATTCAATTGGAGCATATTCTTTACTAGTACCTTCCATTCGGATAGCACCAGTTGCGATTATATTATCCCCACTTTTTACTTCTTTTTGAATACCTCCACATGTCCCAACACGAATAAAGGTATCTGCCCCGCAATTAACAAGTTCTTCCATTGCGATAGAAGCGGATGGCCCACCAATTCCAGTTGAGGTAACACTTACCTTAACTCCATCTAAATAACCCGTATAGGTAACGTACTCACGGCTATCAGCAACTAATTTCGCATCATCGAAATACTTGGCAATTTTAGCACATCGCTTTGGATCACCTGGTAATAAAACATACTTCCCAACATCTCCATTACGAACCCCAACATGATACTGTAAACCTTCTTCTGCATATTTCATATAAATCAATCCTTTCGTAACCTTTGTATATCATATTCGAATAACAAAATCAATCCATTTAGGTAATTTTGTTTCATTGTAGATACAAAAAAACATCGGTGGATACTTTCATTTCATCCGTAGTCGAAAATTTCATAAAAACAGATAGACAAACTACCTCTAATTCAAGTTTTATCTTAAAGGGCGGTCATAAACTCATCTAAGATTTTGGATCATTGGGGATATAACCTTATTTTATACTCAATTTCGATTATAATTTCTTCATTTTTTCTTCATTTTTATTTGTATATACAAAAAAAACGCCTATATAATAGGCGAATCGTTGTCTCTGGAGCAGATGAGGGGAATCGGACCCCCGTATCAACCTTGGCAAGGTTGTGTTCTACCATTGAACTACATCTGCAAATGGCGGTCCAGATGGGACTTGAACCCACGATCTCCTCCGTGACAGGGAGGCATG
>JAVWEY010000065.1:0-3091 GCA_036641395.1 Erysipelotrichaceae bacterium
TATCAACTACTTCAAAACCATATTTAAGAAAAAACTTTTTATCGGATATAAAAGGCTTTTTCTTCTTTGAACTTAAGATACAAACACCTGCTTTACCTTTTTCTAATGCATCATTCATACAGTACTCAATCAGTGACTTCGCATATCCTTTTCCGGCAAAAGAACCAGATACCCAAAGGCAATAGATATAAATATAGTTTTCACCATTAATAGGCACCCAGGCTGTTTCCAAAGGAGCATATTCGATAAATACTTTTCCTCTGCCTTCAAGCTTTCTAAAAACGTGACCTTCTTCCAAGCGTTTACTAAGCCACTGCTTTTTTGAAGTCACTCCAACTTGATGTTTTTTATCAGCGATGGCACAGCATAGATGCTCCGCCTCTAAATTATTGCTTGTTAAGTTAATAAACTGTTCGCTCATATTTCCTCCATTAATCTATATACGAAATTATAACATAAAGATAATTCTTTCCTAAATGAATTGTCTTTATTTAGAAAGAAGATTATAATCAGATTGTTAAATAAGAGGGGTAATATTATGCCATTAACTATTGATACCGGACCAAGAATTTATTTAGAAATACAAGCAAAAGGAAATTTTGGACTTCATGTTTTATTTACATGGAATGAAATTGATATGGAACATGCATTTTCATTTAATACAAATAAAAAAAATGGTAACATTTTATGTGGAGAAAGTGAAGTTTTTACATTTGATCATAACTGTGATAATATCACATTAATTATTTCAGATGATCAAGATCATGAAATAGAAACATTTAAACTTGAATCTTTTACGGTTTCACGTACTTATATCGTGTCAGGAAGTTATACACAGCCTAATATTTTAACTCATGAAAATTAGAAACAGATAAATATTGTAATGCGACTTAAATTATTTTATAATAATACAGTATTTTTAATTACCAAAGGAGAAAATTCATGGCAGGTTATGTTGTAGTAGGAACTCAATGGGGCGACGAAGGTAAAGGTAAAATTGTTGATGTACTAGGTGAAAAGGTTGATTATGTAGTTCGCTTTCAAGGTGGAAATAATGCTGGACACACGGTAATTGTAAATGGTGAAAAAACAGTATTACATTTACTTCCATCAGGTGTTTTACATAAACAAGCTAAATGTATTATTGGACCAGGAGTTGTTGTTGATCCTTTTGTGTTATTAGATGAAATGAAAGTGTTAGAAGATCGTGGTGTAGATGTTAGTCACATTTATGTAAGTGATTGTGCACATCTAATTATGCCTTATCATATAAAATTAGATGCATTACAAGAAGAGCGAAAAGGTGAGAAGAAGATTGGAACTACTAAGCGAGGTATTGGTCCTTGTTATGCAGATAAATATACAAGAATTGGTATACGTGTAGGTGACTTACAAGACTTTGATATCTTTAAAGAGAAACTTGCGGATACATTGGCAATAAAGAATGAACAAATTGTGAAACTTTATGAAGAAGAACCATTTGATTATGATGAACTAATTGAAAAATTTAAAGTTGTTCGTGAAAAGTTATTACCAAGAATTATCGATAGTGTTGTTGAAGTTAATAAAGCATTAGATGAAGATAAATTTGTATTATTTGAAGGTGCACAAGCAGCGATGCTTGATATAAACTATGGAACCTATCCCTATGTAACATCATCATCACCTACTTCCGCAGGGGTATGTGTGGGAGCGGGTGTATCTCCTAAAAAACTAGATCGTATCATTGGGATTGTGAAAGCATATTCAACACGAGTTGGTGAAGGTCCTTTTGTCAGTGAATTATTAGATGAAGATGGAGAACGCATTCGCAGCATAGGAAATGAATTTGGTGCAACCACGGGAAGACCTAGAAGATGTGGATGGTTAGATTTAAATGTAGTACGTCATGCAGCGATGATTAACGGGCTTACTGACTTAGTTATAACGAAGATTGATATCTTATCCGGATTTAAAAAACTACCAATCTGCGTTGCTTATGACATTGATGGTGAGCGTTATGAAAGTATCCCAGCATCACTTGATAAGATGTATCGTGCCAAACCAATCTATGAAGTAATGGATGGCTGGAGTGAAGATATTAGTAAGATTAGAAACTATGAAGAATTACCTTTAAACTGTAAGAATTATCTAAAACGGATTGAAGAATTAACAAAAACTAGAATCAGTATTGTATCAGTTGGACCTGAACGTTCGCATAATATTTACATTCATGATATAATCAACAAGTAATCCTGGTAAGAACCAGGATTTTTGTACCTTAAAGGAGTCTATATGAAATTTAAAGAACTAATTAAAGACGAACAAATATTAGAAGCCATTAATCTTTTAGAATATGAAGATTTAATGCCAGTTCAAGAAAAAATAATTCCCTATATTCATCAGAAAAAAGATGTAATTGTTCGAGCTAAAACAGGTAGTGGAAAAACTGCCGCTTTTGCGATACCGATGATTGAAGATATTACATGGGAAGATCGGTTACCACAAGCTTTAATTCTAGCACCAACTCGTGAATTAGCCCTACAGATTAATGAAGATGTAGAAAGTATATCGATGTTTAAACGTATAAAAACGGCATTATTATTAGGTAGAGTTCCTTATCAACCACAAATAATGAAACTAAAAGATCGTTGTCATATTGTAATTGGAACTCCCGGACGCGTGATGGATCATATAAAACGGGGTACGTTAGATTTAACAAATATTCGTTTTGTCGTCTTAGATGAAGCAGATCAAATGTTGAATATGGGATTTATTGAACAAGTAAGCGATGTATTAAAATGTTTACCGCAAAATCGTAATACGTTATTATTCTCAGCAACAATGCCAGAACAAATTGTTGATCTTTCAAGTGAATTTATGAACGATCCGATCTCTATTCATATTGAAGATGGAAACAAAGCTAATGTTGAACATCAATATTATGTAGTAACAAGGGATGAAAAAAATAAAATCATAATGAATATACTACTTCATGATCATGTAGAAGATGCGATGATTTTCGCATCGACTCATGAACGCGTGGAAGAAGTTTATGATTACCTTCAGGACCATGATATTTCATGTGATTATTTACATGGTGGATTACTTC
>JAVWEY010000066.1:0-2870 GCA_036641395.1 Erysipelotrichaceae bacterium
AACATTGCATTTACATCCCATAGCTTCACCACAACCTTCGGCTGCATGAACTATCATTTCAGCATAGCGATTTAAATCATTAAGACTGAAACAACTTAATGAACCCTTAATTACTGTTGTTTCAGGAATTAATCCTACCTGTGTACCACTTTCAGTTATTATTCCCGATAATCGTACATCACCCTTAAAATGTTGTCTTAACATACCCGTTGCAACAAAGTATAAATTCGCTGCACTTAATGCATTGATTCCATTATCGGGATGTGATCCTGCATGAGCGCCTTTTCCAGTATATTCAATTTCAATTCGTTTAGATGATAAGCATTCTCCAGCAAGTCTTGAAGTGAAACTGGTTGGATGCATCATTATGACTGCATCCACATCTTTAAAATATCCTTCATTGAATAGAATTATTTTACCACCTCCACCTTCTTCAGCTGGTGTACCTATTATTTTTACAGTACCTTTTACTTGTTTATCTAAAATCGCCGTTTTCAACCCTATTGCACTTCCAAGTGCAGATGTTGAAATAAGATTATGTCCACAAGCATGACCAATAGCAAGAGCATCATATTCTGACAGGATTGCAACTACTGGTTTACCTTCACCTATTGCCGCTTCAAAAGCAGTTGATAACGATCCTAATCCTTCATTAACACTAAATCCTTCTTTTCTTAGAAATTCGCATTGTATTTTACATGCCTTTTCTTCTTCAAAGCACATTTCTGGATTATCATGTATATACCTTGATATACTCCATAACTCATCCATCTTACTTTCTATGATTCTATCACTATCTTTTTTATTATTTTCTATGCTCATATCAATTACTTAGTAAGATTTCCTTACTATTCACCCTTTCCTTTTTAATCGTTATCCTAGAATTCCAAAGAAAGCAGCTACAATAGAAATTAACAAAATCGTTAATACTAACTTAATATAGTTTTGTCCTTTATGTGTAAAGTACCAATAGATTCCGAAGATTGCTAGTAACTGAAGCATACCTGGTAGAATTGCATCTAAATTAGCTTGTAATCCTATTGCTGCTCCTGTTGATGAAATAACCCAATTCAATGGTGTGCTTACTTTTACATATGACGCTGATAATGCTCCCATCATAAATAAACCAAGAACTGATGCAGCTGTAATTAAAGTATTCATTGTCCCTGATTTCAATAGTTTCGGAACTGCATCTCCTCCTAGTTTATATCCTAAATTACATGTATATCTTCCCGTAAAGAATACCAATAATGAGAACATAGGTGGGAATATTAATGCTAATGGATTACCTTCTAATGCAAATGTACATGCTAATCCAAGAATAATCGATTTTGCCATACCATGAATTAAAGTATCCCCAATTCCAGCAATAGGTCCCATTAACCCAAGTTTAATCCCCGTGATAACTTCACCATTTAAATTTCCTTTAGCTTTTTCTTCTTCCATTGCTAAAGCAATACCTACGATAACCGATCCAATTGTTCCTTCTGTATTATAGAATTCCAAATGTCTTTGCAGTGCTTCTTTATAATCATCTTCATTTGGATAAATTAGTTTTAAATTACGAGCCATTGCCGAACAGAATGATGGCGCTTGTAAACGTTCATAAGAGTTATTTGTCTCAGCACCTAACCACCAAAATAAATGAGCTTGATTAATTTGTTTCTTAGTAAGTAAACGCTTTTGTTCTGTCATTATGCAATATCCCCCGTTTTATTCTTTTTGAACATGATTAGTGCCGCAATACATAACCCAAATACAGCACAAGCCATTGTATTTACACCTAAATATTTAACCGCAAAGAAACCAATAAAATAGTAAGGTAGTAATTCTTTACGTCCAATCGACATAATAATAATAGCGAATCCAATTGCCGGTAAAATTCCTCCAGCTACTGATAATCCTGTAGTAATAAATGCAGGCAAATAAGTAAGTAACGCTTGAACAGCTCCTGCTCCAAATAGATTAATAACAAATACAGGAATGAAACGAATACAGAATGCAACAATTGTTGGATAAATCATTGAACACATGTAAATTCCCTTTTCGTTTCCCTCTGCAGCATACTTATCCGCTTTATGAAGCCAAATTAAATTTGAAGTTCTACGAATTTGATCAATAAATGAACCTAAAATTCCAAATGGAACTGCGATTGTTACTGCAGTATCTACATCTAATCCAAGTTGGAATGCAACTGGAATAGCTATACAAGCCGCTAAAGCTCCATCTGTAGGCACGTTCCCACCTGTGAATACAACACCTAAATAAAGCAAATTAATTGATGCCCCTAAAATTAATCCTTTTGTTGGATCACCAAATAGCAATCCAAACAAGAAACCAATAACAACTGGCGCACCAATTGATACTGTTGTAAAACTATAACCAATTCGATTTGTACCTAGGAAATAAAGTAAACCACTAACCGTTGCAATCAATATGACCGACATATTATTCTCCTCTTATTTTCTTTATTTAAATTTTTCTAGAATTTTACTAAGTTCTGCTGATCCATCTTCTGGAACTTGATGGAAATATACTCTGGCACCTTTATCTTGTATTTCTTTAAGTTCATCTGCATCTGCTTGATCTAATGTAATAGGACCAAACACAATCTTTCTCCCCGGAGATGCCCCTAAGCCACCAATTTGTAGTTCTTCAAAATTAAAGCCCTTCATATAACATTTATGAGCTGCTTTAACACTTTTGAATAATATTAAGACATTTCCATCACCAAATTGATTTTCTTTCCATTTACTAACTGCTTCATCTTCTCCATAGATTAATACATCAACCCCTGGAGGAGCTGCCATTGCATAAACACTTCTCATGAACTCATTTGCTGCCAAAGTATCATCGATTACTATTATTTT
>JAVWEY010000067.1:0-2623 GCA_036641395.1 Erysipelotrichaceae bacterium
AGAAGTACTAGGAGTATCAATAGCATAATTATTTAACTTGAGTAATTCATCTTTTAAAGAACCTGTTTACAAAGAAATGATATTCATTATTGTTTTATCAAATGATAATTTTCGTTTTCTGACGAAATCCGATTTACTGTTTTCTACAAATAATGATTTGAATCTATTTAGGTATTGAACCTCTTTAAACAAAACCCTTTGAAGATGTTTGAAATTGTTCATAAGCGTTTCCTCCTTGTTTTTATGCTTATAAACAATTGGCCTAGTAATCATTAAAAACGATTACTAGGCCGCACATTTCATTCACCTTGTCAAATACAAAAAGAAAAAGAGGGCGTTTTTTTTAACCCTCTCCTTATGGATGATTTCTTAACTTAATGACATTGACCGCGTAGGTTGTTTTTACTTGTCACATGGGAAGATAATATTTGCCTGCATCCGGCATTTCGTTAATACATCATGAATATCATGCGAGGTTTGAAATGGAACATACTTTGATTCTGTTTGGTTTTCTTCAACTCTTTGAATCATTTCACTTATTTCATAATAGAAATTTTCTAACACATCAACACTTAAGACTTTTCTTTCTTTTGTTTTTCTTTCAATAAAAGTAATCGTTTTTGGTGCACTTGGGAAATCAATGGTTAAGATACCTAATTCTCCACATATTTCACAAATATTTTCCGTGTCACTCGCTTTTGAATAAGTTAAATTAACATTGAAATCATCATATAAGAAGATACTACTTCCAGAAACATCCGCACCTGTATCAAGCACAGAACATGTCGCTATGACTTCATTAGGTTTACCCCACAAGCCAATAACATCTGCGAAGATATAAACACCTAAGTCCATAATTGCACCATTGGCAAGCTCACTACGGAATGTCGTAGGATTTTCACCTTTTAAATAAGCATCATAGCGAGAGGAATATTTAGAGAAATTAAAATTGACTTGATGAATTTTCCCAACCATTGAAAGACTATCTTTTAATATCTTAAAGTTAGGATTATATAAAGGTATTAATCCTTCTTGAAGATACGTATTATGATCTTTTGCACACTCAATCATTTCATCAACTTCACAAACATTACCTGCCATCGGTTTCTCACAGAAAGTAGGTATATTTCTAGATAAGAAATACATACTTATTTTCTTATGTAAGCCATTTGGCACAGCAATATAAACAGCATCAATTAAATGGGCTTCATACATTTTTTCATAATTATCAAAATAATTAGGAATACCATATTGCTCCGCAAATTTCTTTGCTCCCTCCATTGATATATCACTAACCGCAACAACATCACACTTATCTACTTGTTTTGCACCATCCATAAAGAAACCTGATACAAAGTTTGTCCCAACAATTCCAAATTTCATAACAATTACCACCTTTCAATTTATTTCTTTTATTATAACATCATGACAGAGTTTTTGTTTAGCTAATTCTCTAATTTGTAGAGTGACATTTAAAAATATTATGATACGATAATCACGAGGTGATGTAAGATGAAAGAAGATTATATTGGAAATAAAATATTAACGGAACGTAAAAAACATAATTTAACCCAAAAGCAGTTAGGAAAACTTATTTCGGTAAGTGATAAAACTATATCTAAATGGGAGTGCAATGCTTCCTACCCAGATATTACAATTCTTTCAAAGTTATGTGAAGTATTAGAAATAAGTGTCAGTGAGTTATTAAGTGAACAACCTTATAATCAACAAGCAGCGCTTGCCACATCCCTTATTATTTCAACTACGCAAATAACAAAAGAGAAAAAGAGTAAAAGAATTATTCTTATAATCGCCTTATTGATACTTGCTAGTTCTATCATACTTGGAATTCGATTAGTAAAGACTAAATATCAAAATCAAATATTATTAGATAATCTATCAATACCAAGTAAACTCACTAAAGACTATCAAACTTTACTTCAATATAAAAGTGATTATGTAGGTAATGCAAGCAACATGGGGAATTTGCTTAGTAATTTACCACTTGCAAACTACGGTTTTGTCCAAGAAATTGATAATCAAAATCTAATCGTTTATTATAAAGGTGCTACTTGGAATATTAATACATTAGAAAACGATGAATCCTTTTGTGATAAAGGCATTCTTTATAATGTGAATCTTTTATTTCATTTAATTGGAAACTTGAATCAAGTAACATTTAACTTTTCAGGTTCAAGTTATCAAATGAAAAGAGATCAATTTAATGATTCTTTCAATCATAAACAACTAGTGGAAGACTTAAAAAAAGAAGAATATGTGAAAGCACAAATGAAACTCTTTAATGTGAAGGATTGATTCTTGATATGTTATAATACTCTTATGAATGAAGGAGAGTCTAAATGAAAAAAATATTATTATGCACTTTGAGTTTACTATTAACTGTAAGTTTAAGTGGTTGTGGAAGTGATGAAGAAGTTAAAAAAGAACCTTCAATAAAAAAAGTTGGTATTCATCACATAGAAATTGTGGTAAAGGATTTTGGAATGATTAAAGCAGAATTAGATGGTGATGTTGCACCGATTACGGTAACTAATTTTATCGATCTAGCAAATAAAGGTTTCTACAACAACTTAACCTTTCATCGAATCATCGATGGTTTTAT
>JAVWEY010000068.1:0-1276 GCA_036641395.1 Erysipelotrichaceae bacterium
TAACAAACTATCGATAATTTACAAGCAATCTTAAAGCGCTTTCTTCAACAAAGGGCAAAAATGTCCGATAGATAGCCGGGAGTTTGACAGCTAAAATTTAAGTGAATCTAGTTATTGCCTATAGATAAAGGCTTTTTTTATGCAAATTTTGTCAAATTTAATGCATTTAAGTATCGTAATATATCGTAAAGTATGATATAATATCATTAGGTGATAATTATGCGTATAACTACTTCAAAATCAAAAAACTCTGAGTCTTTCTACATTAACTACGCTTTTATTGATAAAAATGGTAAAAGTACTTCTAAAACATTTAAAAAACTTGGCACTTTAGTCGAACTATCGGAAGAACTTAATACCGATCGTGATGGTGTTATGGCTTGGGCAAAAGAACAAGCTCGTATTGCCACTGAAATCTATAAGAAAGAAAACGAGACTATCTCCGTTCCTTTTGCACCAAATAGAACAATTGATAAAAATAGTCAACGTAGTTTCAACTGCGGTTACTTATTCCTTCAATCCATCTACTCTGATCTTCGCTTTGACAATATCATACGTAATATAAAGAAACGTCATGATTATGAGTATAATTTAGATTCCATCCTGTCAGATCTTATTTATTCTCGTATCTTAAAACCATCAAGTAAGAAAAGTTCTTATTTATTCGCTCAGTCCTTATTAGAACAACCGAAATATCAGTTACATGATTTATATCGTGCCCTATCGGTATTGGCTCAAGAATCTGATTATATTCAATTGGAAGTATATCGTAATAGCAATTTTATTCACAAAAGAAATACAAAGGTTCTTTATTATGATTGTACCAACTATTATTTTGAAATTGAACAAGAGGATGGCAATAAAAAGTATGGTAAGAGCAAGGAAAATCGCCCAAACCCTATTATAGGCATGGGACTATTTATGGATGCCGATGGTTTTCCTCTCGCATTCGATCTTCATCCTGGTAATCAAAATGAACAGATGACTTTAAAACCATTAGAACAAAAAGTAGTTCGGGATTTTGACTGTTCTGAATTTATATACTGTTCCGATAGTGGGTTAGCATCGAAAAACAACAAGTTATTTAATAGTACGAATGGAAGAAACTTTGTCATTACACAATCACTAAAAAAATTAAAGAAAGAAGATCGTGAAATCGCATTAAATTCAACACAATACAGAAAAATTGGCTGTAATCAATTTATTGATTTAAAGAACTTAGATGAAAGTGATCCAGAAGTATATCAATCTATTTATTACAAAGAAATTCCTTTAG
>JAVWEY010000069.1:0-1126 GCA_036641395.1 Erysipelotrichaceae bacterium
CAAATTACCACAAAACCGATAAAAAAGAATATAAATAAAAATATAGTCCATGTTATAATTAAAAGAGATAAAAAGGAAAGTAGGGAATAACATGGCAACAATTGGTATTGATTTAGGAACTTCTAATAGTTTAGTTGGCTATTGGAATGGAGAATCAGCTGTTTTAATTGAAAATGAATTTGGCGAAGTCTTAACGCCATCGATTATCAGCGTTGATGATAATCAAGAAATATTAGTGGGACAAATTGCGAAAGAGCGTCTGATGACTCATCCACAATTGACAGCTGCAACGTTTAAACGTTTTATGGGAACGGAAAAAATTTATAAAATGGGTACATATTCATTTACACCTGTAGAACTCTCAACTCTTTTACTGAAAAAATTAAAACAAAATGCTGAACGTACGTTAAATGAAGAATGTCGTCATGCGATTATTAGTGTTCCAGCCTATTTTAACAATGTTCAACGAGCAGCGACGATTGAGGCGGCGAATTTAGCAGGTTTGGAGGTTAATCATTTAATTAGCGAGCCAACTGCAGCAGCGATGGCTTATGGTATTCATCGACTAGAAGAAGATAGTCGAATTTTGGTCATTGATTTAGGTGGAGGAACATTTGATGTTTCTTTGTTAGAGATGTTTGAAGGCATCATGCAAGTAGAAGCGATAGCTGGTGATAATCGTTTAGGCGGGGAAGATTTTACTTATGCTATCTTAAAAGATTGCTTAGCTGAAAATAAATTGGATCAAGAAGTATTGCCGGCTGAAATAGAAGCGAGTCTTTATAAAAAAATAGAAATGATCAAGAAAGAACTATCCCCAACGACACCGCAACAATTTGAGTTTATTTTAGATGAAAAAGAATATACCTATCAACTGACAGAAGAGCGATTTAGGAGTATTTGTCAGCCATTATTAGCTAAATTACGCGCTCCGATTATTCGCGTTTTAAATGACTCAGGAATCAAGTTAGACGAAATTGATCGCATTATTTTAATTGGCGGTGCGACGAAATCAACAACAATTCGTAGTTTTGTCAGTAAGCTTCTAGGCAAGCTACCCTTTACACAAATTAATCCAGATGAAGCAGTTGGTGTTGGAGCAACGATTCAAAGTGCTTTAAAGGAA
>JAVWEY010000070.1:0-1116 GCA_036641395.1 Erysipelotrichaceae bacterium
AAAGGAGACTGCCAGTGATCAACTGGAGGAAGGTGGGGATGACGTCAAGTCATCATGGCCCTTACGAGTAGGGCTACACACGTGCTACAATGGCATATACAAAGAGAAGCGACCTCGCGAGAGCAAGCGGACCTCATAAAGTATGTCGTAGTCCGGATTGGAGTCTGCAACTCGACTCCATGAAGTCGGAATCGCTAGTAATCGTGGATCAGAATGCCACGGTGAATACGTTCCCGGGCCTTGTACACACCGCCCGTCACACCATGGGAGTGGGTTGCAAAAGAAGTAGGTAGCTTAACCTTCGGGAGGGCGCTTACCACTTTGTGATTCATGACTGGGGTGAAGTCGTAACAAGGTAACCGTAGGGGAACCTGCGGTTGGATCACCTCCTTACCTTAAAGAAACGTTCTTTGTAGTGCTCACACAGATTGTCTGATGAAAAATTAGCAGTAAAAATCTCTGCAGGCTTGTAGCTCAGGTGGTTAGAGCGCACCCCTGATAAGGGTGAGGTCGGTGGTTCAAGTCCACTCAGGCCTACCAAATTTCTGCTGATGCTGCGTTGCGGCGATGCTGACATACTTCAGTATGCTTCGCGTCACCGCGCCTTGCCTCAACAGAAATTGCGGTTCTGAGGGATTCTGCCAAACGATGGGGCTATAGCTCAGCTGGGAGAGCGCCTGCTTTGCACGCAGGAGGTCTGCGGTTCGATCCCGCATAGCTCCACCATCTTTACTGCAAAAAACACAAGAAAACTTCAGAGTGTACCTGAAAAGGTTCACTGCGAAGTTTTGCTCTTTAAAAATCTGGATCAAGCTGAAAATTGAAACGACACACTGTGTCTGTTCTCCGTAATAAGAACAGATAAGCGGTGTGTTCGAGTCTCTCAAATTTTCGCAATACTGAAGTGTTTTACGAAACATCTTCGGGTTGTGAGGTTAAGCGACTAAGCGTACACGGTGGATGCCCTGGCAGTCAGAGGCGATGAAGGACGTGCTAATCTGCGATAAGCGTCGGTAAGGTGATATGAACCGTTATAACCGGCGATTTCCGAATGGGGAAACCCAGTGTGATTCGTCACACTATCGTTAAGTGAATACATAGCTTAACGAAGCGAAC
>JAVWEY010000071.1:0-1031 GCA_036641395.1 Erysipelotrichaceae bacterium
TATGATGAATCACACCACCACCTAAACATACTTCATCTACATAGAACACAACACTTTGTCCTGGTGTTACAGCTCTTTGCGGTTCATCAAACTCGACACGGACACCACTTGGTGTATCTGCATCTTTATAAATTGTACATGCTTGATCAGGCTGACGGTAACGTGTTTTAGCCGTGCATCGGAAACCTGTTTCAGAAATCTCTTGCTCACCTGCAACCCAGTCAATCGCTTCAGACCATAAAATGGTGCTTTGCATAAGTGGGTGTTCATGCCCTTGACCAATGATAAGGCGATTGCCTTCGATGTCTTTATGTAAGACAAACCAAGCACCTTCTTCAGCGCCTTTAAGACCACCTAAACCGATACCACCACGCTGACCGAGCGTATAGTACATTAAGCCGTGATGTTCACCAACCTCTTTTCCTGTATCTAGGACAATTTTTCCAGGTTGAGCAGGTAAATACTGTTTAAGAAAGTCATTAAAACGACGTTCACCAATAAAACAAATACCTGTTGAATCTTTTTTCTTAGCTGTTGCTAAACCCAGTTCTTCAGCAATTTTTCGAACCTGTGGTTTTTCAATTTCACCAACAGGAAATAACGTCTTGTTGATTTCACGACCATGTACAGCATGTAAGAAATAAGTTTGGTCTTTATTATTGTCTACACCACGTAATAAAGGTGCATATTTATCACCACGCGAGTTGGCCATGGTTTCACCACGACGACAGTAGTGACCTGTTGCAATAAAATCAGCACCCAAATTCACAGCATGGTCTAAAAATGCACGGAATTTGATTTCTTTATTACATAGAATATCTGGGTTTGGCGTGCGACCAGCAGCATATTCTGCTAGAAAATGTTCAAAGACACGATCCCAATATTCCATAGCAAAATTGGCAGTGTGTAACTTGATACCTATTTTATCGCAAACAGCCTGAGCATCGGCAAGATCATCCATTGCTGTGCAGTATTCCGTACCATCATCTTCTTCCCAGTTTTTCATGAAAAGTCCTTCAACTTGATATCCT
>JAVWEY010000072.1:0-928 GCA_036641395.1 Erysipelotrichaceae bacterium
TTCTAATTCTTCTAAAAATACACTTCTTATGATACAACCATTTCTCCAAATTCTACAAATTTTTATCAACAATTCATTATTTTTAATTCTACTTTGTATTATTTTCATTCCTTCAATATGAGCAACTGCTTGAGCTAATTTGTAAGAATTTAATAAGCAATTGTCTTCAATTTCAATTTTAAAATCAGAAGCATACATTTTCAATTCATTTACTTGTTCAGTAGCTCTTCTTGCAAATACAGCAGCAGAAAGTGTTGGTGCTATTCCAACATTAGCTGCTTCTTCTAAACACCATACACCAGTTCCTTTCATTTTAATTTCACCTTTTACATTTTCAATAACATCACTTCTTTTTTCTAAAATTTCAACAGTTGCATTTAACAAATAAGAAGAACACTTTTCATTTAACATTTTAAATTTTGTTTTATCAATCAAAAATATTTCACTTATCAATTGCATCACTGAATATTCAATTCCATTATGAACCATTTTAACAAAATGACCAATTCCTGATTCACCTAAATATTCTACACAATCGTATTTCTTTCCATTCATCTGATATTTTGCACTGATACTTTTTAAAATTGGTTCAATAATTTTATATTTGCTGTATGATCCACCATACATTAATGATGCACCATTTCTTGCTCCATATTCACCACCAGATATTCCACAATTATCAATCATCAATGAATCTGCTATTTTATAATTACCATTTCCAAAGTCAACAAGAATATCTGATTCATCAGTTAATTTTCTAAGTTCTTCTATTATTTTAAGAGTTGCATCTGATGAAATAACAAGAAATATTTTGCGTGGTTTTGAAAGTGACTGTATAAATTCAGAAAGTGTAAATGTTTTAGTTACATTTTCAATTAAATCGTATTTTGATTTAGAACGATTGTAAACTGAAACTGTGTAATTATTT
>JAVWEY010000073.1:0-879 GCA_036641395.1 Erysipelotrichaceae bacterium
TGGATTGGTTGCAAAAGATATTTAATATTTTGCGCCAAAAATTATCATTTTTTGAAAATTTGATCAATTTTGATCCATCTTTCTGCTGAGGATTAAGTGTTGAAATATAACAGTCTTAACGACTTCCTAGAGTACGTTAAATCACGTGATGCACATCAACCCGAGTTTCTACAAGCTGTAGAAGAAGTCATGACTAGCCTTTGGCCATTCATTGAAAAGAACCCACAGTATGCTGACCACGGTTTACTTGAACGCTTGGTTGAGCCAGAACGTGCGATTCAATTCCGCGTTTCTTGGGTGGATGACAAAGGTCAGACCCATGTGAACCGTGCTTTCCGTGTACAGTACAATTCAGCAATCGGCCCATTTAAAGGTGGCATGCGTTTCCACCCATCGGTGAACCTTTCAATTCTTAAATTTTTAGGTTTTGAGCAAACATTTAAAAATGCTTTAACGACACTTCCTATGGGTGGCGGTAAAGGCGGTTCAGACTTTGATCCTAAAGGTAAGTCTGAAGGCGAAATTATGCGTTTCTGCCAAGCATTAATGATTGAATTGTACCGTCACCTTGGTTCAAATACGGATATTCCTGCGGGCGATATCGGTGTAGAAATGCTGAAAACTAAGGGTAATTGCTTCCAAGATAAAGTGGTGACTATTTCAGGTTCAGGCAATGTTGCACAATTTGCTGCTGAAAAAGCGATGTTCTTAGGGGCTAAAGTGGTTTCACTTTCAGACTCTGCGGGTACTGTGTATGTAAAAGATGGCTTTACCGACGAATTACTGGCTGAAGTCATGGAGCTTAAAAACGTTAAACGTGGTCGTATTTCTGAATTCGCGTCTAAACATGGCTTTGAATATCTTGAAGGCAAACGTCCT
>JAVWEY010000074.1:0-863 GCA_036641395.1 Erysipelotrichaceae bacterium
TAATGAAATATTAAAAGGTATTACTGAAGAAGAGCGTCAAAAGTTGATGGAAGCAGCAATTGCCAATCAACCAGCCGCTCAATAATTAAACTATTAATGGAAAAGGGCCGCCAATTGAGCGGACTTTTTCTATTAGTTAGGTACATATAAGGCAGCTAATGCTGTTAGGGGGACTTCTTATGAGTTTAGAAACTATTTTAACGATACTCGAAAATAACTGGGAAATGTTCCTACGTGGCGCATATATGACTTTGGCAATTGCCATCATTAGTACAATTATCGGTGCGTTTATCGGATTTTTTATCGGAATTATGCATACGATTCCGATGAAGAAAAAATCATTTAAAAGCATGATTTTAAAAACTTTCAACTTTGTTTTAACGGTTTATGTAGAAGTATTCCGTGGTACACCAATGATTGTACAAGCAATGGTTGTTTTCTATGGGTTAGCATCATACGGTTTAGAATTGGATCGATTTATTGCGGCTTTAGTCGTTGTTGGATTAAATACCGGTGCTTATATGGCTGAAATTGTCCGAGGTGGAATCGTATCCGTTGATAAAGGTCAATATGAAGCGGCACAAGCCGTTGGGATGAACCATCTCCAAATAATGATTTATGTCGTTTTACCTCAAGTAGCCCGCAATATTTTACCTGCTACAGGGAATCAATTAGTGATGAATATTAAAGATACAGCTGTATTAAGTGTTATTAGTGTTACGGAACTTTTTTATCAAACAAAGTCTGTTGCTGGGGCAAACTTCAAATTTGCAGAAAGTTTCTTCATTGCATGTATGATTTATTTAGTCATGACATTTACAGCTACTCGTATTTTACGTTGGGTAGAAAAGCGATTAGATGGT
>JAVWEY010000075.1:0-862 GCA_036641395.1 Erysipelotrichaceae bacterium
TGAACGACTGCATAGATTACTAGCGCTAGTGCGAGATAACTCCAAAAAACTTTTGATTTTTTCATACGCTATCCACCTACACTTTCTCTCGAGCATTTTTACCGAAAATACCCGATGGTCGTATAATTAAAATAAGAATTAAAATAACAAATGCGGCTGCATCGCGCCATAATGAGTAGCCTAATGCGGATACGATTGTTTCTACGACACCTAATACTAAACCGCCGACCATTGCACCTGGAATAATGCCAATTCCACCAAGTACAGCGGCAATGAACGCTTTAATCCCTGGTAATACGCCCATCAACGGGTCAATACGTGTGTAATAAATACCAAAAATGACGCCTGCCGCACCTGCTAATGCAGAACCAATCGCAAATGTTGCAGAAATGGTATTATCAACGTTAATACCCATTAATTTCGCTGCATCTGCATCATGAGATACCGCACGCATTGCTTTTCCGATTTTTGTTTTGTGAACGATAAATTGTAATAAAACCATTAAGAAAATAGATACAGATAAAATTAAAATAGATTGCGTACTAATTTTTACTCCTAAAATTTCAAAATTACTCGTTTCAAAAACAGTCGGATACGCAGCTGGTGATGCTCCTCTAAAGAAGATAACCGTATATTCGATAAGTAATGAAACCCCGATTGCTGTAATTAACGCTGCTATTCGCGTTGCATTTCTTAATCGCTTATACGCAACACGTTCTATAATAACGCCAATAATTGCACATAAAGCCATTGCTAAAATTAAGGCTAAAAAGACGTTCATTTCCCAACGTGCAATGGCAAAAAAGCCAATAAAGGCACCTAGCATAAATACGTCACCGTGTGCGAAGTTGATTAATTTAAT
>JAVWEY010000076.1:0-857 GCA_036641395.1 Erysipelotrichaceae bacterium
TGCAATTGTTGTTAAAGCAGATGATAAATATAATTTTGATAATAATTATGCTTATGTTCATTCAAGCTATGTTACTTATTTAGGAGATGGAAAAGGTAAACCTATAAATCCACCGTTTGAAATAAAACGTGGTGATGTTAATAGCGATGGGAAAATTAATACGTTAGACTATATTGCCATCGAAAATCATATAACAAATAGAAAAGTGTTGGCAGGAGAACCTTTTAACAGCGCTGATGTTAATGGTGATGGAAAAGTAAACACCTTAGATTACATAGCAGTTGAGAATCATATTACCGGAAGAAAATTAATTAGTTAGGAGAAAAAATGACTAAAAAGAAAAGAATAGTGAAAATCTTATTGATATTTATGATTGCTTTGGGTAGTTTTTTCTATTCGTCAGAAAAAACATATGCAGCGGGATTTTCTATTTCTGCTTCTACATCGAAAGTTACTCCTGGAAGTGTTGTACAAGTATATATTAATGGGTTGGTAAATGCGAGAGGCCCTTTACAAATAAGTGTTTCAAATGGTTCTGCTAACACTAATATGATTGTAGCGAGTATGGGTGGATCAAATACGCAAACAATCAATGTAACGGTTGGCAGTGTTGGCGTTACAACCGTTACGGTTTCTTCAACAGATTCAGGTTTTTATATAATTGATAGTAGCGGGAATCCAACTGAAGCAGGTGGTTCTTTATCATTAAATATTTCAGTAGTACCACCATCATCAGGCGGTGGTGGTACTACTTATGTCCCTCCAAAAGTAAATACAGACCCAGATAAACGATCCGCTGATAATAATCTTGCAGGTCTAAGTGTTTCTCAAGGAAAACTAACACCGGATTTTAATAG
>JAVWEY010000077.1:0-853 GCA_036641395.1 Erysipelotrichaceae bacterium
GGCTTCAGAAGGAAATAAGGCCATTCAAAATGCACCGTGGCGTCTAATATTCCCTGCCGTCTTCATTTCGATAACCATTTTTGCCTTTAACGCTGTTGGAGACGGACTTCGCGACGCACTAGATCCAAAATTACGTAAATAGAAGAGGGTGTACGATATGAAAAAGAAACTTTTGGATGTTAAAAACTTACATGTTCATTTCAAAACGTACGCCGGCATTGTGCAAGCGGTACGTGGCGTAAATTTCGAATTATATGAAGGTGAAACTCTGGCCATCGTTGGTGAATCCGGTTCAGGAAAAAGTGTCACTAGTAATGCGCTTATGAAACTAATTCCACAGCCACCAGGAATTTATGCTGGTGGAGAGATTCATTTTAATGGGAAAAGTTTAATTTCACTTAGTGAAAAAGAAATGCTAGCAATTCGAGGAAATGAAATGGCGATGATTTTCCAAGATCCAATGACAGCACTAAATCCAACGATGCGAATTGGAAAGCAAATTACCGAAGTACTTTTAAAGCATAAAAAAGCCGATTCAAAAGAGGCGGCAAAAAGACGAGCTATTGAACTGCTTGATCAAGTTGGGATTCCCTTCCCTGAAAAGCGTTACAAAACCTATCCACATGAGCTATCTGGAGGGATGCGTCAACGTGTTGTTATTGCAATTGCACTTGCTGCGGATCCGAAGCTTTTAATTGCGGACGAGCCAACTACAGCTCTTGACGTAACGATTCAAGCGCAAATTTTAGAATTAATGAAAGAAATTCAAAAATCATCTAATACGTCGATTATTTTCATTACCCATGACTTGGGCGTTGTAGCAAATGTTGCAGATCGAGTAGCTGTTATGTAT
>JAVWEY010000078.1:0-845 GCA_036641395.1 Erysipelotrichaceae bacterium
GGGAATCTTGCTGGTAATACTGATGGTTCTTTTTCTTCACCATCAAAGTTTGGAATAAAATCAACAGTGTTTTTAGTTATATCTCTTAACATTTGACTTGCGATCTTATTCATTTTTGCTTCTGTATATCTCATTGCCGCAGCACTATCGCCATCAACTGATCCGAAGTTACCGTGACCATCAACAAGCATATATCTCATTGAGAAATCTTGAGCCATTCTAACTAAAGCATCGTATACTGAAGTATCACCATGTGGATGATACTTACCAAGTACTTCCCCAACGATTCTTGCACATTTTCTATAACCTTTCTCAGGTGCTAATCCTAATTCTTGCATTGAAAATAGAATTCTTCTGTGAACAGGTTTTAATCCATCTCTAACGTCTGGAAGCGCACGACCAACTATAACACTCATGGCATAGTCAATATAACACTTCTTCATTTCGTTTTTTATATCTACGGGTATTACTTTTCCCTCATTAAAACT
Source organism: Erysipelotrichaceae bacterium (assembly GCA_036641395.1). Classification (GTDB taxonomy): domain Bacteria; phylum Bacillota_I; class Bacilli_A; order Erysipelotrichales; family Erysipelotrichaceae; genus JAVXTH01. Next base: position 489 of record JAVWEY010000078.1, read on the forward strand.
CATGTACTTCACCTCATATTTAGTACTAAATGTCTAAGTTACTTACTTTCTTAGCATTTTCTTGAATAAATTCTCTTCTAGGTTCAACCTTTTCTCCCATAAGTATTGTGAATATCTCATCGGCTGCCATAGCATCTTCTACAGTAGTTTTTAATAATATTCTTTCTGCTGGATTCATTGTTGTTTCCCATAATTGTTCTGAATTCATTTCACCTAGACCTTTATATCTTTGCATATTAACTGCATCTTTAGAAATTCCTTTTTCAGCTAATTCTTTTAATTTAATTTCTAAATCAGCTTCATTATAGCAATAAATATCTTCCATACCTTTTTTAGCTAATTTAAATAAAGGTGGTT
>JAVWEY010000079.1:0-470 GCA_036641395.1 Erysipelotrichaceae bacterium
TGCGATTGCACGCTACAAACGATTAAAAGGATTTGATGTACGATTTTTAACAGGCATGGATGAGCATGGCCAAAAGATTCAAGAAAAAGCACAAGAAGTAGGCATGCATCCACAAGACTACGTTAATGAAATTGCTGACGTAGCTAAAAAGCTTTGGGCGACTATGGATATTACGTATGATGACTTTATTCAAACGACGCAAGACCGTCATTCTAAATCGGTCGAGAAGATTTTTAAGAAGTTCTTAGACAATGGCGATATTTATAAAGGTGAATATGAAGGCCTATATTGTGTGCCATGTGAATCGTATTATACCGAAGCACAATTAGTAGATGGCAAATGTCCAGATTGTAATCGTGACGTACAAAAGGTTAAAGAAGAGTCTTACTTCTTTAATATGAAGAAATACGCAGATCGACTACTAGAATATTATGAAAAAAATGCGGAATTTATTGAACCAGAGTCTCGCA
>JAVWEY010000079.1:480-840 GCA_036641395.1 Erysipelotrichaceae bacterium
TAATAACTTCATTAAACCAGGTCTTGAAGATTTATCTGTTTCTCGTATGTCATTTGATTGGGGCATTAAAGTACCTGGAGATCCAAAACACGTTATTTACGTATGGGTAGACGCATTAACAAACTATATTACGGCACTTGGCTATGGTTCAGACAATGAAGAGCTATTTAATAAGTACTGGCCAGCAGACGTACATGTAGTAGGGAAAGATATTGTGCGTTTCCATACGATTTATTGGCCGATTTTCTTAATGGCACTAGATTTACCATTACCGAAGAAAATTTTTGCACATGGCTTCATTATGATGAAAGACGGTAAAATGTCGAAATCTAAAGGAAATGTCGTGTACCCAGAAATGTT
>JAVWEY010000080.1:0-833 GCA_036641395.1 Erysipelotrichaceae bacterium
GGTGGTATTAACTTAGAAACAGGGAAACAAAGCATAGCAGCGGGATGCGATATTCTTGTGGCAGGTAGTTATATATTCAAACAAGATATTAAAGAAGCAATCGCTAAGCTAAAATGAAAAAGATTTGCTTAGTAGCAGGAATGAGCAAGCAAGTTCCACACTTTGATAACTGCGATTATATTGGTATTGATGGTGGTGCTCGTATCTGTCTTCAACAAGGAATTAATATGATTGTGGCAATTGGTGATTTTGATTCGATTGATTCGGATGTATTATCAACAATCAAACAAAGTACGAAAGTGATTACATTGCCAATCCATAAAAACGAAACCGATAGTGAAGCAGCTATTTTATATGCTCAATCGCTTGGTTATGATGAAATCATTCTTTTTGGTGGATTAGCAGGAAGAATTGATCATGAATTTGCCAATCTATATTTAATGATATTTCGCTATCCAGACTTAATTTTAATGAATGAACAAAATCGTATAAGAGTATTAAACAAAGGCACATATATATTTAAAAAAGAATATAAGTATTTATCATTTTTAGCCTTACAACCAACGATGATAAGTGAAAGTGGAGTTGCTTATCCATTGGATCATGCGATGATTGATGGCAAAGATATCTATACTGTTTCAAATGAGATTATGGAAGAAGCACAGATTATTCTTCATCAAGGAAAAGTATTGATGATAGAAGCAAATGATAAATAAAAAAAATCAAAGTTTATAATCGCTTTGATTTTTTCTTTACATGAAAAAAACAGATTTTCATCTGTTTTAGATAGCATTCTTAGTTTTTAAAGTTTTAAGTGCACGTGCTGATATACG
>JAVWEY010000081.1:0-820 GCA_036641395.1 Erysipelotrichaceae bacterium
TAGACGTATGACTTTAGAAGGTGCTCAAGTTCAATGTGTCGTTGAAATCAATCCTCATTCAAGTGGTCTTACTAGAAATATAGTACAATGCCTAGATGACTTTAATATACCCCTAAAGCTTCAAACTTCTATAAATTATATTCATGGCAAAGAAAGAGTTAGTGGTGTAACTTTGAGTAAACTTGATGAAAATAGAAATGTAATAGAAGGTAGCGAAGAATATATAGAGTGTGATACAGTTTTACTCTCAGTAGGACTTATTCCAGAAAATGAGCTTTCTAGTAGCATTGGCATTGCTTTAGACAATAAAACTAGTGGACCTATAGTTAATAATAGCATGTCTACCAACAAAGAAGGATTCTTTGCTTGTGGTAATGTAGTTCATGTTCATGATTTGGTTGATTTCGTTACAAAAGAAAGTAGAATAGCTGGTAAAAATGCTGCTTCATATGTTTTAAATAAGAAATCAAAAAAAGAAAATTTAGAAGCTAATAATATAAAAACTATTGCTAGCGAAGGAATCGGATATATAGTTCCTCAATATATAGATACAAATTCAAATGAAGATGTCAATTTATTTATGAGAGTTACAAATATATACACTGGTAAAAAGCTATTAGTTAAATGTAATGATACAGTTATATTTGAAAAAAGAAGAGCTCACATGATACCATCTGAGATGGAACGTATAAATATAAGCAAAGACCTTTTAAGTAAAATAGATAATAATATCTGTATAAGTGTTGAGGAGGCTTAATCATGAGAACTAATGTTACTTGTGTAGTTTGTCCTATGGGATGTAGGATGACTATTGATAATA
>JAVWEY010000082.1:0-802 GCA_036641395.1 Erysipelotrichaceae bacterium
TAGTTTTCTTGAAAATCAATTGTATCTTCATCAATACCATCAATAATATTCATTGCATACTTAGACATCTTAGCCTCTGTATAACGCATTGCAGCAGCTCCATCACCCTCTATAGAACCAAAGTTACCTTGCCCTATCACAAGAGGATAGCGATAACTAAAATCCTGTGCCATTCTTACCATTGCATCGTATACACTTGAATCACCATGTGGGTGATACTTACCTAGTACTTCCCCTACAACAGTTGCTGACTTACGATATTGGCGATCAGCATATAGGTGTAGATTATTCATCGCAAAAATAATACGACGATGTACAGGTTTTAATCCGTCTCTAACATCAGGTAAAGCACGACTTACAATAACTGACATTGAATAAGCTAGAAACGAAGTTCTCATTTCATTGGCAATATTAATGCCAACTATTTTATCATATGTTTTCTCATCCATGCAATTCACCCCTAAACATCTAAATTTTTAACATATACAGCGTTGTCTTGAAAGACAGTATCTGCTTCTAAAGCATCATCCATAGTAACTTGAAGTAAAATTCTATTTTCTGGATTCATTGTTGTTTCCCATAATTGATCTGGATTCATCTCTCCAAGACCTTTGTATCTTTGTACATTAATCTTTTTAGATACATCCATTTTATTTTTTGCAGTTTCTAATTCGTCTTCATCATAAACATATTCAATATTTTTTCCTTGCTCTGCCTTATATAAAGGTGGTTGAGCTATATATAGGTATCCATATTCAATTAATGGTCTCATAAAGCGATAGAAGAAAGTTAATAATAAAGT
>JAVWEY010000083.1:0-789 GCA_036641395.1 Erysipelotrichaceae bacterium
AACGCTTTTGCTATTTCCACTAATTGCTTTTCCGCCACTGAAAGTTCATGCATCAATTTCGTAGGCAATATATCAACTTCCAACATCTCAAGAATTTTAAGCGCCTCAATATTCATCTTTTTCCAATCGACTGAGCCCCTTTTAGTCTTAATATAACGATTCAGAAAAATATTTTCAGCAACCGTTAAGTAATCTAAATAGTTAAGCTCCTGATAAATGATACTGACACCTTTTTCATTAGCTTCTTTTGGTGTTTTATAATCCTGCCGTTCTTGGTCAATCCATATCTCTCCTTCATCCGGGCTATATGCACCTGATAAAATTTTAATCAACGTTGATTTACCTGCACCGTTTTCACCAAGCAATGCAAGTACCTCTCCGGCATGTAATTCCAAATCAACTTTATTTAGTGCAAGAACGCCCGGAAACTGCTTTGTAATATGCTTCATTTCAAGTAAATAATGTTCACTCATCTGTACGCCTCATTTCTACAAAAATATATTTTCGGAGAAGAAACACCGCATAGCAGCACTTCTTCTCCGAAAGCTCAGCATACTATATTACTCCGGATACTTTTCATTAATGTTTTCTTGCGTTAAAAAATAATGTGTTACATAAGATTCTGCCGGAACTTCTTCACCTTTTGCCAACTTAATTGCAATCGGAACCGCAATTTCACCATACTGCTCAGGTGAAAAACTTACACTGCCAAACCAGAAATTAGATTCAGGTTTACGCAAATTTGCAAAAGTGCTGTTAAACGGACCACAACCTGCAAGCCATACTTGA
>JAVWEY010000084.1:0-325 GCA_036641395.1 Erysipelotrichaceae bacterium
GCTCAAATGGCAAAAGAACTATTTAAGATAGAACATGTTATAGCTAGATTATATGATCCAGAAAGAGTATGTATATATAAAGAATTTAATATTGAAACAATATGTCCAGCACTATTATCTGTTAAAGAAATAAATAAATTATTGGATAATCGTCCAAAACTTATCATAACAACTTCCTTTAAAAATAAACAAGTACAGGAGGAGAAGTTATATTCAGATTTCAGACAATTAGATGAATTTAAGAACTTCTTTATAAATTATTTTGAAGATCAATTATCTCAGAAAATGAATTTACATATATCTAGATCAAAAATAGATCATCCTC
>JAVWEY010000084.1:335-745 GCA_036641395.1 Erysipelotrichaceae bacterium
TAAAGAATTAGCTAAAATACAAGGACTTATTGTAATAAATGGAGATGGAACAAGACCATATATTTTAGAAGATGCTAATGCTAATGAAATGGATATAGCAATAGCATTAACAACTAGAGATGATAATAACTTAATAATATGTGAACTATGTAAAAAGAAATATAATATTAAGAAAACAGTAGCTCTAGTTAATGATGCTAATAAAACAGAATTCTTCTATAGAATGGGAATAGATTCTGTAGTATGTGCTACTAATGCTATTACTAGTATAATTGAACAACAAGCATTTATAGATGAAGTAGAAACATATATACCTATAAGTGAAGGTAAAATAAGTATAATAGAATTACCTATAACTGCTAATGCACCTACTATAGGTAAAAAACTATGGGAAATAGACTTACCTAAAG
>JAVWEY010000085.1:0-745 GCA_036641395.1 Erysipelotrichaceae bacterium
AATCGTAAATATTTCATCTGCTGCCATTGCATCATCAACAGTTGCTCTAAATAAGATTCTATGTTCTGGATCCATTGTTGTATCCCATAATTGATTAGCATTCATCTCTCCAAGACCTTTGTATCTTTGTATATCAATTGAGCTATCTTTTCCACCCATTTCTGATAATACATTGTTTAACTCTTCATCTGAGTATGCATACTGTTCTTTTTTATTTTTGCTTATCTTATATAATGGTGGTTGAGCTATATATACATGCCCTTTATCTACTAGATCTCTCATGTATCTAAAGAAGAATGTTAATAGTAATGTTCTAATATGAGCACCATCAACATCGGCATCGGTCATGATTATAATTCTGTTGTATCTAAGCTTTTCAACATCAAAATCTTTTCCTATCCCAGCACCAAATGCAGTTATCATGCATCTTATAGAATCTGCATTTAAGATTCTATCTAATCTTTGCTTTTCAACATTTAATATTTTACCTCTTAGTGGTAATATAGCCTGGAAACTTCTGTTTCTTCCTTGTTTAGCTGATCCACCGGCTGAATCCCCTTCGACTATGTATATTTCACATTCTTCAGGATTCTTTGATGAACAATCTGCTAATTTCCCAGGAAGTGATGATCTTTCTAACACAGATTTTCTAGTTAATTCTCTTGCCTTTCTAGCTGCATCTCTTGCTCTCGCTGCCATAAGTGCCTTATCTATAACTATTTTACCTACTGCTGGATTCTCTTCT
>JAVWEY010000086.1:0-736 GCA_036641395.1 Erysipelotrichaceae bacterium
AGCGTGGTGATATTGCTATCGCTATACGTGTTCTTCCCCTTGGAATTCGTGATTTTAAGTCACTTGGAATACCTGATTCTGTCAAACAATTCTCTTATAAAAATAATGGGTTAGTACTTGTAACTGGACCAACCGGCAGTGGTAAATCGACTACTTTGGCAGCATTATTAGACCTTGTAAATAAGAATCGTAGTTGCCATATTATCACGATTGAAGATCCGATTGAGTATGTTTATGATCATAAAAGTTCGATTATTTCACAACGTGAAATAGGTCGTGATTCTAATTCATTTGAAGGTGCTCTTAGAGCTGCGATGCGTGAAGATCCAGATGTTATATTGGTTGGAGAAATGCGTGATGCCGAAACCATTCAAATTGCTTTAACAGCTGCAGAAACAGGACATCTTGTATTTTCAACTTTACATACAGTTGGTGCTACTAAAACAATTGATCGAATTGTTGATACATTTGAAGGTTCAAAACAAAATCAAATACGATCCCAATTAGCAACGGTATTACAAGGTGTTGTATCGCAGGTATTGGTTCCTTTAATTGATGGTAAGGGTAGAACACTTGCTAGTGAAGTTATGTTTAATACACCTGCTATACGTAACTTAATTCGCGAAGGACGACCTCATCAAATTGTGAATGTAATGCAAACATCAAAAGATATGGATATGCATTTGTTAGATGATGATTTAGCAAGGCTTTATCGTGCTCATATCATCAGTTATGA
>JAVWEY010000087.1:0-731 GCA_036641395.1 Erysipelotrichaceae bacterium
AGTTTTGTAGATTTAACTACAGTACAGCTTCAATCTAGTTCGTTTTCCAAAACGCTTGATTCAGTTAATCGCTAGTGCTCAGTTCTTTATATTCATTCAACTGTAATACTTACGCACTACATTTGAACTTCAATTCAGTTCTGAGTTTAAACAATTTATTTCAACTCAAATTTATAATCTGTTAATGATTAACTACGTCTTCGTCAGATCGTAGGTAACTGTGATAAATCACAGAATTTAATAAACATCTCTGTTCACTAAATTCTGTAATTACCTAGCTTTATATATGGTGGAGACTAACGGAGTCGAACCGTTGACCTCCTGCGTGCAAAGCAGGCGCTCTACCAACTAAGCTAAGTCCCCAGCTTATCATTAGATTCGATATATCTTCTTCTCTGTCTCTCAATGAATTTCTTCATCTTCGTTCGTTAGATTGGTGGGTCTGACAAGATTTGAACTTGTGACCCCACGCTTATCAAGCGTGTGCTCTAACCAACTGAGCTACAGACCCTCAGATACATCTTCATGAAGAACAACTTGTTGTGGATTCTTACCGATCGTCAATCTTTCGTTAAGGAGGTGATCCAGCCGCAGGTTCCCCTACGGCTACCTTGTTACGACTTCACCCCAGTCATCGGCCACACCGTGGTAAGCGTCCTCCTTGCGGTTAGACTACCTACTTCTGGTGCAACAAACTCCCATGGTGTGACGGGCGGTGTGTACAAGGCCCG
>JAVWEY010000088.1:0-717 GCA_036641395.1 Erysipelotrichaceae bacterium
CTTCTTAGTTAAACAAATGTCAATCTTTTACAATAAATAATTTCTAAAAAAAGCAATCGTTATTTTACGATTACTTATTTCGCTATTTATTTAGTTACTACGAGTGTAATACATTGTGCTTGTACACCTTCACATCGTCCTACAAAACCTAATTTTTCTCCTCTTGTTGCTTTTATACTAATTTGAGAAGGTTCACATTGTAAAGCACTTGCTACATGATTACGCATAGCTTCAATATAAGGTGCCATTTTAGGTTTTTCAATCATAACTAATGCATCAATATTATTTATTTTATAGCCTTCTTTATCCATCAGTTTAAATACTTCTTTTAGCATCCATATAGAATCCATATCTTTATACTTTGCATCTGTATCTGGAAAGTGCTTTCCTAAGTCTCCTAACGCTAATGCACCTAGTATACTCTCTGCTATTGCATGTACTAAGACATCTGCGTCAGAGTGTCCTAAAAGACCTTTCTCATGAGGAATGTGTACTCCACCTATTATTAATTTTCTATTTTCTACAAGTTGATGAATATCTGTTGATTGTCCTATACGAAACATATTATCACTCCTTTGTTAGCTTTATTATACCTTAAGTCTATCTTTTTGTATCCACTATATTTTTTGTTCGTATGTAGTTTATCGTGTACTATCCTTGAAAAGGAAAGATAAATTCTTTTGAATAGAGATTTAACAAAACACAGGGAGAAGTCCC
>JAVWEY010000089.1:0-713 GCA_036641395.1 Erysipelotrichaceae bacterium
GCGCAGGTACTGACAATATAGGGATACAAGGCTATGATATGGTGACACAGCTGGGCAGCAATTTGAAAACTACCGCTTTAAGCGCAAGCCTTGTAAACACGCAGCACATTGAAATTGTGCGGCAAAACTATGGCTTTGATTTGGAAAGAGGTATCAATACTGTCAGCATTGACCCGAGCACAGAGCATTACTATTTAGAGATTCGGGCGGTGAATGAAAATGAATAGTCACAAAGACCGCATTGTTTTAGGCTACAGGATAAAATCTAACTAATTACGAAACAAGGTACTACACTGATTAACAAGTGTAGTGCCTTGTCACATTATAATCCGAGTATCGTCCAGAGTATCCTTGCATAAGGGCGGTGAACGGATTTTTATAGTTGTTACTCTCTTTTTTTGCTTCTAACTAATCAGTTGAATCGTTCTACATTTCATGCTAAAATATAATTAAAAGTTTTCAAAGGAGGTATTGGTGATGGGAATTTGGATGTAACGGCAAGGCCGTTTCACAAAATATCGGCCTTGCTGTCTGTATAAAAAATATAACTTATATAAACAGGAGGCTATTATGGCTTATTTTAATTATCAATCACACGAGATTTTTTATCAAGAAATCGGAGATGGAACTCCACTCCTTATGCTCCACGGAAATACAGCATCTTCCGTCATGTTCTATGAAATGGCGGCAAAGTATGCACAGGACTACAAGGT
>JAVWEY010000090.1:0-683 GCA_036641395.1 Erysipelotrichaceae bacterium
GCTCGTTGCTTAGTAGTAAAATGATTATTTACTACTGCTTTACAACTTTTGATTGCCAATTCATACTATATTTTACCAAGATATGCGAAATTACCATAACAGTAAAATGCCGTTAACCCTTGAAAATAAAGGATATAACGACATTTGCTAATTTGTGAAAAGATAATACGAAATTACTTAATTGTTGGTTCAATCACAAATTCTATGGGATTTCTGATTTCTAGTATATGAAACTCTGCTCATATCGAATAACTTTAAAAAGAAATATTCATCATCGGGATAACCATATCCCATTCTTCTAATTGTTTTAATCTTATTGTTAATGCCTTCAATTTTACCAGATGATATCCTAATGGTGGCGTGAGCTATTATTCCTTCATAATGATTCAACAATAGTCTTTTAAACCATTTAAAATGCTTGTTACCAGTCTCTTCACATAGCTCTACGATTTCATTAATTATTGCAGACATTTTATTCTCTTCAGTTTGTGCATATGCAAGTGTTAGTTTTTCTTTCATAATATCCATTTTAAACAACAACTCATTCTCTTTTAGAAGTGCATCATATTTTTCTTCATGACCTTTGGCTCTCACTTTATTGGGAATATTAAATAGATTTGATCCTTTAGATAATATCTTTCCTTCTTTTGCTTCATGATCTTTACGTTGAAGTGTAGAGCGCT
>JAVWEY010000091.1:0-650 GCA_036641395.1 Erysipelotrichaceae bacterium
TCACAAACACATAGCTATGGGATTCTTGTTTCACCCAAACACCACGCACATGGTCAATGTACTGTAATACCAAATTCCCTGCTGTGTGATAAAAAGGCACAAGTCTTTGTTTATCCCCTTTCCCCACAACACGAAGAATTTGATCATGAAAATCAATATCTTGAAGTTGTAAATTCACAACTTCACTCACACGTAAGCCACAGGCATACATAAGTTCAAACAAAGCACGATTGCGCAACCCTTCCATTTCATCCAAGGAAAAGGAACTTAGAAATAAATCCATTTCATCATAGAATAAAAATTCTGGAATACGTTTTGATTGTTTTGGTGTTTTAAAATATAAGAACGGATTATTTCTAACACCCACATATTCATTAAGATATCGATAAAACGAACGAAGAGAAGATAACTTTCGAGCGATTGTAGAATTTTTTAATTCTTTCACCATACCCGTACGTGAACGAAGTTCACTTATGAAATTCATCACAACAGTACGATCAACAGAATCAAAATCATCAATCCCCTCTTCCTTTATAAAATCTATGAACTCTTGTATATCACGTTGGTACGCATCTTTTGTATGTGCACTACCACTGTTAATTTGTGATATATAATTCAAAAAGCGAGTTAATAGTTCTTCCATAGTTAAC
>JAVWEY010000092.1:0-645 GCA_036641395.1 Erysipelotrichaceae bacterium
ATTTTTCAATGAGATAATCAATGTAGTATTGTGGATTAAAGGATTCACCGGTAACCTTCATTAATAAAGCATCACTGCGTAAGAATGAACCATATTTATGAATGTGATCATGTAACCATTTGGCAATGACATCAAAGCGATGATTCATCAATAAGTCATCGATATCCAAATCTTTTTTCATTTGTTGATAAAATTGGGCACTAAAGGCAGTACCTAAAGCATACGTAGGAAAGTAACCGAAGATGGCTTCACTCCAGTGCATGTCTTGAAGAATTCCATCACTTGCATTTGATGGACGAATTCCTAAATATTCTTCATATTTATCTGCCCATACCTGATCTAATTGATCAAGTGATAAATCTTCGTTGAATAACGCTTTTTCTATCTCATATCGTATTAAGATATGAATTGGATATGTTAATTCATCAGCATCGGTACGAATTAACGTAGGTTTTGAAATATTCACCTGCTTCACAAATTCATCTAAATCGATGTGTTTTAATTGCTCGGGAAATAATGCTTGTAGGGCTGGATAATTTTGGGCCCAAAAATGATAACTTCTTCCAATATAGTTTTCCAACATTCTGCTTTGTGATTCATGGATTCCTAGGCTCATATTATCGCCTAGAACATACGTATCATCAT
>JAVWEY010000093.1:0-643 GCA_036641395.1 Erysipelotrichaceae bacterium
GATGAAGCTAGAGTTTGAACTTCTGGTGTAGCATCAAATCCACCAGTATAGTGATATTTTACATTTACATTGTCTATTTCTAATTCTTTAGCTGCTGCATCTGCTCCTTGAACAAATCCATATCCAAAACTAGTTACAGCAGGAACTGCCATTCCACCCATAAATCCTAATTTAGTATATCCTTCTTTAACTGCTGCATAACCTGCAAGATATCCAGATTGCTCTTCTGCAAAGACAATTCCTACTGCATTTTTACCTGTTTTATAATCTTTACCTTTAGCATCATGAGGGTTTCCATCAATTAATATAAAGTTTACATCTGGATATTTATCTTGTGCTATGTAAATAGGTTCTTCAAATAAAAATCCTGGTGTTATTACTACTTTTGCTCCACCTTGAACTGCTAATTCAATAGCTGCAAGATATGCATCTGTTGATTGTTCAGTTGGCTTATAGTATTCATGAGTTATTTTATTTTTTTCAGCATAAGCTTTTATTCCTTCCCACGTACCTTGATTAAAAGATTTGTCATCAATTGTTCCTATGTCAGTTATCATTGCTATTTCCGATCCATCGCTAGCTTTGTCACTAGATTCATCAGAAGTTGAACTACATGCAACTAAACTTAAACATAAAGCGCATG
>JAVWEY010000094.1:0-633 GCA_036641395.1 Erysipelotrichaceae bacterium
TCTGAAGCTTTAATAAATGAAATAAAGAATCTATCACGAAATAAGTTAGATGAATGTTTGAAAAATCAAATAATTGAGTGGCAAGTGCTTAAGTCAGGTGTAAAAAAATCAGTAGAACAGTTACTTTATGATAAAACAAAAAGAAGACCAAGTGTATTTCCTATAATAATGGAAGTTTAGTTAATTTAAGAGAATAGATTATTAATAAAAATAATTAAGAATTATTTTAATTATGATATAATTAATTAAAATAATTCTTAGGAATAGAGGGGAAATAATTGAAGGAATATATAGAATTTAGAGATGTAAAAAAAATCTATAAAATGGGTGAAGTTAATATAGAAGCCTTAAGTGGAGTAGATTTTACTATAGATAAAGGTGAGTTTGTTGTTGTGGCAGGTGCCAGTGGAGCAGGGAAAAGTACCATACTAAATATTCTAGGAGGTATGGACAGTCCAAGTAGTGGTCAAATAATCGTAGACCACAATGAGATAAATAAATATAATAATAAAGAATTAATAACTTATAGAAGACATGATATAGGTTTTGTTTTTCAGTTTTATAATTTGGTACAAAATTTAACTGCTCGTGAAAATGTGGAACTTGCAACTCAGATATGTAGAAATCCATTAG
>JAVWEY010000095.1:0-629 GCA_036641395.1 Erysipelotrichaceae bacterium
AGTATCAATAAAGTTAAGTTGATACTCTTCACCATTTGGATGAGTATAATAAAGCGTGACTGAAGCTGCTTTAATGGTAATACCACGCTCACGTTCAATATCCATAGAATCAAGAACTTGAGCTTGCATTTCACGAGCTTGCAGACCACCACAAGTTTGAATAAATCGATCGGCAAGCGTCGACTTACCATGATCAATATGAGCAATAATCGAAAAATTTCGTATATTATTGATATTAACTGACTTTTTAGCAACTGACATAAACTACTCTAAATCAAAACACACAATCACATACTTATAAATGAACACAGTATTTATGACGTGCAAAAAAGGATATTCCGAAGATGTTGCACAGTATAAGCAGTAGATAGTCAAAAATACATAGAGCTTTTAAAAATAGTCCCATTCTTCTACAAAAGTGTCCCACAAATTACCCCATTAAAGTATGGATTGCTGAACATCAATGGAATCGGAACTTTTGGGTTTCACTCAAATCGAGTTCGCTACTGATTTTTCAAATCAATAGCGGTAAAATCTAAGGGATTAATATCCACAGCCAGCGGTTGATAAGCTTGGGTAAAAGTCGGCGACATTCTTTTTGGTCGACCTGTTGCAATTTCGACACAAGC
>JAVWEY010000096.1:0-628 GCA_036641395.1 Erysipelotrichaceae bacterium
TAGTGGTTTTATCGTAGTTTCTCATAAAAAACTTCAAAGTAATGTATTAATGGTTTCACTATTATTTTGTTTATTGTTAAAGACTATTTTATATAAGTTCTAGTATTTCTTACGTTGATTACTAAAATAAGTATTTATTATTCCTTAATTTTGAATAGTACAGTTTCAATGAACCATAGTTTAATCAAAGAAGAGCCACTTGACCTTTATTCGTTTATAACAAAATTGTAGTTTAATTATATCTACAATAAACGAAAGAAGGTCTTTTTATGATTGAATGTTAATTTAAATAGACTAAAAAAATCAAGTGATTTGAACAACCAAAAAGAACAATGTCTTGAAATATTATTGCTAGAAATTTTTGATATATCCATATCAAATACGCACTTTATTTTCTTGTAAACTACTTGTATTCTAAATCCTGAAGAAGTCTTATTCGTTTTTTTCTATTTTACATAATGAATTTGTAACGACGAATTGTTAATAAAAAAACTCTCAATCTATGAATAAGAGTTTGAGAGTTGTTTGATGAATGTGCCAATAGCGGAAAAATGTTTTTTCAAATTCTCCGCTAAAAATGGTTGAAATTCAAAAAAACTCAAAAGCTCACGCAGTTTTGAGTATCATA
>JAVWEY010000097.1:0-622 GCA_036641395.1 Erysipelotrichaceae bacterium
CTAATAGCATAGGATTATTATGGAATGAAATTTCAATTAAAAGTTATGGAGAGTTAACAGTTGTAGCGGCGTGGTTAGGTATTATAGCATTTACTTTTCAAATATACTTCGACTTCAGTGGATACTCTGATATGGCTATTGGGTTAGGAAAGATGTTTGGATTTACATTCCTTGAAAACTTTAATTATCCATATGTATCAAGAAGTATTACTGAATTTTGGAGAAGGTGGCATATTTCACTTGGAACTTGGTTTAGAGAATATGTTTACATACCTTTAGGTGGAAATAGAGGTGGAAAATTCAAGTTTTACAGAAATATAATTATCGTATGGTTTTTAACGGGATTCTGGCATGGATCAAATTGGAATTTCATATTTTGGGGATTATATTTTGGGGTTATACTTATAATAGAAAAAAGATTTTTACTTAAATACCTAGAAAATGGTAGTAGGGTTATTTGCCATATTTACACAATGTTTTTAGTTATTATAGGATGGGTTTTATTTTCTTTTGATAACTTAGTTAATTTAAAAAAATATTTAATGGCTATGTTTGGAATTGGAGATATAGGTTTTATTAATAGCGAGGCAGTATATTATTTATATACAAATGGCATTTTATT
>JAVWEY010000098.1:0-620 GCA_036641395.1 Erysipelotrichaceae bacterium
AGATTTTAATGCTACTTTTTCTAAATAAGCTTCTACCGCTGCTTTTTGGTCAGCTGAAGTAATTTCTGCTACTAATTTATGCTCTGGTGCAAGTACACAGTATGTTGCTCCGAATAATGTATCTGGACGCGTTGTAAATACTTCAAAGTCTTTGTCAGTATCTGCAATCGTGAATTTCACTTGTGCGCCTTCAGAACGCCCAATCCAGTTACGTTGCATATCTTTAATTGATTCTGGCCAATCCACATCTACAAGGTCATCAATTAAACGGTCAGCGTATTTTGTAATACGTAAAACCCATTGACGCATTGGACGACGCACTACTGGGTGGCTACCGCGCTCAGAAAGCCCATCAATTACTTCCTCATTGGCAAGTACTGTTCCTAGTGCTTCACACCAGTTAACTGCTACTTCATCCACATAAGCTAAATCCATTTCCACTAATTTCGTGAAAATCCATTGTGTCCATTTGTAGTAAGAAGGATCCGTCGTATTAATTTCACGATCCCAGTCATAAGAGAAACCAAGCTCTTGAATTTGACGCTTAAATGTAGCAATGTTTTTCGCTGTAAATTCAGCAGGGTCGTTTCCTGTATCTAGTGCATATTGCTCTGCTGGTA
>JAVWEY010000099.1:0-606 GCA_036641395.1 Erysipelotrichaceae bacterium
TCAACATTTTAAATCTCTAAATTAATAAATTAACATTTAATATCTACATTAATCTTATTATCTTATAATATAATAGTAATAACCTATAATTATATTTTACTAATCAATATAATTCAGTAATCAGTTTATCATTGTCCATACAAAGAAAAAGTGAAACTATAAGTTTCACTTTTTCTAATAATATATATGATAGTATTATTTCTTTTCTTCAAAATGAGCTTTAGGATATCCACAAACTGGACAAGCTCCAGGTGCTTCAGGTCCTGTATGAGTATATCCACAAATATCACATACCCAAGTTGTAGCTTCTTCTTTTTTGAAAACTGAGTCATTCTTAACATCAGATAATAGTTTTAAGTAACGTTCTTCATGGCCTTTTTCAATTTTAGCTACAGCTTCAAATTGCCAAGCAAGTTTTTGGAAACCTTCTTCTTTAGCAGTTTTAGCAAATTCAGCATACATATCAGTCCATTCATAGTTTTCACCAGCAGCAGCCGCTTCAAGGTTAGATGCAGTATCAGCAATCTTATCACCATTTACAGCCTTAAACCAAAGTTTAGCATGTTCTTGTTCATTGCGAGCAGTTTCTTCGAAGATTTTAGCAAT
>JAVWEY010000100.1:0-606 GCA_036641395.1 Erysipelotrichaceae bacterium
GGCAACAACACTATTTTTCGCACCACTAATCGTCACTTCACCTGTTAACGGCTTGTTTCCTTGAATCACTAATTTTTTCATTCTAATTCACCTATTTATTTTCAATTAATTATTTACAGTCAGTCCCCATTCTATCATATTTTTAAAAAAGAAAAAAGGTAGTAGATTCTGCAGGGTCTAATTTCAAAAAAAGACTCATCCAAATGGACAAGTCTTTTGTGTTTAACTATGTTAATTATGCTTTGTTCGCTGAACCAAAGATATCGATGTGTAATTCTGCATCTTTGATGATTGCTGCTTTACCTGGTGCTAATAATTGGCGTGGGTCGAAACCTTTACCTTCTAAATCTTTACCAGCTTCGATATATTCACGAACTGCTTTTGCAAATGAAACTTGGAATTCTGTGTTCACGTTTACTTTAGAAACACCCATTGAAATTGCTTTTTGGATTTGTTCTACAGGAATACCTGAACCACCATGTAATACTAATGGAACGTCTTTTCCAGCTGCTGCAGAAACAGCATCTGAAATTGCTTGTAAGTGATCAAATGCTAAACCAGTCCAGTTTTCTGGGTAAGCACCGTGGATATTACCAATACCACATG
>JAVWEY010000101.1:0-601 GCA_036641395.1 Erysipelotrichaceae bacterium
ATTCTTTCTTATTTTGGCTTTGCTTTCTATTTATTAGCAAAATGGGCAGACAAAGTGCAACATAGAATGAAGAAGGAAATGGCAATCATGTTCATCTTTTTGGATGCTATTACCATTCTTTGTGGGGTGTTTAGTGATGTTATATCGCCTTTAACAAACCAAGCGATGCCTTCTATTGCAAATATTTCAACGATTATATTTGGTATTGGGTATTTTGCGATTATCTATCGTTATGACGTCTTTAATATAAACTTGGTAATTTCATCTGATGATATTTTACAAACGAGTAACAATATGATTTTTGTGATAGATGAAAATAAAGAAATTTTAAAATATAATAATGCTGTTAGCTGTTTACTTGGATATAATGGAAATGAATTAATTGGACAAGATTTTATGAAATTGTTTGCTACAGAAATAGATTTATATACATTTTATTTTAATAAAAAAATAATTAATATTGAATCTGAAATGAAATGTAAAGATGGCAAAATTAAAAATATGTTGATATCTGCATCTGCTGCGAATGATCGTTATAATAGTTTCTTGTGTCTAATTGTCTCTATCCAAGATGTAACAACACAAATTAAAATGCAAGAAG
>JAVWEY010000102.1:0-600 GCA_036641395.1 Erysipelotrichaceae bacterium
GGTATGTCTGTTAATTTAATTTTCATAGCGTTATTAATATCTATATTTGTAAAATTTAAAGTCTTTTCCATTTTGATTTCCCCCTGTGTATTTTTAAATCCTATGCATTATGTCCTAATTCTTTTTTAGCATCTATATCTTCAAATAATAATATTTCTTCTTCCAAAGCTTCTTCTACTGCTTCTACTAATAAATTATCTTTGATTATATCTTCACAAATATTTATATCTTTGTACATTATTCTATCTTTATCTATAAATGGAGTATGCTCTCTTACTATTTTATAAGCAGCTTCTGTTCCTACTCCTAAATTTTTCTTTCCTCTTAAATCTATTGCTTGAACACTTGTTAAAATTTCCATGGCAATAACTTTTCTTACATTATCCATAATATCTCTAGCTTTCCTAGCAGCTATTGTTCCCATGGATACATGGTCTTCTTGGTTAGCAGAAGAAGGTATAGAGTCAACACTTGCTGGATGAGCTAATACTTTATTTTCTGAAACTAAAGATGCCGCAGAGTATTGTACTATCATAAATCCTGAGTTTACCCCACCATGATTTACTAAGAAGGCTGGTAGTCCATAACTTAAAGCTGGGT
>JAVWEY010000103.1:0-593 GCA_036641395.1 Erysipelotrichaceae bacterium
TTATCATGTGCAATGGTACTTTGTATGGGTATCGCACTAACTGGTTGTGGTTCTGATAAAAAGGAATCAGGAGGAGGAGAAGCTACAGTTCATGTATTCTACTATAGCAATGCCGATCCATATATTTCAAGTGTAAGAGCTGTCTTAGATAAACAACTTAAAGATGCTGGAATTGTTGCTCAAAATTATGATGGTAACAATAACCAAACGACTCAATCTGAACAAATCGATACTGCAATTACTAAAGGTGCAAAAGTATTAGTCGTTAATCTTGTTAACACAAAATCTGTAGATGCTGCTCAAGCAATTGTTGATAAAGCAAAAGCTAAAGACATTCCTGTAATCTTCTTCAATCGTGAAGTTGATAGTAGTGTTGTTAAGAGTTATGAAAAATGTGCATTTATCGGTACAGATGCTGCTGAAGCTGGACATTTACAAGGTAAGATGGTTGGAGAATATTTATTAAAAGATTATGATAAATATGATTTAAACAAAGATGGTAAAATTTCTTATGTAATGTTTAAAGGTGAAGAAGGAAATAACGAAGCAACTTATCGTACTCAATACGGTGTTGAAGATGCTAACAAAGTATT
>JAVWEY010000104.1:0-592 GCA_036641395.1 Erysipelotrichaceae bacterium
TTTCACTTAATTTCGTTGCTGTTGCAGCATCAACTTCTTTATTTAGCGCGATAATGCCACCAAAAATAGATGTTGGATCTGCTTCGTATGCTTTATTAAATGCTTCTTCAATCGTTTCACCTGTACCAACACCACATGGATTCATATGCTTCACAGCAACCGCTGCTGGCATTTCGAATTCTTTTACAATTTGTAATGCAGCGTTTGCATCTTGGATGTTATTGTAAGATAATTCTTTACCATGTAATTGATTTGCATAGGCAATTGAGAAATCCGAGCCTAAACGTTTTGCATAAAATGCTGCTTTTTGGTGTGGGTTTTCACCATAACGTAACGTTTGTTTCAACTCGTAAGTTAACGTCATGTTTTCTGGGAATTCTTCGCCAATAGCGTTTGATAAATGATTTGAAATATACGAATCATATGCAGCTGTATGACGGAATACTTTCGCTGCTAAACGACGACGTGTTTCTAATGTCGTTTTGTTATCTGCTTTTAGCTCTTCTAAAACAGCGGCATAGTCATTTGCATCCACGATTACTGTTACGTAAGCGTGATTTTTTGCTGCAGAACGTAGCATTGTTGGACCACC
>JAVWEY010000105.1:0-577 GCA_036641395.1 Erysipelotrichaceae bacterium
ATTACCATTAAATTTAAATGCCTTAACAATATTCACCTTATGTTCTGGAGAAACTCTTGCAAATACTCTTAAGGTCTTAACCTTCTCAATTAAGCTTTCATTACTTAATTTATCTAACTCTTGACCAGAGATAACTTCAGCTATATTTTCTGTAATGCCCAATTCTTTAGCTATGGCAAAGGCGGTATTTTTATGATCACCAGTTATCATAATTGTTTTTATACCAGAATTTTTGCATAAGGCTATAGAATCCTTAACTTCTAATCTAGGAGGGTCGATCATCCCCACCATGCCTATAAAAACTAAACCAGACTCTAAGGTAGAAAGCTCTATATTGGTATCGGGTATTTCTTTAAATGCAGAGCCAAGCACTCTTAATGCATCATCTGACATCTTGTAAGATTCCTCTAATATATGAACTCTTATTTCAGAAGTCATAGGAAGGATCTCGCCATCTTCATATATATAGTTACAAATAGTAAGCATATTATCTATGGCACCCTTAGTCATTACAAGGAATTTATTCTCATAGGTATTTATTGTTGTCATTAATTTTCTATCAGAATCAAAGGGAACT
>JAVWEY010000106.1:0-266 GCA_036641395.1 Erysipelotrichaceae bacterium
ATTCCCTGTTTCTTCACTTACTACGATAGTAATGGAATCCGTAATCTCACTAATACCTACTGCCGCTCTATGACGTGCTCCATAACTCGTTGGTAACTCTCTTGTTGTTGGCGGAAAATAAGCCGCAGCACAAGCAATCTTAACCCCTTGTATAATTACTGCCCCATCATGTAATGGTGTCCCATATTGGAATATCGAACACAACAATTCACTGGATACAACAGAATTCATAGGAGTCCCAGTTTTAATAAAGTCAGACAAAGAAT
>JAVWEY010000106.1:276-575 GCA_036641395.1 Erysipelotrichaceae bacterium
TGTCTTTGTCTTTGACATTTCTGCACATGATTTTACTAATTCATCTACAAGTTGTTCTCGCTCATTTACCGTCAACGTAGAAATTCTAGAGAACACACTTGTCTTCCCTATCTTCTCTAAGATATTTCGAATCTCTGGTTGGAAGATAATAATGATTGCGATGACTCCCCAATTCATAATAGAGTCCGCCAAATTCTTAACGGTATTCAACTCTAACACAGAGGCCGCAAAACGGATAATAATAATCAACAAGACTCCTTTAAAAATCTGTATGGTTCTTGAATTATTCTTAACAATAC
>JAVWEY010000107.1:0-250 GCA_036641395.1 Erysipelotrichaceae bacterium
ATAGCCTCTACATCCATATAAAAACTTAACCATAGATAATCTTATAAGTCCCCTAGTAACATTCGTGTAATGTACTTTTATTTCATTAGATATAGGACCTAATGCAAATGTTCTTGTTATATCTGTTGTTCCATCGTAGTATTGACCACCAGAATCTACTAATAATAAATCTTTTGCTTCTAATTTATAATTAGTTTCTTCTGTTGCGCTATAATGCATCATAGCTGCATGTTCTTTATATCCTGCTATT
>JAVWEY010000107.1:260-568 GCA_036641395.1 Erysipelotrichaceae bacterium
TGTATCAAAACTAGGTTCTATAAATTTATCTTGGTCACGTCTAAAATCTTCTAACTTCTTAGTAGCACTTAATTCACTAATTTCTATTTTTCCTACATTAGTTTTTAACCAATACATAAATTTAGTAACAGCTACCCCATCTTTTATATGACTATTTCTTATATTTTCTAATTCCACTTTATTTTTTATTGCTTTAAACATTACAGTAGGATTAGTTTCTTCTATTTTTTGAATATTAGATGGAATATTATTGTATATTGAATAATTTACTTTAGCTGGATCTAATAAAATAGATTCATTATCTTTTA
>JAVWEY010000108.1:0-567 GCA_036641395.1 Erysipelotrichaceae bacterium
TACGAATATGCTTCTTTCGCTCAGAATCTGTGGAAATGGGATTAATGAAGCCAGTATCGATGTTATTGTCCAAAAGAAAAGCAATAAGATTATCTGCATAGTGAGCAGTAGATTCCAAGCCAGCGATATGACGCTTATTAAGATATGGTTTTATATTCTTCAAAAGAATGGAAAAACCTTCGTGATTGTTTGTGAAGTAAAATGGTTCAACAAATACCTCACCATCTGAATCAACAACGCAAGCGCAGTGATCAAATTTGGCAACATCAATGCCTATATAAAACATGGGAAACACCAACCTTTCAAAAGTGACGTGCAATCCAACATCAAAGTATCAAAGATCCTAGTGAGAGATTCAAGTTCATATATGCCCAAATGGGTAAAGACTTATCCAACTTATTTCAATTACGATACAAGATGTGGCAATAAACTCCTAGTGGTAGTCAAGCTACAAGGAAAAAACAAAGTACACATTCACATTACTATTTTAACAAGTCTAATTAAGTTTAGAAAGAAAGGAATGTACATTGAATTGACTGTTAGATAAGTCAATAACAGTATACTAGG
>JAVWEY010000109.1:0-565 GCA_036641395.1 Erysipelotrichaceae bacterium
ACTTAAAACAAAAAAATAATCCGATAAACGATTCATATAAGCAATCACAATTTCATGATTTATTACCTTTGTATTTAATAAGGAACGCTCACTTCTTCTAACAATACTTCTTACCATATTACATAGAGCATTCTTTGGTTGATTAAAGGGATAACTGAAATGAAAGGATTCATCAAAGTCTTCATACTCTTTAATTTTAGTTTCCAACCAAAGTAAACGGCTTTCCTCTAATTCACTTGGATATTTCGCAATCAAAGAACAAATGCTTGTTAAATCTACTACGATTGCTTTTAATTCTTCTTCATAAATTGAATCAATCTGACTTTGTAAATAGATAATCGCTGCCATTGTTTCATCTAAATTACCTAAAGAATCAATGCGACAATCAAATTTAGAAACACGTTCATCTTTTAATGAAGTCATTCCTTGATCACCTTTTTTACTTGTTATCATTTTAAACACATCCTTACTTTATTATTCTATCAAATTTTACTCAATAAATCGATTGTAATACTGCAAATTACTTTATTTTACGCTTCAGAAGAAAGATTTCTTTAAAATGCAA
>JAVWEY010000110.1:0-564 GCA_036641395.1 Erysipelotrichaceae bacterium
TTTAACGACTATGAAGTCGGAAAGCGTTGTGAATTGCCAATTATCAACATCTTCAACAAAAATGCGGAAGTATTGGCTGAGTTTGATTACATCGCGAAAGCAGGTGAACAAATTTCTAAAACTATTGCTGCGCCTGCGGACTACATCGGTTTAGAGCGTTTTGCCGCACGTAAACAATTGGTTGCTCAAGCAGAAGCTGAAGGCTGGTTAGATCAAATCCAACCGTACACGCTTAAACCACCTCGCGGTGATCGTTCAGGTGTGATCGTTGAGCCATTATTGACGGATCAATGGTATGTAAAAATTGCGCCACTGGCTCAGCCTGCGATTGAAGCGGTACAAGATGGGCGTATCAAATTCGTTCCTGAGCAATACAGCAACATGTACATGGCATGGATGAACAACATTCAAGACTGGTGTATTTCTCGTCAGTTGTGGTGGGGTCACCGTATCCCTGCTTGGTACGATGCGCAAGGGAATGTTTATGTCGGTCGTAACGAAGCTGAAGTTCGTGCCAACAACAACATCGCTGCCGATATCGAATTAAGTCAAGACGAAGATGTA
>JAVWEY010000111.1:0-561 GCA_036641395.1 Erysipelotrichaceae bacterium
ATGAAACTAATTTAACTCCTTGCTTGTATCCAAAGTGTATAAACCCATTACTTAATATAATTTTTGCTATATTTACTAAAATCCATATGTAACATCCAATTGGACTTCCTTCTAATGCCATATATGCAGCTATTGATCCACATACTGTGTTTAATGTTACTCCGAATAAAGTATCACCAACACCTGCTAAAGGTCCCATTAATCCTGTTTTAACAGCTGATACAGCATCTTTTGAAGCTGCTCCACCACTTTCTTCTATAGCTAAGTTAGCACCTAGTACAAATTGTCCAGTGATTATATTACAGTTGAAGAATTGTAAGTGATTCTTTACTGCAGCTTGCATTTCATCATCATTATCTTTGTACATTTTTCTTAATGCTGGCATCATTGCATAGCAATAACCTAATCCTTGCATTTTTTCATAGTTCCAAGCTGTTTGTGATGCTAATAACCATCTTGTATATACCTTATTTATATCTTTTTTATCTAATACTTGTTTACTCATCTTCGTCTGCACCTCCTGCATAAGCTACATTTGCTGTAGTTGCTGATACACTTTTT
>JAVWEY010000112.1:0-559 GCA_036641395.1 Erysipelotrichaceae bacterium
AAAAACTAGACCTGTGTATTTTTGGCATACAGATATTAAAAGAGTAGTGAAAGAAGAATATATAGATGAAGTAAAAGAAAGTGTATTTAGTGATTTAATAGGAGTAAAAGGGAGTTTGAAGAATGCTGTAGAACAATGTAAGTCTGCTGTATTCTATCCAAATAAAGGCATGTCTATACTTCTTACAGGACCAAGTGGAGTTGGTAAGAGTTATATTGCTAGTTTACTACATAAATATGCTATTCAAAAAGGAAGAGTAAATGAAGATGCACCATTTGTAGTATTTAATTGTGCTGATTATGCAGATAATCCAGAATTATTATCTGCAAGTTTATTCGGATATATAAAAGGTTCATTTACAGGTGCTGACGGGGATCATATTGGTTCATTAGAATCAGCTGATGGAGGGTATTTATTTTTAGATGAAGTTCATAGATTATCTCCAGAAGGTCAAGAAAAGTTATTTGTATTTATGGATCAAGGTGTATTTAAAAGACTTGGGGAGAGTAAGGCTGAAAGAAAAGCAAATGTAAGATTTATATTTGCCACCACTGAAAAT
>JAVWEY010000113.1:0-557 GCA_036641395.1 Erysipelotrichaceae bacterium
GTGAAAGAAGCACTAATTGAAAAGTTGCTTGTGGAAGGAAATCAGATAAAAGGGGTTCAGCTTCAGGATGGGTCTATTGAAGAGAGTAAAATTGTGATTATGACAACTGGTACGTTTATGACAAGTAAGGTTATGGTTGGTCATGATTTTGTTTATAGTGGACCAGATGATGAGCCTACGACACAAAATTTATCACAGTCACTGCGTGATATGGGGATTTCAACATTCCGTTTGAAAACAGGAACCCCAGCACGAGTATATACGGATTCTATAGATTTCACAAAGACTGCGGTACAACCAGGCACAGAGGATTTTGTCACGTTTTCTTATGAGACAAAAACGATCAAGCCATTTGCTGATCAAGTATTGTGTTACTTAACGTATACAGCCCCGCTTACGCATCAAGTAATTCGTGATAACTTAGAGCGTTCAGCAATGTATTCAGGCCTTGTGGAAGGCGTGGGACCACGTTATTGCCCATCCATTGAAGATAAGTTAGTGCGCTTTGCCGATAAGGAACGTCACCAAATTTTCCTTGAACCAGAAAGTGATGAATT
>JAVWEY010000114.1:0-546 GCA_036641395.1 Erysipelotrichaceae bacterium
AAGCTTAGATTTTAACATTGCCATAGCTGTATCTCTATTTGAGAATTGACTTCTTTCATTTTGACACTGCACAACTACTCCTGTTGGAATGTGTGTTATTCTAACTGCTGATTCAGTTTTATTAACGTGCTGTCCTCCAGCACCTCCAGCTCTATAAGTATCAACTCTTAGATCATCTGGTCTTATATCTATATCCTGATCCTTTGTTAGTTCTGGTAATACTTCAGCAGATGCAAATGATGTCTGTCTCTTACCATTAGCATTATATGGTGATATTCTAACTAATCTATGGATTCCCTTTTCAGCTTTTAAATATCCGTAAGCAAAATCACCTTTTATTCTTAAAGTTACACTTTTAATACCTGCTTCGTCACCTTGAATTAAATCTAAAGTTTCCACAGAAAAGCGATGATTTTCTGCCCATCTTGTGTACATTCTTAAAAGCATCTCTGTCCAGTCGTTAGCATCAGTTCCACCAACACCTACATGAAGAGTGAAAATAGCATCATTTTTATCATATTCACCTGATAGAAGTATTTCTATTCT
>JAVWEY010000115.1:0-545 GCA_036641395.1 Erysipelotrichaceae bacterium
ATGAGTCTAGAAAACGCATTGAAACCATCGATGATGCTATCATGTTGTCAGATTCTCGTGTAGCGGCAGGTCGTTTGGCAGGTGCACAAGCATCGGCAATGGAAAAAGCGGCATCGAATGAAGCAGGTGCATTTACTGGATTTTTAGGTATGGGTATGGCTAATGCTGCGGGTGGAACTGGTGCGAATATGTTTGAAGGAATGGGACAACAAGAAGAAAATCCTTTCTTTCAAAAAAAGACACCAAGTAAAGAAGGCTGGACATGTGATTGTAACGCAGTTAATACAGGAAAGTTCTGTAGCGAATGTGGAAAACCAAAACCAGTCGCAACTGATTGGACTTGTAGCTGTGGTGCAGTCAATACAGGAAACTTCTGTAGTGAGTGTGGAACGGCAAAACCAACAAAAGGATTTGTGTGTTCCAATGAAGCATGTGGATTTACAAGTGAGGATTTGATGAAGTTCTGTCCAAATTGTGGTAGTCCAAATAAGAAATAAGACAATGAGGGAGCGAGTAATCGCTCCTTTTCGTATGGAACGAAAGCT
>JAVWEY010000116.1:0-544 GCA_036641395.1 Erysipelotrichaceae bacterium
AAAGTGTTTCCTAAAGCTTGAACAGCATCAGTATGGAATAAAATTCCTTTTGATCTAGCCAACGCTCCAATTTCTTTTATTGGTTGTATAGAACCTACTTCGTTATTTGCATACATAATTGAAATTAATATTGTCTTATCAGTTATAGCATTTTCAAGTTCTTCTAAATTAATTAAACCATCGCAATCAACATCTAAATATGTTATTTCAAAGCCTCTTTTGGATAGAAATTCACATGTGTGAAGAATTGCATGATGTTCAATTTTAGTTGTAATTATATGGTTCCCTTTTGCTTTAAGAGCATCACTAACACCTTCAAGAACCCAGTTATCTGCCTCTGTTCGTCCGGCTGTAAAGAAGATTTCACTATCTTCTGCATTTATTAAATTAGCAACCTGATGTCTTGCATGTTCCAAGGCATTTTTTGATTCCGCCGCAATCGAATATAAGCTAGATGGATTACCATAAAACTCTGTGAAATATGGTATCATAGCATTTAAAACTTCCTCTTTAACTGGCGTAGTTGCTGAATAATCAAGATATA
>JAVWEY010000117.1:0-539 GCA_036641395.1 Erysipelotrichaceae bacterium
TGTAAGGAAATAGAAGTTGTAATCAATGAAGATAACTCAATAACAGTTACAGATGATGGTAGAGGTATGCCTGTTGGTATGCATCCTAAGATGGGAAAACCAACTGTTGAAGTTATAATGACTGTATTACATGCTGGTGGTAAGTTTGGTGGAGGCGGATACAAAGTATCTGGTGGTCTTCATGGAGTTGGTGCATCAGTTGTTAATGCATTATCAGAATGGTGTACAGTTACAGTTACTAGAGAAGGTAAAGAATGGAGACAAAAATATTCAAGAGGTAATGTATTAACTGGACTTGAAGTTGTTGGAGATTCAGACTCAAACGGAACAGTAGTTAGCTTTAAACCAGATACAACTATCTTTGAAGAAACTGAATATGATTTTGATATATTATCAAATAGATTAAGAGAATTAGCATTTTTAAATAAAGGTATAAGTATAACTTTAGTAGATAAAAGAGAAGAAGATAAAGTTGAAAATTACCTTTATGAGGGTGGTATAAAAGAATTTGTTAGTTACTTAAATAGAAATAAAGAATC
>JAVWEY010000118.1:0-535 GCA_036641395.1 Erysipelotrichaceae bacterium
TAATACTAACGCCCAAGCTGTTGAATCAACTCCCAAAGTAGTGGTAGAGCGGTATTCATAGAATAGTCTAAATCAATGCGTTCACTATATTTATGCGCATCTTTCCCTAGTGGTCCAAAGTTCACGAAGTCGATATTCAAATCACGAATTGCCTGAAGTGGAACCTCATAGTGTTTTCCCCATAAGGGAAAGTTACAAGTTAAGTGATCAATATCAACTGGCTCTCTAAGTGATAAATAAGCCATATCGGTTAAACCATTAAAACAATGGTTGATTTCAAAGTCTTCATGATGCGCTTGTGCTCGCTTTGCAATATACGCACAAGCCTTCAGCATCACCGAATCATCCGCTAGAAATCCCGAGTGTGGATAATATGGTGGGACAAAACTTACGATAATCATCGGGTCACGATCATCTAGAAACGTATGTACTTCTTTGATGATTGCCAAACTCATCATGCGTAAATCATCATTAGACAAATTATTGATAAAGGCATTCATATGTTCTACAAATGGCTGTCCATGAAGTTTCACAC
>JAVWEY010000119.1:0-530 GCA_036641395.1 Erysipelotrichaceae bacterium
TCTTTCTGTATCCCTGGTTCCGTAGCTGACGACCGCAAGGTTGGTATTGGGCATGGTAATTTGGGTGCAATGCTTCTCCGCGATGAGACGAAGTGCTTCTGCTTCTTGGCTGGTCACGAATCTTTTGCTGCGGCAGAAGGTGCCATCGGTATTGCCAAGAGTGCCAACAGAGTCCGCAAAGAAGATCTGCGCGTGTGCTTGAATGGTCTTGGTAAGGATGCTGCTTATATTATTTCACGTATCAACGGGTTCACTTATGTTGAAACCAAGTTTGATTATGCAACGAGCAAACTCAATATTGTTCGTGAAAAAGCGTTCTCTAAAGGACCTAAGTCTGCTGTACGTGTCTTTGGTTGCGACGATGTCCGCGAAGGTGTCGCCGTGATGTGGAATGAAGGTGTTGATGTCTCCATTACTGGTAACTCAACGAACCCAACTCGTTTCCAACACCCACTTGCTGGTACCTCCAAGAAGGAATGCAATGAGAAGTGTAAAAAGTACTTCTCTGTTGCTTCTGGTGGTGGTACCGG
>JAVWEY010000120.1:0-528 GCA_036641395.1 Erysipelotrichaceae bacterium
GGCTTTGATGGATGCAGGTATTCAAATTACAAAACCAGTTTCTGGTATTGCAATGGGATTGGTAACTGACGTAAAAACTGGAAAATTCACTGTACTTTCTGATATCTTAGGAGACGAAGATCACTTAGGTGATATGGACTTTAAAGTAACAGGAACTGCAGACGGAATCACTGCTTGTCAGATGGATATCAAGATCCAGGGACTTTCTATGGATATTATGGAGAAAGCGCTTCTACAAGCTAGAAACGGAAGACTTCATATTTTAGATAAATTGAATGAAACTATTTCTGCTCCAAGAGAAGACGTGAAACCTCACGCTCCTAAAATGGTAATGATGGAAATCTCTAAAGATTTCATCGGTGCTGTAATCGGACCTGGTGGAAAAATCATTCAGCAAATGCAGAAAGATACTGACACGGTTATCGCAATTGAAGAAGTTGGCGAGATCGGAAGAATCGAAATTTCTGGTGTTAGCAGAGAAAAAATCAACGAGGCGATTGCAAGAATCAACGAAATTACTTTTGTACC
>JAVWEY010000121.1:0-520 GCA_036641395.1 Erysipelotrichaceae bacterium
ATTACCAAGTCCGGGTTTCTTTCCTGATATTTTAGACCAAAGATCTCCTGATATTGTACCATTTGGTTCATATTTTGGAGCTGAATTCATATCACTTAAAGTTGCACAATCTGTCATACAACCAGCTGTCATAATACAAACGTCACCATCTTTTAAATCTATAATTCTTTCATTACCATCTTCTTCTACGTGAATTGCAGTTACTGTTATTCCTTCACCTTTATTGAAGTCTAAATCAGTTACTGTACTACTAGTATTAAAATCAACACCATAATTACTTAAGTAAGTTTTTAATGGAAGAATTACTGAATCATATTGATTATATGGAGTACGTGTAACACCTTCTAATGTATTAATACGAGAGAATTCAAGTATCATACGACCCATATAACGTTTGAATTCAAAAAGACTAGACCACTTTTGGAATGCAAAAGTTGTTTGCCACATATGCCAGAAATTAGTTTCAAAGAAATGTGGTGTGTGACTAAACCAATCTTCAATTGTTAAATCATCTAGCTTT
>JAVWEY010000122.1:0-519 GCA_036641395.1 Erysipelotrichaceae bacterium
TTCTAAAGACTCATAAGGGAGGCAAACGATGAGAAAAGTAATTACATATGGTACCTTTGATTTATTTCATAAAGGGCATTTAAATATTTTAAGAAGAGCGAAGGAACAGGGTGATTATTTGATTGTGGCTGTTTCTAGTGATGCGTTTAATGCTGGTAAAGGCAAGAAAGCTTATTATTCAGAAGATGATCGAATGGATATCGTAAGAGCGATTCGTTATGTCGATGAAGTTATTTTAGAAGAATCATGGGATCAAAAACCTAAGGATATTGCGAAGTATCATGTAGATGCTTTTGTCATGGGTGATGATTGGAAAGGGAAGTTTGATGAGTTGGCAGAGTTTTGTGAAGTCATCTATCTACCTCGTACGGAAGGGGTCTCTACGACTAAGATTAAGACCGATTTGAAAGTGAAGTAAGGGAGTATGCATATGGAGGATATTCAACAGACCAGACAAGAGATTCAGGGGCAGGAAACGTTTGTTATTAAGAGTGATTGTGCAGTTGTTTATGGACAAGG
>JAVWEY010000123.1:0-239 GCA_036641395.1 Erysipelotrichaceae bacterium
ATTACGTCATTTAGAAAAGAAAAGAATAGTAATATTTGGAGCAGGAACAGGTAATCCTTATTTCTCTACAGATACAACAGCTGCTTTACGTGCAAGTGAAATTAAAGCAGATGTAATTCTAATGGCTAAAAATGGAGTTGATGGAGTTTATAACTGTGATCCTAAAAACAATCCAGATGCTAAAAGATATGACCACCTTACATACATGGATTTAATTCAACAAAATTTACAAGTTATGG
>JAVWEY010000123.1:249-518 GCA_036641395.1 Erysipelotrichaceae bacterium
TAGATCTAGTGGTGTTTAATATGAATGAAAAAGGTAATATTCTTAAAGCTGTTCAAGGTGATATTAATGGAACAGTAATTACTAAAAAATAAACTTATCAAACGTGCTAATTCATGGTAAAATATTAAGTAGATATGAAAGAAGGTACACAAATGAGTGAAATTTTAGATAACACAAAAAGTAAGATGGATAAAGCAATTGAAGCATTAGGAGTAAATTTAACTACAATAAGAACAGGAAGAGCTAATCCTAGTATTCTAGATCAAGTC
>JAVWEY010000124.1:0-517 GCA_036641395.1 Erysipelotrichaceae bacterium
TGTTATTTGATACACGGAAACGTCAACCGCAACTGTTCGAGGCAAAACTATTTTAAAAAAGTAAGGTTTCTGCGATTAATTAATAAAAGGGATTTGACGAGTTTTGCGGATGACAAATGCTTTTGGTTCTTTTGGCGAAACAAAAGAACAAATGAGCTCCAAGTATTTGATTTAAAACGATAAGACTCCGTCGTGAATAATTAAAAAGTTAAGGAGTTAATTGCAAAACTCCTCAGCTGATCAGCATTATAAATTATTGGGCTTTTTTTTATGAAATTGTCACAATTTTGAAGCATACTTAGATAGATATGAATTACTTTAGAACAAGCATAGGTTAGGTATGAATACTGCAGCAGACCCATCTCCTACACAAATAGAATATACATATAATGATCGCTATATTAACCGTGAACTTTCTATTCTAGATTTTCATCTTCGTGTATTAGAACAGGCGGTTGATCCTCTGCATCCTTTGCTTGATCGCATGAATTTCTTGCTTATTTTTTCCCGTAATCTG
>JAVWEY010000125.1:0-510 GCA_036641395.1 Erysipelotrichaceae bacterium
TATATTGTAAGTTTTTGTATCATTAGGTAAGTGCCATCCTTTTGTTAAATCCAAAGATTCATTTTTTAAATAGTCTTTTAATTTTTTTAAAGATTGAGTGGTTACAAATTTTCTATTATCCTTATCATTAAATTTTCTATTAGCTGTTGAAGCAAGTCCTGCATCTGTACATACTATAAATTCAGAAAATTTAAAATCATTAATTATTTTTTTTTCTAGTGGTTGTAATGTAACCTGTTCATTAGTATTACCAGATGTAATATCAAAAGCTAAAGGTATACCATCTCCATCCATAAATAAGCCCATCTGAACAATTGGATTAGGTCTGTTTTCTTTTGATTTGCCATATTGTTTTAAACCATCTCCTTCTTCAATTTCAAAATAATAATTAGTACAATCATAATATAAAATTTTATTATTTCTTTTAATATATTCATTACTATTTTTATATAAATTAGATTGAATAAAATCCATATTTTCGCAGATTATGGGTAAAGCTCGTTCTATATG
>JAVWEY010000126.1:0-262 GCA_036641395.1 Erysipelotrichaceae bacterium
GAAAAAATAAATCAGCTTATTCATTCACTGCTGATTAAATCGGCTGAATTCCAACATGTTTTAAAAATGGGGCGTACTCAATTACAAGATGCTGTACCCATGACTTTAGGACAAGAGTTTCATGCTTTTGCAACGCTATTAAAAGAAGATGTACGCTTAATTAAAAAAACACGTGAACTTTTATTAGAAATAAATTTAGGTGCAACGGCTATTGGTACGGGTGTAAATACACCACATGGTTATGCGACGCAAGTGAATCAGA
>JAVWEY010000126.1:272-507 GCA_036641395.1 Erysipelotrichaceae bacterium
CTTAGCGGTTAAACTTTCTAAAATTTGTAATGATTTACGTTTACTTAGTTCTGGACCTCGTACTGGTTTATGGGAAATTCGATTACCTGAATTACAAGCAGGTTCATCGATTATGCCTGCAAAAGTAAATCCAGTTATTCCAGAAGTGGTGAATCAAATTGCTTTTAAAGTGATCGGTAATGATTTGACGATTACTTTTGCAGCAGAAGCAGGGCAATTACAGCTCAATGTAATG
>JAVWEY010000127.1:0-240 GCA_036641395.1 Erysipelotrichaceae bacterium
CACGACCAATTCTAGTGGATGCTGAAATTTCTCTATATGATGTTGCGTCAAAAGAAGGCTTAGAGGTAATCCGTCATTCAACAGCGCATTTGTTAGCACAAGCGGTAAAACGTTTATATCCAGATGCAAAATTTGGTGTAGGTCCAGTAATTGAAAACGGGTTTTATTATGATATTGAAATGACTCATACGTTAGTGCCAGAAGATTTAGATGTAATTGAACGTGAAATGAAAAAGATTG
>JAVWEY010000127.1:269-507 GCA_036641395.1 Erysipelotrichaceae bacterium
AACGAGAGAACAAGCGAGTCAAATGTTTGAGCATGACTATTTAAAGCTTGAGCTTTTAGAAGCAATTCCTGCCGAAGAACTTGTAACGATTTATGAGCAAGGGGAATTTATCGATTTATGTAGAGGACCACATGTGCCATCTACAAATAAATTACAGCAATTCAAACTAATGAACATTTCAGGTGCGTATTGGCGTGGTGATAGCAATAACCAAATGCTACAACGGATTTACGGGGTG
>JAVWEY010000128.1:0-503 GCA_036641395.1 Erysipelotrichaceae bacterium
CTATATACATTAGGGCCATCACCAGAGCCAAACCTAACAGTTCTTTGGTCTACTCAACTACCAAAAGAATTTAAAGATTTTTGCTCAAAGGTATCTATAGACACTAGTTCAGTACAGTATGAAAATGATGATTTAATGCAGAAGTTTACTGGAGATGACTATGGTATAGCTTGCTGTGTATCAGCAATGAGAATAGGAAAGCAAATGCAGTTCTTTGGAGCGAGAGTAAATCTAGCAAAGACACTTCTATATGCTCTAGATGAAAAATCTGGGGCTCAGATAGCTCCAAAGATGGAAGTTATAGAGGGAGATATATTGGATTATGATGAAGTAAATGCAAGATTTGAGGAATACTCAGCATGGCTTGCAGGATTATATGTAAACACTTTAAATGTAATTCACTATATGCATGACAAGTATTCATATGAATCACTTGAAATGGCACTTCATGATATGGAAATACTAAGAACAATGGCTTGTGGTATAGCTGGTCTTTCAGTTTG
>JAVWEY010000129.1:0-503 GCA_036641395.1 Erysipelotrichaceae bacterium
GTCCAGTCGTCTTTAAGAACACGCGTTTGTGCCTTTCCCATATGAACCATCGGTTCAATGGCAATAGTCATGCCTTCAAATAAACGCATTCCTTTGCCCGGTGGGCCAAAATTAGGAACGATCGGATTCTCATGTACCGAAGTTCCAATACCATGACCACTAAAATCTTGTGGGATTGTATATCCATGGCTATATACATAATCTGCAATAGCATGGGATATATCCCCTACACGATTCCCTGGTTTGGCTTGTTTCATACCTTCGTACAAAGATTGCTTGGTTACTTCCATCAAATCATGAATTTCCTCACTGACTTCGCCTACGGCATAAGTCCATGCACTATCTCCATGATAACCATGATAGCAAGCACCGATGTCAACTGATACAATGTCACCTTGATGCAGAATTGTATCATCTGGGATACCATGCACCAAGACATTGTTGATTGAAATGCAAGTGGCAGCAGGGAATCCATACAATCCTTTAAAGGAAGGTGTGGCATT
>JAVWEY010000130.1:0-503 GCA_036641395.1 Erysipelotrichaceae bacterium
ATGCTGGCATTATTTTATCTGCTATTTCTTGAAGACTAAATAATACTTCTCCATTTTGCCATTCAAATGCAAACTTAGCATTTAAAACACTTGGTACTAATGCACCAACTACTGTAATTCCTAATATATTGGCAGCTTCAGTTACATTCTTTAATAAACCACCTATATCATTTATTAATTTAGTTCCTTGCTCATATCCTAAAGTTATGAATTTTTTAATTAATGTAATTCTTAATAAATTGAAAGCTATCCATAAGAAAATACCAATTGGATTTCCTTCTAAAGCCATATATGCTGCTATTGATCCTATTACTGTGTTTGGTAACACTGTAAATAATGTATCACCAACTCCAGCTAAAGGTCCCATTAAACCAGTCTTAATAGCTGTTACTGCTTCACTTGCTTGTGGTCCTTGTTCTTCTAATGCTACTGCTGCTCCAACTATACATGACCCTGTAGTTGCATTAGTATTGAAGAATTGCATGTTATTTTTTACTGCTTTC